>CAYQFU010000021.1:14085-23285 GCA_964416775.1 uncultured Ktedonobacterales bacterium
GGTGGGCGATGGGGTCGGGGATGGCGTGGGCGCGGGAGTAGGCGTGCAATAGGTGACGGTGGGCGTAGAAGGCGGGGCCGTGGGCACGGGGGGTGGCGGGGGCGTGGTCGGAACGACCTTGACAACGTTGGAAGGGGGCACCGTGCGCGTGGCGGTAGGGCTCGGCGTGACGGTGGATGTGGAGGTGCTGGTGGCAGTCGAGGTGCTGGTTGGGGAGGCGACGTGGGCGATGGTGGGCGCAGCGGTGGGAAGCAGCTCGATGGTCAGCAGAGTGCCACAGACGGTGAGCACGAGGAGGGCGCACAAGCCAGCAAGGACGATCTGGCGGGGGCGGCTGAGCGCATCCAGCCTGAGGCGGCGCGTCCATGCCAGCAAGAGCGCACGGATGGCGTTCATGCATGCTCCTGTGGGTACACCCTGTGATGATTGCGCATGGTCCGGGTGAAAGTGCGGATCCGGTCCGCGTATGGCCGACCGGGCGTAACCTTCCGGGGAGTAGAACGAGTGCGGTGTGCCTGGGTAACGGCGAGGGACCTGGGTGAGGGCATGACATGGCGCCCGCGATGGGAGATAATGGGCAGACCATCTGTAAGAGCGGGCGGTTGGACGACAGTACGCTAAGACTGGTGCGATTGGGACCGGTCTGGTGCAATTGGGACCGCTGAAGTGAGTTGGGCAGTGGAGTGAGGGCGCGCGTGGGAAGATTGCGAACGTGGGCACACGAGGGGCCGTGGCGCACGCTGCGCTATCGAGACTTCCGGCTGCTGTGGCTGGGACAGCTCGTTTCGGTGACGGGGTCGCAGATGCGGGTGGTGGCGCTGGCGTGGCAGGTGTATCTCATCGGCCGCCGCGATCCGCTGCAACTGGGCATTCTAGGGCTGAGCCAGGCGGCGGCGCTGATGGGATTCTCACTGGTGGCGGGGGTAGTAGCGGACGCCGTGGACCGGCGCCGGCTGCTGACGGTGGTGCAGTCGGTGCTGGCGTGTGGATCGCTGGTGCTGGCGAGCGCGACGGCACTGGGATTCGCTTCGCTGCCATTGATCTATGTGGTTGCGTTTCTGATGGCGGCGGCGAGCGCGTTCGATTATCCGTCGCGACAGGCACTGATTCCGGCATTGGTGCCTGAGGAAGAGCTCCCGGCCGCTCTCTCCCTCAACGCGCTGCTGTTCAACACAGCCACTATCGTGGGGCCGGCTCTGGGTGGCGCGGCGATCGCCGTTGTGGGCCTGACGGGAACCTATTTGGCGGACGTGGTGTCGTTCATGGCGGTCATCGTGGCGCTGCTGGCGATGCGACCGGCGAGCCGCCCGGCGGTACGGAGGGCGCGGGCGGGTGTCGCGGCGTGGGTGGAGGGATTCACGTATCTGCGCACGCATCCGGTGTTGCTGGGGCTGATGGCGCTGGACTTCTGCGCGATGTTCTTTGGGTCGCCGACGGCGCTGCTGCCTATCTATGCGCGGGATATCCTGCGCGTGGGGTCGGCGGGGTTGGGTGCGCTCGTTTCCGCGGGGGCAGTGGGCGCGGTGGTGGGTGCGGCGTTTTCAGGACGATTGATGCGCGTGCGCCGGCAGGGTCTGGGCGTGCTGCTGGGCGTGGCGGCGTGGGGTGCGTGCATTGTGGCGTTCGGCTTGACGAATGGGCCGCTGTGGCCCACGGGCCCGTTGCGGGCGTTCGCGTGGCAGGGGCCATTCTGGCTGGCGTTCCTCTTCCTCGCCGGGGCGGGCGCGTCGGACCTGGTGAGCATGGTGCTGCGGAATACGGTGGTGCAGCTGGCGACGCCCGACGAGATTCGCGGTCGGGTGAGCGCGACCAATGCGATGTTCATCATCGGGGGGCCGTCGCTGGGGCAGTTCGAGTCCGGGGTGGTGGCGAAGGCGCTCACCCCGCAGCTTTCGGCGCTCACTGGTGGACTGGCATGCATGGCCGCGACCGGGCTGATCGCGGTTGTATTTCCGAGCATCCGACGATATCATGCCGGCATGTACCGCCCGGTGGGTGCAGCTGCTGCCGCGGATGACGGCGTGGGAGCCGAGGGAGGCGAAAGCGCGCGGGCGGTGGCGGCGGAGTAAGCATCCTAACTCGCCGGCCCTCTTCCCGCTGCGGCGGGAAGGGGGGAGCGGAGGAATCCCAACCCTCGATGCTGTGCTGACAAGGATGGGAAGGGGGCGGGGAGGCGGCGCCGGGTCAAATCGAATCCGGTTGAAGGGGCGCTGGTGCGCCGGGCGGCGCGAAAGCCAATCGCCCCCCCCGCGTGTGTGAATGGATTTAACAAAAAAACCAATTAAAAATAGATTTATTAGTTTTTTACCTCGGTGTAGAGCTCGAGGCCATACATGCCCAATTCGCGGCCGAGGCCGGACTGACGGTAGCCGCCGAAAGGGGCTTCGATGTGGATGCCGTGGTTGGTGTTGATGCTGAGGGTGCCGGTGCGGACGCGACGCGCGGTCTTGAGGGCGCGCGTGAGGTCGCGCGTCCAGATGGAGCCGGAGAGGCCGTAGATGCTGTCATTGGCGATGGCGACGGCCTGGTCCTCGGTGTCGAACGGAATGATCGACGCGACGGGACCGAAGATTTCCTCCTGGGCGACGCGCATGTCGTTGCGGACGCCAGTGAGCACGGCTGGGATCAGGAAATTGCCGTGGGCGAGGTCAGGGTCATCGGGTTCGGCGCCGCCATAGGCAAGCTGGGCACCTTCCTCCTGGCCGATGTCAATGTACTTGCGGACGGTGGCCTTCTGCTGAGGGGAGATGATGGCACCGACGTCCGTGGCGGGGTCGAGGGGATTGCCGACGCGCAGGTTGCGGGTACGCGCGACAAAACGATCGGTGAACTCGTCGAGGATGGCGCGCTGCACGAGGATGCGCGAGCGCGCGGTGCAATCCTGGCCGCAGTTGGCGAAGATGGCGGGCACGCCGAGCTCGACGGCTTTGTCCAGGTCGGCGTCATCGAAGATGATGTTGGCTGACTTGCCGCCGAGCTCGAGCGAGATGCGGGTGATGTTGTCGCTGGCCATACGCATGAGCTCGCGGCCGACCTCGGTGGAGCCGGTAAAGGCGACCTTGTCGACACCCCGATGGCGGACGAGGGCAGCGCCGATGACGGGGCCGGAGCCCGTGAGGATATTGACGACGCCTTCGGGGACGCCAGCCTCGACGCAAATCTGGCCGAGCGCCAGGGCGGTGAGCGGAGTCTGCCGGGCGGGCTTCATGACGAGGGTGCAGCCGGCGGCGAGGGCGGGGGCGAGCTTCCAGGCGGCCATGACGATGGGGAAGTTCCAGGGGATGATCTGGGCAGCGACGCCGACCGGCTCGCGGAGGGTGAAGTCGAGCCCAGAGGCGTAGACGGGGATGGTGTCGCCCATGAGCTTGGTGGCGGCGCCCGCGTAGTATTCGAAGCACATGGCGACGCCTTTGACCTCGGCGGTCGCGTCGCGGATGGTCTTGCCGGCGTTCTGGGACTCGAGCTGGGCGAGCTGTTTGGTGCGCTCGTTGATGAGGCTGGCGACCTTGAGCATCACTTTGGTGCGGCGGCCGGCGGGCCAGCGAGGCCAGGGGCCATCGTCGAAGGCGCGGCGGGCGGCGGAGACGGCGCGCTCGACGTCTTCCAGCCCGGCTTCGGCAACGGTGGCGAGGACTTCACCGGTGGCGGGATTGACGACGTCGTAGGTGCGACCGTCGGCAGCGGGAACGCGTTGGCCGGCGATGAGCAGGTTCTCGGTCTGAACGCTCACGGACATCTTCGTCCTCCTATGGACATATGGACATGGGCCTGCGCGCAGTGACGCGCGGAGCATGCTGGGTGAGATGACGACGGAGTACGCCCGGCAATGGGACTGTGCGCCTCATTATCGCAGCCATGCCGTGGGTGCAACAACGTGGAGGGCGAGCACCTTGCTTCGCGCAGAGTGGAGGGAACGGAGGGAACACGGAGTTACACGGAGGGAACACGGAGGACTGCCTCTGACGACGCCGAGGAAGGAGGGAGAAGACAATGGGGGGATAGAGGAGTGTGGGGATGGTGCGCAGGGTGGGGATGGAGTGAGGGATGTGGTGAGCAGAGGAAAGGGGCCAGACACGGAGGTCCGACCCCTTCAGTATGGGCTACGGGAAGTAGCTCAGGATGCGGCTATGGCACGTTGGCGCGCCAGATGCCACGGCCGTGGGTCGCGGCGTAGAGCGTCTGGCCGTCCGGGCTGAGCGCGAGATCGTATACGGGGGAGTTGGCCAGGGTGTAATCGTCGCGCTGCCAGCTGTTGCCACCGTCTTTGCTGACGAAGACGCCAATGTCGGCGGCCACGACAATATGCCCATTGGCGGCGACGACCACACGGTTGGCGGGAATGTCAGGAATCGCGGCCGTGCCTGAGCCGGTGATGTTGGTCCAGGTGGTGCCGCTGGCGCCGCCGGCGTTCGTGGTGACGAAGACGTGGCCGGCGAAGCCAGGTGTGTTTTCGTCGAAGCCGGAGAACGTCGTATACAGCTTGGTGGTCGAGCCGGGGGCGAACGTGAGCGAGCTTACCCAGCGGCCAGGCAGCTGCTTGGCACCGGAGCCGCTCACATCGAGCCGCGTCCAGTTGACGCCGCTCACGTAGTCGCAGAAGGAGGACGTGTCGAACGCGTTCGTCCACGGCTGGCTGCACACCTGGGCGCCGCTCCAGGCGGGGTTCACGCCCGCGGACTGGCACAGCGCGGCGACATAGTCGGTGTTGGGGTTGGTGTGGGTCGCGCAGGTGTTGGCCAGCTTCACCGGTGCCAGCGCATTGGTCGTGTAATAGATCCTGCCCGAGCTGGTGGCGATGGCGACGACATTCGGATCGACAGGCGAAACGGCGATTGCCGAGATGCTGCCGACGTTGGGCGTGATCGGCACGAAGTCGGTAGTGTCGCCGGGATCGTTGGTGGCGTCGCCGTCATGGTTGGCGTCGGTGCCGCCGCCCATCTCGGAGCGCCAGAGGCGATAGGTGCCGGAGAAGACATCGTTCGAGGCGCTGGCCCCTGTCGGGGTCTTGTTGCCAAGGGCCATCGGCTCGTAGAAGAGGCCGCCGCCGAAGCAGAAATAGTCGCACCACCAGCCGGCCATCCAGGTCTGGCTGCCGGTCGTGGCGTCGAAGCGCTGCAGCTGAGCGCCGTAGTACTCGTCGAAGGCGATGTTCGGATTGTTGGGATCGGCAGCGGTCATGCCGCCGTCGCCGCCCATGATGTGTGCGCCATTGGTGCTGCTGTTCCGGAGCATCCACGTGCCGTTGTCCTGGGTGCCGCCAAACACGTCACCATTGGCATTGACGGACACGCCCTGGAACTGGAGGCTGCCGATGCCATTGTTGAGCGACTCCCAACTGCCGCCGTTATCCGCGCTGTGGTAGAGTCCGCCATCGTTGGCTGTGTAGAGGCCGCCCTGCGCGGTGGCGAGAATGGCGTGATCGTCAGGGTGGACGTTGACGCCGGTCGCGTCGTCGCCGATATCAGACCAGGTGGCGCCGCCGTCGATGGACTTCATGATGACGGTGTTGCAGCTCGTGGAGTAGGGGTAGGTGGGCGGGCACGCCTGGGTGCCGGCGTAATTGAACATGCCGCCGACGTACACCGTGCTGGGGTCAGTCTGGGACACGGCGACCGGCATGTCGTACCAGCACTGGCCGGTGCACGCGCTCGGCGTGTTGGTCCGATGTGTCCAGGTGGCGCCGCCGTCGTTTGATGTATAGAAGGTCATGCCACCGTTGCCGTCGATATCATGGCTGTAGGCAGCGTAGACGATACGGGGATTGCTCGGCGCGACGGCGAGCGTGACGCGATCGAACGTGGTCTCGCTGGCGTTGGTCAGGGCGGTCCAGGACTGGCCGCCATCGGCCGATTTGTACAGGCCCTGAGCATAGACGCCGAGGTACAGGGAGCCGTCGGATGCTCGAACGAGGCTGGTTGGCCCGGTCCGGCCGGTGGCGTCTTTGACGAAACTGGTAGTTGGGTTGGACATCGTCCAGGTGTTGCCGCCGTCCGTGGAGCGGTAGAAGCCGACGGCGGGCAGATAGGGGTTGCTCAGGCTACTGCCGTAGGTGGTGCCGGCGCCGCCGCTGCGGGCGAGATAGCTGATGGCGTAGATGGTGCCCGTGGACGGGTCGACGACGAGGTCCGCGACCGAGCGATTGACAAATGTGTTGAAGCCAAGGGTTGTCCATGTATGGCCGCCGTCGGTGGACTTGAGGATACCCTGGCCGCGATTGTTGTCAATGGCGTTGTTGGGCTCGCCGGTGCCGATATAGATCACCTGCGAGTTATGCGGGTCGAGGGCGATGGAGCCAACGGCGAGCGTAGATTGGTGCTCCGTCAGCGGCACCCAGGTGTGGCCGCCGGTAGTGGACTTCCACACGCCGCCGTTCGCGGTGCCAAGGTAAATGGTTTTGCAAGAGCCCGCGGAGCAGGTCGAGGGGTCCACTGCGATGGCGGTGGCGCGGCCTGAGATGGTGCCAGCGGCCGCGGGGCCCCAGACACTCCCGTTGGGAGTGTTCAGTGGGCCGAGCTCTTTCCAGCCGAACGACCCACCGCCAGCCTGGCTCATCAGACTGTACTGATTGAAGCCGTTGCTGTATGCCGCGGCCGGCACATCCGTGGCGGGATACACGCGCTCCTGCAGGAACTGGTCATTGGCGGTGCTCGGAGAGCCCTCCCGGTTGGCCGTGGGGCGCTGGATGGCATCGGCATCGACATGGCCCGTCAGCAGCTGGGCTTTGAGGTCGCGGGCCTCCTGTGCGCTCATGACGTCGAACGAGCGCCTGGGAGTGGAGGGATGCAGGTTGTTACCAACCACAATGGCAGCGATGGCGACGAGACAGAGGGGGATGAGGCCCCACTTCGCCCAACGTATGTGCTTGTTCAACAGGGACTCCTTACAAACTGAAGGATCGTGTTGTGGCCGGCGAACGGCGCGGCCAGGAACGTCAGGTGTGCGCTGCTCCTGGTGTGCGGTGCTCCTCACTAGGGTGAATAGGTGCGTCCGCTGGCGCGGTCGACTGGAGCGCGGAGCAGACGGGAAGGCGCTCAATCCTCGTGACACGACCGCGGAGGCACTGAGTTCCGAACAGGCCGCTTCCTGTTCGTATGGCGAATATCATACACCAGATGAGGTCGGCTGTCTATCCTGGCATTCGGTCAAGCATGCGAAGGTGGGAGCGCTCTTGTGTCAGGCAGCCGGCGTAGACAGGGGCACTGCATGCATGCGGCAATGGGTGGGTGCGCACGAGGACGTGTTGAGCACTGAGCGGTTGTTAGATGGATATCTCACGTGCGGAGCTCAGAAAAGCTGTGAGGAGGGCGTCACGTCGTGTAGCGCGCATGTAAGCCATCCGCGCACACACTCTCTGTGAGGCTACACGGGTTCTTGGGGAATCCGTCTCGCCGCCGCGGCTGCCTGCCCGCCATTACCTATCAAGCGCCATAGGCTGTGCCAGTGACACGGGACGTGGCGGACCACCGCGGCACCGAGCGTCTGGATATGGCCTCTCGCAGACGCGTAGGCCGCGCAAGAAAGATACAGCCTTATGCAAGCGCTCCTTCCTCCGCTCCGAGTAGTCGCCATCGCTGGCAGTCTGCGTGCACTGTCATATAATCGTGGGTTGTTGCGAGCGGCCCAGGACGTGGCTCCCAGTGGGCTGACCATCACGATTCGCGATCTGGCGTCCATTCCGCTCTACAACGCCGATGTGGAGGCGCAAGGGGATCCCCAGCCCGTTGCCGAGCTCAAGTCAGCCGTGCGGGAGGCAGATGCGCTCCTGATCGCCGTGCCCGAGTACAACTATGGCGTGTCTGGTGTCCTCAAGAACACGATAGATTGGCTTTCCCGCCCCCCAGCGGGCTCGGTGCTGCAAAGTAAACCAACAGCTTTGATGGGAGCCTCGCCCGGCATGGCCGGCACGGCACGGGCGCAGCTCCAACTCCGTCAGACATTTGTCTTTACGCAGACCTGGGTGATGCCGCCGCCCCCCGAGATCCTCGTGGCCCATGCGCAGGAGAAGTTCGATGCGCGTGGGGAGTTGACTGACGAAGACACCCGCGCACGTCTGCGCGACCTCCTCGAGGCCTTGATGACCTGGACGCAGCGTTACAAGCCAGTGTCTGACACACGGCTGGTGGGCAGCCGCTGAGCCACGTGAGAAGGACCTGCCGAAGAGCCATCAAACGCCAGGTGACACCTGGCCCCGGTCTCATGCGGACTCAGCGTGTATTTGGGATTACAGAGGACGTTTCCTTAATTGCCCATACCGATGGCTGCGGAATAGGGGATGTCGCGTCGCAGTGGGAAGTGAAATGGGCAGCGAGCGGAGTGCTCGCTGCCCAGTTTGGTCGGCGCGACAGAAAGGCGTATTCGAGGCGAGCTAGTTCCGGCCGCGACCGAAGATGCGCAGCAGGAACAGGAACAGGTTGACGAAGTCGAGGAAGAGATGGAACGCGCCAATCAGCGCGATGCGGCCGATAGCTTGTTCGCCACCGATCGAGGAGAATGACGCGGCCTGCTTCTTGATCCACTGAGTGTCGTAAGCGGTGAGACCGGCGAAGATGAGCACGCCGGCGTAGGTCACCACCCAGTACAGGGCGGAATTGTGGAGGAAGAAGTTGGCGATGCTGGCGACGATGAGGCCGATGAGGGCCATCAGGAGGATACTGCCGAACCGCGAGAGGTCCACGCCCGTGGTGTAGCCGATGAGCGTCATGGCGCCAAACATGACGGCCGTGACCAGGAAAGCGGACCAGATGCTGGTGGTGGAGTAAACGACGAAGATGTCGGAGATGAGGAAGCCGAATACGGCGGTGAACGCGAAGTAGAGCACCAGGCCGGTGTTTAGGCTCACGCGCTGGACGATGGGATAGAAGCCCAGCCCGAGCACGAGGTAGGCGATCATGGCGATGATGATGAGCACCGGGTTGAAGAGCAAGGCAGCGGCGGCAGTCGGTTGGCCGGAGTGGATCTGGCTGAGGGCGAACTGGCCAATGGCGAAAGCCACGCCGAAGCCGAGGGCGAGGCCCATGGTGAGCCAGAGATACACCCGGCGCATGACCGCGGGCACATCGAGCTGGAAGCCGTAGGCTCCGCTGGGCGCGTAGGAGTTGGGATAGTAGCTCATCGGTGTCCTCCTGGGTGGGAGTTTGGCGGCGGCCGGTCGTGAGTATAGCTGGACGCCGGCCACTGCCGGACGTACGCGGACCAGGGGG
>CAYQFU010000021.1:23385-37712 GCA_964416775.1 uncultured Ktedonobacterales bacterium
GCCCCCGCGGCTCGGGCGCCCACCGGAGGCGCCCCGACGATTCAGGCGAGCAGCGTGCGCCTGCTGACCCCCGATGTTTGGTGGAACTATGGTCCAATGGAGCATGACGACTATGCGGACGGGAGCGGCCACATCTGGACATCCTGCAGACGCTTGAGGCAGTCGCTGCAGAGGGCCGCATTCTCCCAGGGGCGGTCTTCAGGGTAGACGCGCGTGGGGTAGATGGTCTTCTGCTGGCCGCAGACGTCGCAGCGGCCTTTGCGGGGCGACTTGAGGTCGGGTTTGCCGGTGGCTTTGCGCGGTCCGTAAGGATCGAGTGGCACGATGACTATCCTCTCTGGGCGGGGACAACGCCGCGGGCGACGCGGGCAAAGGTTGCGACGGCGGTGTCTACGTCCGCCTCGGAGATGCCGTAGTGGGTGACGGCGCGGATGCGGTCGCCGCCGCCGGAGATGAGCACGCCGGCCTGCGCTGCGGCAGCGGTGAAGGCGGCGGTATCAGTGGGCCGGCCGTCCGCATCGAGGACGCTGAAGAAGACCATGTTGCTGTCGATGGTATCGGGGCGGACTTCGAGTCCCGGGATGGTCGCGAGACCGGCGGCGAGCCGGCGGGCATTGGCGTGGTCTTCGGCGAGGCGGTCTACCATCTCGGTAAGGCTCAGGATGCCGGCGGCAGCGAGAATGCCGGCCTGGCGCATGCCGCCGCCGAGGAGCTTGCGCATGCGGCGGGCCTGGGCGATGAAGGGGCGGGTGCCGCAGAGCATCGAGCCGACGGGAGCGGACAGGCCCTTGGAGAGGCAGAACATGACGGAATCGGCCTCGGCAGCGAGGGTGGCGGCGGACACGCCCAGAGCGACGGCGGCGTTGAAGATGCGGGCGCCGTCGAGGTGGACGGGAATGCCCCGCTCACGGGCAGGGGCGGCAAGCTCGCGGAGTGTGGCAGCGCTGAGGACGCGACCACCGCACATGTTCTGGGTATTTTCGAGGCAGAGGAGGCCCGTGGGCGCTTCGTGGATGTCGGCGCTGGCGAAGGCGCGCTCGAGCTGAGCGCGATCGAGGGTGCCGTCGGAGAGGTTGGAGACGGGACGGAGGGTGCAGCCGTTGAGGCGGGCGGCGCCGCCAACCTCGGCCTGCCAGATATGGCTGCGGTCGCCGACGATGACGTCTTCGCCGCGGCGGCAGTGGGTGAGGATGGCGATGGCATTGCCCATGGTGCCGGAGGCGACGAAGAGGGCCGCCTCTGTGCCGAGGCGCTCGGCTGCCAGGTCTTCGAGGCGATTGATGGTGGGATCTTCGCCATAGACGTCGTCGCCGACCTCGGCGTGGGCCATGGCTTCGCGCATGGCGGGGGTGGGCAGGGTGACGGTGTCGCTGCGGAGGTCGATGGGCGGCATGGGCGCTGCTCCTTACAGGGGATGTTCAGGGGATGGCGGACGGAGTGGGTTGGGCAAGCACAGCGGGACACAGAGAGACTATACCATCACGGGAGCCGGCGCGGGGAACGTGCCGACCTACTACCTTCCGTTGCTGGCAGAGGGGCGCATGCTATTGTGGTCGCAATGCAGAGCCGTCCAGGGCGAAGCTAACAGAGCCAGGAGAAGGAGGCCACGCCATGCCCATGACTCCCGAGGAGGCACGGACGGCGATGGATGCGATGGAGCCGGTGGACCTGGATTTCATCGTGCACTGTCGCCGTGATGCGGTGAAAGAAGTCACCGCCGTGCTCCCGCCCTCAGTGACGGTGGAACCGGTGTCGGTGGAAACGATCGACGGCGACCCTGACCACGTGCGCCTGCGGACGGGTCTCTTGCATCGTCGGCTGACGCGCGAGGAACAGGACCACCTCCAGCACCACCTCTCCCAACTCGGTCGCGCCGGTAAGCTGGTGCAGTGGGGAACACGCATGACACGCGGCGACCTGCCCCCATCCGCATTTCCGTTTGGACGAGGGCAGGTGCCTGATCTCGCCGCGCTCCTGCCTGGGACCATCCGCGTCGGAACGTGGGCGCGGCTACCTCGCCGGACGAGCCTCGACGAGCCTCTACGAGACTAGAGCCTGGTAAAGACTCAACGTCAATAAGGTGAAGCGATGCAGCATGAGGCAGGCGAAGGCGAGGAAATGCAGCCCCGCCAAGGTCGCCAAGGTCGCCAAGGTCGCCGCGAGGCGCTCGTGGTCGCGCGCCAGGCGGCGGAAACGGGGGGCCAGGCGAAGCCGCGCTTGGCTCGGACAGCTTGACGACGGCGTGTGCGAAGCCGTGGGCCTGGGCATCGGCGGCCGGCACGTTGCCCGTGTAGCCCTGGTCGACGTCGGCCAGAGCGACCGCGTCGCCGGTCGCGTCTTGCGGCGCCTGGGCCAGTGCCGCGACCTGGGCGCGGTCCTGCTCGTCGGCCGGCGTCAGTAGTGGCTGAGGTGCTGCGCGTCGGGCCAAATTCCGTCCGGGGGCATGTCCAGCCGTTCGGTCATCGACTGACGCCATTCAGGCGTCGTCGTTGGTTCGCCCCAGTAGTCGGTGACGCGAATGGCCTTGCCGTCTCGAAGTTCCGCGATGCTGACGTTGCGATACAGGCGGCCGTCGCCGTAGTTGCAGGTCCACTCGACCACAACGATGTCCTCGTCGAGATACAGGCGGCGGCCGACTTCGAGGGTGAGTTCGGGGAAGTTGCCCTCGACTTCGCCGATGAGCTTGCTAGTGCGTACGACTTCACCCATCTGCGGCCACTGGCGTTCGACATCGGGCGCGAGGGGAACGCCGAGGATATAGGCCAGACGAGTACGGCCGTTCGATTCTGCTACTGGCTCATTCATAACCCTGGATCCTTACCTAGATCTAATGGAAGCAGAATACTGTTTTTCGTATTGTATGTCCCCTACCGGCGAATGGAAAAGTACGCTTCGATAGTTTAGGTGCACCCGGTGAACGTTCCCGGTTACAGCGCTAAGCACGCAGACCAGGGTGGGCTGGCGGGCGCGACGCGGGGCGTCAGCCAGCAACACGTTGACACTCCGCCGTTGCCGCAAGTACAATCCACACTGGTCTCCTATCGAGGGAACAAGGGCGTTCGCCTCACACCGGTCCAGCACAGGCGCCGCACGTATACGCTCGGTCTGTGCTCTGCTGCCGTGGACGACGCCACCCCCTCCACTGGCATCGATGTTCGCGTCGCACAGCTAACACTCTGAGGGTGCGACGCGCTTGTTTGCGGTACTGTCATGGCGGCACGTCCCTAGCGTGCGTGGGGGCGGCAAGGTCGGCGGCTGTTCGCGATGAACGGCTCGGTGACCGGTTTTCCGTAGATGGTGCCGTCCACCGGCGATCTGGAGGTTAAGCTGGGTGAATATCGTCGTCTGCATGAAAGAGACGCCGTCTACAACGGCAGAGAAGCGCTTTGGGCCGGATATGCGGCTGGAGCGGCGCAAAGAGGACGCGATCATCAACCCGTTCGATGAGTACACCATCGAAGAGGGGTTGCGTCAACAGGAGAAGCACGGCGGCGAAGTGGTGGTGCTGTGCATGGGCCCCGCCACGGCGACCGACACCATTCGCAAGGCGCTGGCCATGGGAGCCGACCGAGGTGTGCTCGTGACAGACCCGGCGCTGGGTGGGTCGGACGCCATCGGGACCGCGCGTGCGCTGGCGGCGGCGCTGAAGAAGATCGGGTACGATCTGGCGCTCTTCGGCAGCGCGGCGGCGGACGCCTACGGCGGGGTGGTGCCGGCGGCGGTGGCCGAGTTTCTCGGCGCGCCACTGCTCTCGTTCGCGACCAAGCTGGATGTCGAGGGCGGCGCGGCGCGCGCGCAGCGGCAGGCCGAGGTGGGCTACAACGTCGCGGAGGCGCCGCTGCCGGCGCTGGTGAGCGTGACGAAGGCCATCAATGAGCCGCGCTATCCGTCGATGAAAGGCATCATGCAGTCCAAGAAGAAGCCGGTGGACACGCTGTCGCTGGCGGACCTTGGGCTGGAGCCGGGCACGGTGGGCGCAGCCGGAGCGCGGGAGCGCGTGGTGGGAGCGGAAAAGGTCTCCACGCAGCGCAAGGGCGAGGTCTACGTGGGCAACGATGGAGCGGCGCAGCGCATCGTGGCGTTTCTCGTCGAGCAGAAGGTGCTGTAAGCATGGCGAATGATATCTGGGCTCTGGCCGAACTGACGAATGGCCGGCTGGCGAATGTATCGCTGCAGCTGGCAAGCAAGGCCGCGGAGCTGGCGCCAGCTATGGGCGGGCAGTCGGCGGCGGTGGTGCTCGGCACGAACACGCAGGCGGCGGCGCAAGAGCTGGGCAGCTGCGGCGTGCAGACGGTATATGCGTCCGAGGGGGCCGTGTACGACCAGTACCTGGCGCAGCCGCAGGTGGAGGCGCTGGCGGGGCTGATCCAGCAGCATCAGCCGCGGGTGGTGCTGTTCGGCGCGACGAACTACGGGCGCGACATCGCGGCGCGGCTGGCGGCACGGCTGGGTCTGGGCCTGGTCTATAACGTGAGCGAGGTGGCGGTGGAGGGCGGCAACGTCGTGATGACCGTGCCGGCCTTCGGCGGAGCGCAGGCAGTGAAAGAGGCCTTCCAGGGGGAGGGCACGTTCCTGCTGGGCGCTCGGCAGAACGCGTTCGCGACGCAGCGTGTGGGCGGGACGGCGACGGTCGAGCAGGTGCCGGCGCCAGCCGCGCCGGCCAATGGCGCGAAGCTCTCTGGCCCGTTTGGGACGGAAGGTGCGACTGAGGCGGGGCACCTGAGCAAGGCACCGGATGGGCACGAGTGGTGGGTGCCGGCGGCGAGCCGGGCGAAGCTCGAAGAGGCGCAGATCATCGTCTCGGGCGGACGTGGTCTGGGCGGGCCAGCCGGGTTCGCACAGATCGAGGCGCTGGCGGAGGCGCTGGGAGCCAGTGTGGGGGCATCGCGCGCCGCGGTAGACGCCGGGTGGATTCCCTACGCGCACCAGGTGGGTCAGACGGGCAAGACCGTGAAGCCAACGGTATACATCGCGTGTGGCATCTCTGGCGCCGTGCAGCACAAGGCTGGCATGGGGACAGCCGCGCTGATCGTCGCGATCAACAAGGACAAGGATGCGCCGATCTTTGGCTTCTGCGACCTGGGCGTTGTGGGCGACCTGAATGTGGTGGTGCCGCAGCTGACGGAGGCTGTGAAGCAGCGCAAGGCCGGCGGCTGAGCGCACGTAGCGACAAACGAAGGCTGAGTCAGGAATATGGAGGGGCGGCGTGGTGATTGCGCTCGCCCTTCCTCGTTCTGGCACTTGGCCTTTCTGGCTTGGAGGAGACCGCTATGGTCCATCCCGTCATCGCGCCGACCGGAGGAGTCGCCGGCGGCATAGTGTTTGGGGCGGTGCTGCTGATCGCCTGGGGCATCTTCGCCTGGCGCGTCAATCGTCTCGTACGGGCGCTCTTAAAGGGGCAGCCAGAGAACCGGTTCGACCATCTGGGCGAGCGCATTCAATATTTCGTCTTGATGGTGCTGGGGCAGCGCGGCGTATTGCGTGACCCGCTGCCGGGCATCGCGCACTTTTTCACGTTCTGGGGCTTCATCATCCTGCAGCTGGACGCGCTGGAGCTGTGGGCCAACGGGTTCAACCTCAACCTGCCAATTCTGGACAGCCACGGGTTCGCCATCGCGGTGGACGTGATGCTGGGGCTGGTGCTGCTGGCGCTGATCGAGTTCGCGTTCCGGCGGCTCGTGCTGCGACCGAAGGCGCTGCAAAGCCAGAAGCACTCGCCATTGGACGGGCTGATCATTCTGGGCCTGATCTTCCTGGTGGTCATCACCCTGGCGCTCTACGAGATCTTCGCCTACCGGGCATCGCAAGCGGCGGTATGGACGCCGGTGGGAGCGCTCTTCGCGGGGCAGACGGCGGGGATTCCCTTGCCGGCCGCGACGGCGCTGATGCGGGTGTTCTGGTGGGGCAATGTGCTGGTGGTGCTGAGCTTCTTGATCTATATTCCGTTCTCGAAGCATCTGCACCTGATGGCCACGCCGTTCAACGTGTTCTTCAAGAACTTTGGTGCGCGGGGTGCGCTGCAGCCAATCGAGAATCTGGAGGAGCGCGAGGATTACGGCGTCAGCAAGGTGACGCAGTTCACCTGGAAGCAACTGCTGGACGGATACGCCTGCACGGAATGTGGGCGGTGCAACACGATGTGTCCGGCACTGGCGACCGACAAGCCGCTGTGGCCGAAGGAGATCATTCTGGGCGTGCGCGAAGAGCTGTTCGCGCTCGCGGGCGGCATGGCGGTCGGATCGCGCGAGAGTGCTGCGGACGTGCAGCGCGAGCCCATGGTGGGCGGCGTCATCCAGGAGGTGTCGCTCTGGGCGTGCACGAACTGCGGCGCATGCGTGGAAATCTGCCCGGTGAGCATCGAGCATGTGCAGAAGATCGACGACATGCGGCGTCACCTGGTGATGGAGGAGAGCAGCTTCCCACAGGAAGTGGTGCCGCTGTTCAACAACCTGGAGCGCAACCAGAACCCGTGGGAGATCAACAATGACACGCGGGCGGAATGGGCGCAAGCGATAGGGGTCAAGACGCTGGCCGAGGATCCAGAGGTCGAGGTGTTGTACTGGGTCGGATGCATGGGTTCGTTCGATGCGCGCAACCGGAAGGTGGCGACAGCGTTCGCGAAGATCATGCAGGCGGCAGGCGTGAGATTCGGCATCTTGGGGCCAGAGGAGAGCTGCACGGGCGATCCGGCCCGGCGGATCGGCAATGAGTACCTGTACCAGATGCTGGCGCAGCAGAACATCGAAGTGCTCGACGGGTACGGGTTCAACAAGGGCAAGCCGCTGGCGGCGGAGGGAGCCGGGCCAGATGGGGCTGGGCAGGCGCAGTCCACTGGCCAGGCGCATGGGGCGTCCGGCGTGGGGGCTGATCCGAACCGGGCGTACAACGTGAAGACGGTGGTGGCGACGTGCCCGCACTGCTTCAACACGATTAAGAATGAATATCCGCAGCTGGGCGGCAACTACGAAGTGGTGCACCACACGCAGTTCATCGACCGGCTGATCAGCACCGGACAGCTCCAGCTGCCGGCAGGCTTCGACAGGCGGAAGCTGACGTACCACGATCCATGCTTCATCGGGCGGTGGAACGAGGTGTACGACGAGCCGAGGCGCGTGCTGAACGTCATCAACCAGGACGGGGTGACGGAGATGCGGCGCAACCGCAACCGGTCGTTCTGCTGTGGCGGTGGTGGCGGGCGTGTGTGGATGGAAGAGAAGATCGGCAAGCGCATCAACAATACGCGCGTGGAAGAGGCGCTGCAGACGGGTGCCGAAGCGCTGGCTGCGGCGTGTCCGTTCTGCATCACGATGTTCGAGGATGGGATCAAGGGCGTGGAGGCGCAGGATCGCTTCGGCGTCGAGGACATCGCGGAGATCATCGCGAAGGCGCTGGACGCGGCCCCGGTGGCGAGCAAGGGCGTGGCACCGGAGCATTGAGGAGGGGACGGAGTGACACGGAGGACACGGAGGGAGCACGGAGTTACACGGTGTTGTAGCGGATTTGGGTGAAGGATACACCGGGAAGAGGAGAGTGGTCAGCTGAATCTGGTGATGACACGCTGACGAGATATCGGGGTAGGATGGGCGCGGCTTTCGATGAGTGAGAGCCGCGCCCATTCTGTGTCAATGGCTCTCTCAGAAGCGGGTGAATCGCTGCGCCCGCCCGCCGCATCCCACATACCGTACACGCAGTTAGCAGCCACGGGCCAGACGGTGCCCAGTCCACTCAAGCAGCCGACAGACCGACCGACAATGCGCTGGATATTCCAGTGCTTCGAAGGGATTAGCCTGGTCCGCTTCTTCCCGCTCCAGCACGCAATCGCTGGCCTGGAGCCGCTCCATGAGCAGGTGATCAGATTGCTGGGGCTGGATGGTCAGAAATGCTACGACCTGGCCATCTGAGGCCGTGAGTTGTGGACTCAAACACGTCGTTCGCTGAAAGCTGAAAGTTGATCGCTGACTGACAGTCACTTTCAATCCGCGAACCTCACCTCTGGCTCGGCGTTCAAGTAGACGCCGAGGCGCGCGGCTTCCTGTTCGATCCCGGCGCGGATGGCAGGCGACAGCGGTGCGAACGGCTCCACCGTGACGGCCAGATGCGCCTGCTTGACCTTGTAACTCCAGACACCGACAACATATCCGCCGGCGAGCACCACCGCCGAAATCCAGCCCTGCTGACTGAAAACGCGCCCTTTCTGCTCGGCCGACAGCGCAGCTTCACGCTCACGGCGCAACCCGACGGTGTAGGGATCAAAGCCCGGCAGCAGACGAACCGCCGTGCTCGGCTTCATGGCCTGGAGGGCATCGGCGTCGGCGTGCAGCCCCCAGGCGTCCCAGCCGTCGACGGATACCGGGATCAGCTCGTCGCCCAACGCCCGAAAGAGCCTCCTGGAGTCAGCCTGTGTAGCCCCCCACCAACTGCCGAAGTCGCCCGGCGTGGCAGGGCCATAGGCATACAGGTAGCGGCGCACCGTTTCCAGCCTGGCGTCGTCAGTATCGAGTTCCGGGAATCCGCCCAGCCAATGGCGCGGGCTGACGAAGGTCACGTTCTGGCCGCTGCTGGGGCCAAACACCAGATGTCCCTGATACGCGCCCGGCTTGAGCAGCGTGCCCCAGCCGCCAAGCAGCTTTTCGCGCAGGTAAGGCCGTCCGGTGTGCTGGGCCACTGCGTCGGCCAGTTGTTCGCGCGTCAGGCCGTCGCCGGTCAGCGTGACCCGAAAGCCATCCAACAGCACGTTCATGTCGTCCGCCGTGATTCCATAAGACTTGAGCCATCTTTCGCTCCGGAAGTGGCCGAAGGCACGAAAAGCCGCCAGATAGATGGGGAAATCGACTGTCGAGAACAGGTGCAGTGTCCAGCGCATGGCCCAGATCTTGACGAGAGTCCGCTCCTTCCAGAGGGCTGCACGTACATCGCCGCTGTCCAGTCCGTCGATGCGCGCCCAAGCTGCCAGTTCCGCCGACGACATGACCTGCGCGTGCAGGCCACAAGTCCGGCTCACAACCGCCAAAAGATTGCCACGCGCGGCGCGTTCTTCAAGAAAGTGCCGCTGCAACCGGAACGTCAGCACCTGCGGCCAAGTCAGTTGTAACATCGCGAATCCCCTTATGCGCCTGTACGCGATATATGAGAAGCGGGCTCAAGAATCCAGGACTAGTCGAGCGGGGGGTGGCCTTCGACTGCAAGTTCCCTGCACCGCTCCCTTGGACGGGAACCAAGAGAGACACATTTCGAGCCGCCCCTCATGAAATACAGGTATGTCGCTTCAAATGCTGGCCTTTCCTACGTTCGGTGCTTCCGCCCTCATGTGCCTTGCGCTATTCGGATATTGGGCGATGCGAAAGTGCGAAATGTGGATCACGGAAGCTCAGGAGCGGCCTGGGTGTGCGCGCGGGAGGTAGACCTGCGGTCAGAGCGACTTGCGCGTCTTGGTCCGGACCAGAAGGATACCACCGAGTATCACATACCACGACAGTGGGCCAATCGCGAGCGCGAGCCTGTTGAACAAGCCGCTCCCAGGCGAGTTCACGTTTCCGACGATCCCTGGGTTGAAGAAGTACACGGTGGTCGCGATGGGAAAGAACGCTTGAATCAGACCCAAGAGGACGCAGTACGCGCCGTAGACGCGCCGCCGCCAACCAGAGGTCGTGAGGAGCTTGACGCCCTGGACCAAGCTCGCGAAGGCGAAGGGCAAGAACACAACGATCGACGCGACTTGATGGAGGAGCGCCTGTCCGCTGTTCTGGGGCGCCAGGTAGGGATTGGGAACGAAGACGCCGCCCATGATCCACCCGAGATCCGAGAGCACCAGGAGCGTGGCGGCCGCATAGAGCCAGCGACCTTGGAGGAGGGGGGGCATGTATTTGATGTAGGCGATGGCAAATAGCATCAGCAGGAGGCCGAACAGGATAAAGTTGACCCGTTGCACCCATCCGTACGACCCGAGATCAAGGTAGCTGATGGCCTCATTGTAGGCCGAATACCCGTGGGTCACAGCTCCATCGATCGTGAACACGGCAGCAAAGAGGAGGGGCGCGATCACTCCAAGCCAGAGAAGCCAGCGCGGAGCCTGGTTGACGCCTCGGCCACTGGCTACCGCGGATGGCAATTCATGCGCTGACATTGTAGTCCTTTATGCTGATTCACGGCGACCATACGCCTCTGGGGGAGCAGCACCAGTCCCTGACCGTGCGCTAGCTCGCTATCAATAGTAGGGGCATCTCCTGTATCTGTCAACCGTCGTACCGCTCCTCTCCGAACGTCTCCGATGCCCCCTGCTGGCCGCAACCGCCCAGACGCGGGCCTAGCGGCGAACGCGCGAATGACGTGGGTGCGCTGTCAGGCGTAGGCGCGGCGGCGGAGTGTGAAGGCGCCCAGGAGCACGGTGGCAAGGGCGGTGAGCACGAGAACGGTGAAATCGCGGCCGAGCTGGTCGGTGGAGTCATAGAAGACGGCCATTTGCAGGGCGTGGACGCCATAGAAGGTGGGCGTGAAGGCAGCGACGGACTGTACCCATTGGGGGAGGAAGGCGGCGACGCCGATACCGCCGCTGAGGAAGAAGAGATAGAACGAGAGCAGGATGCTGACGACGGCGGTCGGCTGGAAGCGGCGCAGGAGCGCGCCGAGGGCGACGCCCAGGCCAGTGCTGGCGAGGGCGATGAGCAGGACGGCGCCGAGCGTGGGCACCCAGTAGATGCCGTTGGGACGGAGATAGCCGGTGAGCGCGCCGATGGCGAGCACGACGGCGCCAACCAGCAGCACGGTGAACCAGCCGGCGAGGAGCTTGCCCACGATGATAGTGGCGCGCGAGCGAGGAGCAAGCAGCAGCTCTTTCACGGTTTGGTCTTCCCACTCGCGGGCGGTGGCCAGGCCCGCATTCACGACGCCCGCGATGGTGAGCAGCAGCACGAGGTCGGGGACGAGGTCGAACTGGAGCAGGCCGATGTCGCGCGCGCGGAGGTCGGCTTCCTGGACGTAGATGTGAACGGGGCTGGCGCTCTGCCGCGCGTAGTACTGGGTGATGGCGGCGGGGAGCGAGCGGCGGAGATCGTTGGTGAAATCGAGATTGAGGTTGTTGATCTTGATAGTCACCGGGTCGGGTTGGTGGGCGTCGTACGCGGCATCGAAGGTAGACGGGATCGTGATCACGGCGTCCACATCCAGGCGTTGGAGCGCCAGGCTGGCCTGGGTCGCGGACATGGGATGGGCGATGAAGGCGTCGTCGTTTTTGAGGATGCGCACGAGTTGCTGGGTGTGTGGACCGGACCCTTCGGCGACAAGCGCGACGGGATTGCGACCGACGGCGGCGGCGCCGAAGTAGAGGGCGATGATCAGCCCGATGGCCGGTAACAGGGTGGCGGCGATGGCCGAGGGCTGGCGCAGCCACACGCCGAAGTCCTTGCGGATGATGGACCAGACGGCCTGCCACTCGCCGGCGATGCTGAGGTTGCCCATGAGGGAGTGCTCCTTTCAGTGCGCGAGGCGAACACGGCGCAGCACGAGCGCGCTGGCGACCAGGGCAGCGACCGCGAAAGCAGCGAGCACGATGGCGTTGGCGACGACGGAGGTGGCCGTGGTGTCGAAGCCGTGGAAGGCGTGCTGGAAGACGGCGATGGCATAGTAGACGGGCATCAACTGGCCGATGAAGGCGACGACGGGGCTGCCCCACGTGACCGGGCCGAAGGCGCCGCTCAAGAAGAAGATCGGCAGGGTTACGCCGAGGCTCAGCGGGATCACGGCCTGCTGGCGGTGCACGAGGGTGCCGACGAGGGTGCCAACGGCGACGAAGATGACCATGGTGAGCAGCGCGAAGCCAATCACCTCGCCCCAGTGGACGGGGTGGACGCCGATGAGCAGGACGACGACGGCCAGCACGAGCACGGAGGCGAGCAGGTTCAGCGCGAGCGCGCCAAGCATCTTGCCGGCTTCGATGGCCCAGCGGCTGGCAGGCGCGAGCAGCAGCTCTTTGATCGTGCCGGACTCGTACTCGCGGGCGGCGTTGGTGCCGGCCTGGAGGAGTCCGCCGAGCATGATGCCGACGACGACAATGCTGACCGAAAGATACGGGACATAGCCGGTGTCGTGCGGCTGAACGTCCACCTCGCGCGCCTGAATCACCACCTGGTTGGGAAAGGCGGAGGCGTAGAACGACGTGATGGAGAGAGGCACGGCGCGGCGGATGTCGTTGGTGAAGTCCACGTTGAGGTTGTTGACGAGGACGGGGAGGCGCACCTGGCGGCCGGACGCGAGATCGGCGTCGAAGGTGGCGGGAATCGTGATGATGGCGACGATCTTGCCCTGGCGGATCAGGCTCTGGGCCTGGGCGGCGGTCGCCTGCTGGATGATGAAGGAGTGGGCGCCGCGCATGGCGGCGACGAACCGCTGGGCATAGGGGCCGTGATCGTCCATGACGACGGCGGTGGGCGCCTGGCCACCGGTGAGCACGAAGAGGAGGAAGAGCAGCAGAAAGTTGATGGGGACAATGATGCTCATGATGGTGAAGGCGCGCTCGGTCAGGGAGCTCTGGATATCCTTGACGGCGACCGCGCGGATGACGCGCAGATCCTGACGCAGGCTCATGACTTTGCTCCTTGGCACGGTGCCGACACTCAGTCGCGCAGGGCGCTGCCGGTCAGGCTCAGGAAGACCTCGTCGAGATTGGGTTCGCGCTGGGTGACTGAACGGAGCTCGCCCCGCTGAGCGAGCAACGTGAGGACGCGGCCGGTCGCGGTAGTCGTCGTGCCCATGGTCACTTTGAGCGTCGCACCGTCCACCGTCGCCGCCGTCACGCCGTCCAGGTCACGAAGCTGTTGGAGGAGGTCGGTGGTGGGCGGCGGGTCGGACTCGACCTCGAGGATGGTGGCGCCGTAGGCGAGGCGGAGGCGGGAGGGGGTATCCAAAGCGAGGAGCTTGCCGTGGTCCAGAATCGCCAGCCGGTCGCAGAGAGCGTTGGCTTCTTCGAGGTAGTTGGTGGTGAGGAGGATGGTTTTGCCTCGGGCTTTGAGCTGAAGGATGTAGTCCCAGAGCGCGCGGCGGCTCTGCACGTCCACGCCGAGGGTCGGCTCGTCGAGGTACATCAGCTGGGGGTCGTGGAGCAGCGCGCGGGCGAGGGCCAGGCGGCGCTTCATGCCGCCGGAGAAGGTGCTGACGCGGCTGGCGCGGCGGTCGTGGAGCTGGACGAGCTGGAGGAGGTCGGCGATGCGCTGGTCGCGCTCGCGCGGGGGCACGTTGTAGAGCTCGGCATGAAAGACCATGTTGCGCCAGGCGCTCAGCTCTTCGTACAGGGCGGTTTCCTGAGGGATGACGCCCAGCCCGGCGCGCACGGCACGTGCGTCGCGTGTGATGTCGTAGCCGAGCACGCGGACCTCGCCCGCGGTCGGGGCGGAGAGACCGCTGATGATGTTGACCGTGGTGGTTTTCCCGGAGCCATTGGGGCCGAGCAGACCGAAGATCTCGCCGCGCTCGACTGAGAGAGAGAGGCGGTCCAAGGCGGTGAAGGCGCCGAAGCGCTTGACGACGCCGCGGAGCAGAATGGCTGGGGCACTGTCAGGACTGGAAATGGCGGCGGAGGCGCCACCGGGAGTCGGATCGAGTGTTTGCTCGCTCATCAGCTATCTCGCTTTCTGTGGTGCCATAGGTGCCGGCCTGGTGGGGACAGCGAGTGTCGCGGGCAGTCAGGTCGAAGCGCCGGGTGGGAAGAGTGGACGGATGGCGGCGGCCAGCGTCGCGTCCCATTCGGCGGGCTCGAAGCGCAGCCAGCCGCGGGACTGCCAGACGACGGTGAGGAGGAGCAGGCCCATCAGGCTCAAAGTGGTGGTGTGGAGGTCCACATCCGGACGGAACGCGGGCTGAGCCTGGGTCAGCGCCCGCTCCAATAGGGCGCGCGCGGCAGCAGGCGCTTTGCCCATCATGGCGCCCAGCTCGGGATGGCGCCACGTCTCGCTGAGGCCCAACTGGAGCATCTCGCGCCGCTCCCACATGGCGTCGCGCATGAAGCGCAGACAGCACAGCAGTCCCTCCTGGGCCAGGGCGGGCGTGGAGGCGTCGATGGCGAGCGGATAGGCGGCGAACATGGGTTCGGGATCGAGCCGCTCGTAGAGCGCGCGCATGAGTGACACTTTGTCGCCGAAGCGGCGGAAGATCGTCACCTCGTTGACGCCGGCGGCCTCGGCCACCGCGCGCGTGGTTGTGCCGACGAAGCCGCGCTCGACGGCGAGACGCAAGTAGGCGCGGATGATGCGCTCGTCGGTGGAGTCGGGTGAGCCAGCGTTGGATGCGGCGGTGCGTGGGAGATCGTCGGGAAGCATCTGGCGTTCCATCCTCCTGGC
>CAYQFU010000022.1:0-16112 GCA_964416775.1 uncultured Ktedonobacterales bacterium
ACTGCGGACGGCCTGGAGCTTGAGTACCCGATCATGTGCGCGGCACACCTTCCACGGCTGATCGAGAATCACCACACGATCCTAGCGACAAAACTGGTCCGTTGAAACCCACTCACTCGGTCTGTAGATCCCATCGTCACAGTTGAGGGTCGATGTTATAACGCAACCTGCCTGTAGCATTCATCAACTCTAAAAGTCTTGCTGTAGTACTCCAGTTGCGGATGGTCATATGTTTATAGAGAGGGCTTGAGAATATTTGAGAAAGGCGGCTCTTAGTACGCAGAGCAGAGAGACGCTGAGAGTAGATAGCCAAATCTCCTGGCCAGACTTTATCAACGCCTTCTCTGGGGTGAAATATTTTGATAGCATCATCTGAGGGGATACCCATCAAGAAAATGGCATCTGAGTGATATTTACCAGGCTCAGTACCGAAGCCTTTCGGAGCTTGGTTAATGACTTGCTGTAGCTGATCGTGTGAAAGTACCAAAATCGCTATTAGCTCGCTGTCCAATTTGAATTTCTTAGGTAACGTTTCCTGGATCTCCTCAGTCAGCTCTGCGGAACTCTTATTTGACCCAAATACCACATTGCCGCTTGCAATATACGTTTGTACGCTCTCATAGCCCAGCTCCTCAAAGCATGCCTTCAGCTCCGCCATCGGTACTTTGTTTTTGCCGCCAACGTTGATACCACGAAGGAGGGCAAGATAAACCTTTGTCATGCCGCTATTCTCCAAGCGCACACACTGCCTCAATTCCGACGAGTGCACCCAGGATGCCAAATCCGTCTACGATATGGACAGTTATGGCTGTGGGATGCGCTCCCCATATTCTCTGCGCCGCGACATAGCCCGATCGTATGTCTTGGCCCTTGGCAATGAGTATTGTTTGCTTAACCACATTCTCTTGGGTTGCTCCAACTGATCTTAACACCTCCAAAACGTTTTATATGCCTGCTCGGTCTGCGATTCGAGATCATCTCCTACCACAACTCCACTAGCATCTACCCCGTTCTGCTCCCCAATGTAGACAATCTTCTTCGCATCAGCTACCATCACCGCCTGCGAATAAGCCGGGTTCTTGTGCATTGAGTCTGGGTTGACGTGAGTTATCTCCATGTTGCCTCCTCTTTAATCGCCATGTCGAGTCATCTGTTCCTCTTCAACGCAGATACGGGGAACCTTGGCACTGGCCGGCGCGCGCCTGGCCCTGCCGATACCAGTAGTATACAAGCTGAACTACGCTACAGAAATTCGTGGGGTGTTTGTCCTACCTGCGTTGACGGGATTGCGGTCACTGGAACTCGGTACTGTTCAACTTCTGGCGCAGCTCCCGCCACTCGGGTAGGGCCCGATCGAGCAGCGCGTAGTAGCGCTTGCCGTGGTTGTGCTCCTGCAGGTGGCAGAACTCGTGGATGATGACGTAATCGATGCAGGCCCGCGGCGCCTGGATCAGCCGTGGGTTGAGCCGGATCTCCCCCGCACGGCTGCAGCTATCCCAGCGCGTCTTCATCCGCCGCACTGCCAGCGGCGGGTGAGGGATGTCTAACGCAGCCAAGCGCGCAACGCAGGCGTCAAGCTCGTCGCGGAATACCTCTTTGGCCCGCGCGCGATACCAGGCCTCGACAGCACGCCCACCTCGTCGGCACCGGCGTACATGGGCACCGTGACCTGCAGTAGATCGCGCTGCAGCCGTACACCAGTCGGTTCCCCGCGTTGGACCTTCACACGGTACTGCCGACCCAGGTACCGATAGCTCTCTCCGCTTACGTATGCGCGGCCCTGCATCTCTGCCGGATAGGGCCGGAGCAGGTCCACGAGCGCGTCGGGTTCCGTTATGTCCGGGTCAAGCCGGCCTTTCCTGTGCTGGTATCCTCGCTAATTGTAGTTATCCCCAAACCCGTTGATCCACTGGTTCGGCGGCCCATAGAAGCCCGAACCTGAGGAGGCACCGACGCTCCACGTGCCGGCCGGCGTGGCGCCGGCATTCTCCCAGTAGGTCACGACATCGGCGTTCCCATCACCGGTGACGTCAGCGATGAATTGGGTCGTCCCGCCGCAACCTTCGTTGTAGGCCCACTAGGTGGGTGTCCAGAAGCCCGAACCGGACGACGTACCAGCCTCCCACGTGCCGCAATTGGCTCCTGTGCTGTAGAAGTAGCTGATATCAGCCATATGGTCGCCAGTGATGTCACCCGCCAGCTGCAGGTTGCTCGTCGGCTTTCAGTGCCTGTTTGATGAGGTCGACTGTTTGCCGGCGTGTTGCTAGGCAGGTGATCATAAGAGACTGGTTAGGAGTCAGCTTGACCGCAACTGAACATGTATGCGCAGCCAGAACCTGCTGTAGGAGCAGGGGGTGAAACGGCGATCGGGGCATGATATCCAGGCGTCATGAGCTCGTCCGATCGCCCCGCGGCCTCTTGCGGCGAGTGGCGTTCCCTATCCTTGCTATGAACACCAGTCCACTCGCCTGATATAATCCGCTCATATCACCAATGCAGAGGAACCAGAGACGATGCCGAACGATACCAAGGTCTTCGCGAACCCACATGCTACTGTAAACCTGGACGGAGCATTCCCGAGCAGCGACGCGTTTGACTTCCACAAGAAACTCCCGGGCTACGAGCGATCGCCGCTCATTGATGCCCCGACGATTGCCGCCACACTGGGTGTCGGCAAAGTCTGGGTCAAAGACGAGTCGAGCCGATTCGGCTTGCCGGCTTTCAAGTTTCTCGGTGCCTCGTGGGCCGTCTACCGCGCGCTCCTCAAGCAGCTCGGAGGCAGCATTGCGCCGTGGAACACGTTCGACGATCTACGCGACCGGTTTACGCCACTCAAGCCACTGACGCTGGTGGCCGCCACTGATGGCAATCACGGTCGCGCCGTCGCCCGGATGGCCACGCTCCTCGGCGTTGCGGCGCATATCCTTGTCCCACAGGACATGACCCAGGCACGCATTGATGCCATCAAAGGTGAAGGCGCGGCCGTCACCGTCGTCAACGGGAGTTACGATGACGCCGTCGCGCAGTCAGCCACCCTGGCGTCCGACCGTGCATTGGTCATCTCCGACACGGCGTGGGAGGGCTACACCGAAGTACCCCGCTGGATTATGGAGGGCTACACCACCATCCTCCGTGAGCTCGACGAGCAACTTGCCGAAGCTGGCGATACGCGGGTCGACCTGGCGACCGCACAAATGGGTGTTGGCGGTCTCGCCACCGCGGTCGTCTGGCACTACCGGCGACCGGAACTGGCTGATAAACCAAGGATTGTCGGTGTCGAACCGTTAGCCGCGGATTGCGTCCTCGAGTCAGCACAAGCCGGCCATATCGTCGAGGTGCCTGGCCCGCACCACTCCATCATGGCTGGGCTCTGCTGTGGGATTCCGTCGCTGGTCGCATGGCCGATCATATCCAAAGGCATCGACGTGTTCGTTGCCATCAACGACGAGTGGGCACGCGAGTCAATGCGCGAGCTGGCAAAAGCGGGTGTCGTCTCGGGTGAAACAGGCTCCGCGGGGCTGGCCGGGCTGCTGGCGCTGCTGACCAGTCCCGACAACGAGAAGCATCGGCAGTTGCTGGGGCTCACGCCAGACGCACACGTCGTGGTGATTTCCACGGAAGGCGCCACCGACCCTGAAGCGTACAAGACGGTTGTCGGATAGCCTAACTGTTGGTACCGTTACCCATACAGCTGTGCTTCCAGCGCCAGGACCGCTTTCTTGAGGTCAAGGTAGTATTGCGCCACCACGACGTCGTCTCAGGTGCAACGGAAGCAGTGTAGCAGGTCAGCTGACAGTGCTGACGAGTCCTGAACGCGGTCACCGCGTGCCGAGCCGCCTACCTCTTCAGTATCTGCGCCGCTCTGGTCTGTGACCGATTGAGCAACGAGGACACCGCCGACCGTATCATGGCGTTCAAGGCCGGGACACCGAAGCACGTCCTCGCTCGGCGCTACGGCATCGCACTACGCAGCTTCAAGCAGCGCTGCGGGAGCGCAAGGTGCAGCGGTGGTCGCGGCATGAATGCAGGCGGGCGCCGCCGGGGCCCGGGCAGGCAGAGAGCCCCCACATAGCTGCACGCGGTATCGGCGCACCAGTCGATCAGACGGTGGCCCCGCCAGCCGCCGCCGCAAGTCGCACCCGCGAGGGTCAGCGCCCTGGCTGGGGCGTCGTTGCGGTTGGTAGAATCGGCGTCTGGGATACGGATACACCGGTAAATTTACCGCCCAGCCCGGCAGGCGGGACCAACTCATCGCGATACTCTTGGCGGCGGCCCGGGCCTTGGCCGACAATCCCGACTGCCCGCAGTCCCTCGTCAGTACCACCGATGAGCCAGAGGCGATTTGGGCGCACGAGGTCGGGGCGTCCGCGCAAGCGCATGATGTAGCGCTGGAGCCGGACGACGTCACGGCGGCCGTTCGGCAAGCCCCGCCGCTCATCGCGGCGGTGTCCCACCAAGTGCAGCAGCACGTGGCCGGTGGCAAGGGCTTGGTCTAATGATCTGGATACCGCGTAGTCGCCCGCTACCGCCGTCCACCACGAGTTAGGGCGACCGCGCAGCGCGGCACGGCCTGCCAGGCAGTGTTATGTCTCGAAATCAAAGTTCCGCGTCTGGATATTTTCTGCTGGGTGGAGTGCTTCGTAAAACGTAACCGCCTCATCACCCTCATCGGCTTGGACGAACACGATATATGCCCCCAGCACTTTCGCGACTCGCCGGAGCTCGTCGACCAGCTTTCGGCCGATACCGTGTCGGCGCAACGCCTCGGCGACCGCTAAATCATACAGGTAGATTTCTGTGCGCTCGCGTTCAAATTTCATCAGGCAGTAGGCTACTAGGCCACCAACGACGCGACCGTCACGCTCGGCGACGAGCACAATGTGATTGCGCGCCGCCAGAAAACGCTTCAAATAGTCGTCACTCGGCTGGTTGCTAAGGTAGCTAGCAGGATCGTTGAAGACGACCCCAAATAGGTCATTAAGCGCTTTGAGCTTTGATAGATCGCGGGCAGTCAACCGCGACACAGTAACGTTCATCGGTACCTTTCACCAAGCGCGTACCCCTCCCGACTGGAAAGCGCGTATGCTTGGCTCCCAACCCTGGATTCGAACCAGGCGTATCTATCACCTCACGTTGGGGGGTCGCTTTACTGTAGCTGACAACTATGGCTCTGTCAAACGGTGTCTCCTCGTGGCAGCACTGCCGAGTCTCGACAATCTGGCCGAGCCATGCTCGAGCTTTGGATTGCAGGCTGACGTTGCTCCCATGGGGCTCGAGCGGGCGTTTCACTTCTGGAGGACAGGGGGTAGCATGGCCCCGAACCGCGGCTTGCTCCCACGGCCAGGAGGCAGCCGACCGTACCTGCCGAGGATGCGGACCAGGGCCGGTTCCCCCGCTCGCATCCCACTGCATCTGCATCCCGGCGCCGCGCGCCACCTCCGCCCGGTCGACAGCAGGCTTACCGGCAGTCACCTACGTCCGATCCGGGCGCGTCTCGCCAAGGATGGCCCGTAAGCCGTGATTGCCCCGCGTGTCGACGTCGTCCCAGTAGGCGGCACTGGCCAAGCCACAGACCAGACACGCTCAGGCGACCTGCCGTGCCTCCGCGGCCATGCGCTGCATGATGTGGTCCACGTCGGGCGAGGCGGGGCCGTGCTTCCCCCCGTACGTGGTGAGGACCACCTCGACGTCGCAGTACTGGCAATCATGATCTGTGCCGCCCGCTCGTAGACCGACCAATCCGACGCAAACTCTTCGCCGGGGAAGTAGCGCTCGCCGACACCAACTGGCACACCCTTCCCGATGCCGACCAATATCCACGTTCCCACGCCCACGGCAGTACCAACCGCCCCCGCAGCTCCCACCGCCCCACCGCCACCCGACATCGATACGATCGTCGCGCTGGCACAGGACTTCTATGACGATCGGTTTTTCGGCACCTATGTGCTGCTGGACGCTACGGACTCGCAGATCCAAAGCCAGGACGATACGCAGCTCACGGCGTGCATCGCGTATGAGTTCGCCTCTGTCTCCTCACCGGGCACAGTGGCTGGCACCGACACCCGAGCGTTCACCCTGGCTCCCGAAGCTGATGGCATCTGGCAGGTCGTGGAGATGGGCGATCCTGCCTCGTGCAGTTTGAGCTAGAACGTGGCGGGGCGCATTCCGGCACCTGCCGGTAACGCCGGGATCTAGCCAGCACTAACTGCGGCTTCACCCGAAGGCGTTTCCTGCGTCCAGCTACTCCAGCTACTACTGAGGGCGGTGCCATTCTGCGCCCAGACTTGGCGGTGGCTGTCGAGCAGCATCTGGAGGCCGTTGCTACCCGCAGCGATGGCTACCTCGCCGGCACCTGAGGCTGTCTCTGCGGTCCACGTTCCCAAGTAGTGACTGCCATACATCGCCGACACCTTACCGGTGTTATCCAACACCATTTGCAGGCTGTTATCACCAGCTGCGATAGCCGTGATCGTAGTGGTGCTACTTGAAGTCTCCTGTGTCCAGCCACCCATGAAGTTGATGCTGTTCATGGCCCAGACCTGTCCGGCACCGTCGAGAACCATATGTGCTGATGCTGACATCCGCCTGCCGCCTCGGTGAACTCTTAGGCTTGCGCTGGTCGGCGCTCGACCTAGACCGTGGGGAGATGCAAATTACCTCGGCCCTGAAAGACGTGCACGGCCATCAGTCGCTCGGCACACCCAAGACGCCCCATTCACGCCGGACGATCCCGCTCACGTCCGTAGCCGTCGAATCGCTCAGGCGTCACCATGTCAACCAGACGGTGGAACGGCTCCAGCACGGCGCTGGCTGGAACCCCAACCATCTGGTGTTCTGCACCTCGACTGGCACACCGTACTCCCAGACCAACTGGCTGGCGTAAGCAGCAGTACATCCCCATGCTGCAGAAAGCGGGACTGCCCTACATCCGGCCGCACGACCTGAGACACACAGCGGCCACCCTACTACTTCTCGAAGGCGTCCAGCCGCTTGTGGTGTCCGAGATGCTCGGTCATGCGTCAGTCGCCTTTACACTCTCGACCTACAGCCATATCCTGGCGGAAATGCGCCATCCGGCAAGAGATGCGATGGAGCGGCTGTTCGGAAATGTATTTGAACCAAGTAATGTAAAATGTATTTGAACCAAGTAATGTAATAGGAGGTTAGAGATGAGCAAGTGGATATTCGTTGATGTTGAGGCAACCGGCCGTAGCCCCATCAACGGCACCATGACAGAGTTCGGGGCTGTCGACTACAAGACGCGCCAGACATTTCATGGTGTGATCTGGGAGAGCCGACCTGCTGACGACAATCCCGCAGTAAGTGTGATAACGGGGAATCTTGTTAAGCCGCTTGACCGGGTAATGACCGACTTCGACCAATGGCTCAGAACACTCGGCAAGGACCGTCCCATATTCGTGAGTGACAACCCCGCCTATGACTTCCAATGGATTAATGCCGCCTTTGACGCCGCTGGCATGGATAACCCGTTCGGCCACTCTGCACGACGTATCAGCGACTTCTGGGCGGGTCTGCAACGCGATTGGAGCGACACCCAGTCGTGGAAGCGCTTTAGAGTGACACCTCACGATCATAACCCTGTAAACGATGCCATGGGGAACGTGGAAGCGTTTGAGCGCATCATGCAGATAGTTGCCAGCTCGCCTGCCACAAACCCAGGAAAATGAAGCTCGTTTTGCGTCAATTGGGGGCAGAATTGGGGGCACTACCAAAAGAAAAAGGAGCCTCGTTGTTCCGAGACCCCTGGAATGCTGGGCAGGCGGGACAGGAATCGAACCTGCAACCTGCGGTTTTGGAGACCGCTGCTCTGCCTAATTGAGCTACCCGCCTAGATCCCGCGCGCTCGCAGCGCGCGAGCCTCCGGGCGCCCTCAGCATACCGCACGGCCGCGCACGCGTCAAGAGCGCGGCAGCGCACGCCTGGCATCAGCCCAGCCGCTGGCGTGCGGGAGCCAAACCGCTCGCTCTACTCAATCTCAACACGACTAATGGGCCACCAGGTGACGCTTGCCCACCTTCTCGCGGTACAATGCCGGTGCGTTCCCCGCGCCGGCACGCCTCACGCCAGTCCGTGCCGCGGCCGCTCGCATACGCGGCATCGCATTTGCGGGCATGGCTTTGCGTGGGTCGCACACGCGCCGGCTCAACGCGCCCCAGGGCATCCGTGCTCCTGACGGCGGAGAGACCCATAAAGGACGGTATCCTCATGGCCAAGCGTATCCTCATCGCCGACGACGACCGTGCCATCGCCGACCTGCTCACGACCGCTCTCGACCAGGAAGGCTATGACACCGCCAAGACGACCGAAAGTCTGCGCTTCTTCGACGCCGTACGCGAGCACAAGCCCGACCTGATCCTGCTCGATCTGCTCATGCCCTATCTCAACGGGCGCGACGAGCTGCGGATCATCAATATGAACGAGGACACCAGCCACATCCCCGTCATCATCGTCACCGCCGACATCGATGCCAAGCGCGAGGAGAACGAGCTGCGGCAGTGGGGCGTCGTCACCGTCGTCACCAAGCCGTTCGATCTGGAAGTGCTCGTCAAGCTCATCAAGGATACGATCGGCGAGCCACAGGGGGTTGCGCGGTGAGTGAGGGGGAGGAGATGGGGATGGCGGCAGCGGCGGCATCGGGCGGGCACACGACGCCGCGCGTGGGCGCGCGCATCGCGCTGGACGCGATGGGCGGCGACAATGCGCCTGGCCAGATCGTCCAGGGCGCGGTGGAGGCTGCCCGCGAGCTGGGCATCGGCGTCGTGCTGGTGGGACCAGAAGCCACGGTCCGCGCGGAGCTGGCTCACCACAACACGACCGGCCTCGATCTGGAGATCGTCCACGCCGACCAGGTCATCGGGATGGACGAGCATCCCGCGGAGGCCGTGCGCAGCAAGCGCCGCAACTCGATGACCGTCGCCCTGGAGCTGGTGCGCGACGGGCGGGCCATCGCGGCCGTCTCCGCCGGCAACAGTGGCGCCATGCTCGCCGCCTCCCTCTTCACCCTGCGCCGCATCCCCGGCATCGATCGCCCCGCGCTCGGCGGCATGTTCCCCGCCGCTGGGGGCAAGCGTACGCTCGTGATCGATATCGGCGCCAACACGGACTCACGCCCTACGTATCTCGTCCAGTTTGCCCTCATGGGCTCGATTTACATGGAGAAGGTCTTCCGCGTCGCCAACCCGCGCGTGGGCCTGCTGGCCAACGGTGAGGAAGAGACCAAGGGCGACCAGCTGGTGCAGGAGGCGCACCAGCTGCTCAAGGCCGCCGCGGGCCCCGCCAGGCTCAACTTCATCGGGAATGTGGAGGGACGCGACGTCAATGCGGGGTCGGTGGACGTGATCGTCTGCGACGGCTTCGTGGGCAACGTGCTGCTGAAAGTCAGCGAGGGGCTGAGTAGGGTGCTGCTGGATAGCATTCGCTCGGCGCTCAAGGCCAATCCTATCACCATGCTCGGCGCTGCCCTCGCGCTGCCGGCATTCGGCCGGGTGCGGCGCGAGTTCGACTACGAGGAGTACGGCGGGGTGCCGCTGCTCGGCGTCAATGGCGTCTCCATCGTGTCGCACGGGCGCTCGGGGCCAAAAGCGATCAAGAGCGCGCTGCGGGTGGCCCGCCAGGCGGCGGAGGCGCAGGTGCCCAAGCTCATCGCGGAGGGCATGGCGCGCATGGCGGCGACGCCGGCCGCGGCGGCTGGCACCTCTGAAAGCGGCGAGCCTGCCAGCTAGCGTCCCCGGTACGTGCGCTATGTGACGTCCGCCCGCACAATCGCTCCGGATGGGCCGATTGGCGGGCATGCGTGCGCACACGCGGCGGATCGCGAACCCGGTAGGGGCGGAGGAGCCCGGGGCCACGGCGTGGGTGGTCCGCCGGGACCGCGGCGGCGAGCTCCTCGTGAGGCCAGTGAGGCATGGCGCGCATCCTGCGCGCGGAGCGCTCCGGCTCGTGGACCATCCGAACCGTCCTCGCGACCGCGCCGTCGCCTACTCGGATGGCGTGTGGATCAGGCTGAGTGAGAGTGGCTCAGAGATTGGCTCAGACTCAGCCACGCGCGATCAAGTCGTTGGGGTCTTGCGATGGCGCTTGGCCGCGCCTCCGAGCTTGCCGATACGGCTGTAAAAGTCCGATGGCTGGCGCTGCTTGGTGGCGTTGCCGCCCTTCTTGCCCATCTGGGAGAAGTGCTCGGAGCCATACTTGTCCACGTTGGCGCGCCCGCCCTTCTTAGCGATCGAGCGGTAATAGTCGCTGCCCCGCTTGTCCTTGAGCGCCGTTCCCCCGATCTTGCCGATACGCCGGTAGTAGTCCTCGCCGTACTTGTCGCGCACGGCACTGCCACCCTTGCGTCCGGCTTCGGAGGTGGTCATCGGCGTCGTTTTGACATCGCTTTCGACCATGCCGAACCTCCCATAACACGTCGTCCAACGTCCAACGTCGTCGGGTGCGGCCACCAAACGTACGCACTCCGCACGAGCTCGCCCGTGTATGGGCCACGACAAGCTGCCGAGCCGCTCAGCGCGTTGCTGGCGACCCGTGGCATGCCGCTGTGCACCTCTCGCGCGAACACATCCTGCCGCGAGAGACTCTGCCGCCCCGGCGATGATCGGGCATTTCCAGGTCTGCGAACGTCGGGCCTTCGACGCCCATGCGGAGCACGCAATCATCCATGTGCTTCCCTGCGGGAGCTACGGACGCATGGAACGCTATCCCCAGGGATTCCCCCTGGACCACCTACGAGCACACGCGAACACATGCCGCTGGCGCCCCCGCGTCCTACGGCGAAAGGGCACCGCTACCAGGCCGTTTGCCTGTCTCGCAAAGTATACGGCAACCCGGCCGCCCAAGTCAAGCACCGCTGTCCGTCTGCCTTGGGTATCACACGTGGATTGCGCCCATTTGGCCACAATAGGCTCCCCCGAATATCCCAGTCTGTGGAGATGCCGTGTGACTGGGCGACGACCCGCACAGCGTGTGGCATCACAGAGCAACACGGCGGGCATGGAAGCAACATGGCGTTTCATAGAGGACACACAACCAACCCGACGTTGCATGACGGAACATAGAGGAACACGGTGAGACAGTGGGGCGAGACGGACAGGAGATGGGGGTGTCTGGAGCAGACGCAGCGAAGAACCACGATGACGATGACGATGACGCGGGAGGTGCCTGGTACGCGGCATGACACGACGTGCGGGATGGACGCGTGGGCGCCCGTCCGGATGAGGTGTACGCGCGCGATATAATGAGGGCGTACCGTGGCTGAGACTCGCGCATGCCCGGTCTGGTTCGCGGCCGCCAGCTGGCAGCTGGCAAAGGAGTGACTCGTGGATGTGATGCGTCTGACGGTGGTGGATCCCAGCGGCGCGGTCAGCTTCGTGGCGCATAGCTCCGCCGCGCTCGCCCTGACGGCGGCATGCGCCGGAGACCCTCCCGCACTGGATGAGCTGTTGCTCGCCTCTCAGCGCTTCGACCGGGGCCTGCGCGATCGCGTGCTCGAAGGGTTGGAGATCTTCGACCGGCACAATGGCCCCGGCAACCTGCACATCATTCACGGTCTGCTGGCCACGCTCCCACCGCGCGACATGCCCGTCTTTCGTGTGCTCGACGACGTTACGCGCCAGGCCAGCCTCGATCCCGTGCGCGCGGGCGTGGTCCTCTACAATCTCATCAATCGGCGCATCGTGCAAATCCAGAACACCTACGAGCCGCTGGCGCGCGCGGGCGAAGTCAACTACCACAACGGCCGGTTTCTCAGCATCCACCTGCTCAAATACGAGCTGCCCTCGCACTGGTCCATCGTGCCCTGAGACTCTCCTGGATGAATCCGGGAGGTTCTGCTCCGCTCCCCTTCAGTGGCTTTCGCCTTCGGGATCAACGCTTCACAGCTCGGGGCCGTCTCAGGCGGCCCATCCGCCGTCAGAGCCTCACGCTACGGCGGCATGTACTCTCGACAGTGGGCACGCAGGATGGCGGCTTGTGCTGGCATGGGATACAACCGCACCTGCACCGTGGTCGTGCACGTGCTCATGCTCGCCTCACGTCTTGGATGGCCGCTCAATGTACTTCTGGATGATCTCCTGGCTCACAGTGCCCGCCGTGCTCAAGAAGAACGCGCGCGTCCACAAGGACGGCAGTGTGAGCAGGTGCGGGAACTCTTGCCGCACGTCATGGGCGCTGCGCCCCTTGATGAGCCGCGGAATGTCTAAGGGTAGCGTGTAGGGATTGGCGCGGATGAACCGATGGACATGATCGGGCTGGATGGCCAGCCGGATGATCTCCCAGTCATGGTCCGCCGCCACCTCTCCGATGATCTGCTTCAGGCGGTCATGCACTGGCCCCACCAGCACCTTCCGCTGCCGCTTGGGGCACCAAATGATGTGGTATACCACCAGGTGGACGCTGTGTTGTTCATGTGTGTAGTCCAGGTTGGTCTGATGCCGCAAAACAACACCGTCTGCAAGACGAGAGGGCCATTCATACCAGATGCTGGTGATTGCTTCCGCTTTGCGTAGGTGCGTCCGGTGGACGCCCGCCCGGCGCGAACGCAACGGTTCAACCGGATTTGGTATCATCCCCTGGCTAAAGCCGAGGGGCTTTCTGGCCCATATGCTTTAATATGCCTGCACGATCAGGGGAAGTAGCCGCATTGGTACGCCAGCGAACGCCAATCGGGCACATCGCGCGAGCACGAGGAGGAGCAGGGTGGCAGAGCGGAACGACTACCAGCCGATTGGCGCCGTCGAGAGCGAGCCGCGCGCCGACGGTGCGCTGGCGGGGGCGTGGCGCTTCCGTGCCGAGGACGGCGCACGCGTGGAGCTGGACGTGCTCGCGAGCGATCTCGTGCGCGTGCGGCTGCTGCCGGCCGGTTGCGTGCCGGCACACTCGTGGTCGGTCGTCAGGAGCGAGTGGCCGCCGGTGCCGGTGCCGGTGGAGATGCACCAGCGCGCTGGTGGCCTGATGCTCACCACCGGCGCCCTCACGGTGGACGTCGCCACCCATCCCTTCCGCGTCGCCTTCCACTGGCCCGACGGCCAGCCCTTCGCCGCGGACGATCCCGAGATGGGCATGGGCCGCGCCGGCGCGGCCGTGCGCTGCCACAAGCTGCTGCCCGCCGGCGAGCGCGTGCTGGGCGCGGGCGAGCGCACCGACGCCCTGGACAAGCGCGGACGCATCGTCACATTTTTCAACGTCGATCCGCAGTCGCCGCACGGCGATATCAACGACAACATGTACGTCAACATCCCCTTCTGGCTGGGACTGCGCGACGGCCGGGCCTATGGCGTCTTCATGGATTCAGCCGGGCAGGGCACACTCGACGCTGGCGCCACACATCCCGAGCAGCTGGCCTTCGGAGCCGAGGGCGGCGATCTCACGTACTACGTCTTCGCTGGTCCGACTCCCGCCGCCGTCCTCGCCCGCTACACCGACCTCACCGGACGCATGCCATTGCCGCCGCTCTGGTCGCTCGGCTACCAGCAGAGCCGCTGGAGCTACTTCCCGGAGGAGCAGCTGCGCGCCATCGCGAGTGAGCTCCGCGCCCGCGAGATTCCCTGCGACGTGCTCTATCTGGACATCGATTACATGGACGGCTACCGAGACTTTACCTGGAGTCCACGCCGCTTTCCCGATCCGGCGCGCCTGGTGGACGACCTGCGCGAGCAGGGGTTCCGCGTCGTGACCATCACCGACCCGGGCATCAAGGTGGACCCTACCGATGTCACCTTCGCCGAGGGTCTCGCGCGCGACTACTTCTGCCGCATGCCCGACGGTCAGCACTGCACTGGCTTCGTCTGGCCGGGACAGTGTGTCTTCCCCGACTTCAGCCGGGCGGAGGTGCGCGCGTGGTGGGGCGAGCGCCATCGCGTGCTGCTGGATGCCGGGGTGGCGGGCATCTGGGATGACATGAACGAGCCGTCGCTCGCCAACTTCGTCACCCCGGGCCGCAGCGTGGGACACCTGACGCTCGACCCCTCGGCGCGGCATCTGGCCGGTGGGGAGGACGGCCCGCCACTGGAGCATAGGGCCTTCCACAATGCCTATGGCATGCAGATGGCGCGTGCCACGCGCGAGGGGCTGGAGCGGCTGCGCTCCGGCGAGCGCCCGTTCGTGCTCACGCGCTCTGGGACCGCCGGCCTGCAGCGCTACGCGGCCGTGTGGACGGGAGACAACACGAGCATCTGGCCTCACCTGCGGCTTGCCCTGCGCATGTGTCTCGGCCTGGGCCTCTCGGGGGTGCCCTTCGTAGGGGCGGATGTGGGTGGCTTCTGGGGCGACGCGACGGGCGAGCTGCTGACGCGCTTCACCCAGCTCGGCGCACTGCTGCCGTTCTTTCGCAACCACAGCACGCAGCACTCGCATCCACAGGAGCCGTGGGCCTTCGGCCAGCCGTACGAGGCATTCTGCCGGGCGGCGATCGAGCTGCGGTACCAGCTGCTGCCGTACCTCTACACGACCTTTGAGCGCGCGGCCGCGGAGGGTGCGCCCATCGCGCGAGCGCTGGCCTATGCGTTTCCGGACGACAGGACGGCGGCGGCCGTGGACGACGAGTTCCTGGCCGGCGATGCGCTGCTCGTCGCGCCCGTCGTCGAGGAGCGGCGCGGCAGTCGCACGGTCTACTTTCCCGCGGGCACCTGGGTGGATTACTGGACCGGACAGCGCTACTCCGGCCCAGCGCGGGCGGATGTGGACGCGCCGCTCGACGTACTGCCGCTCTTCGTTCGCGAGGGGTCTATCGTCCCGAGCGGGCCGATCATGCGTTACACCGGCGAGCGTCCGTGGGATCCGATCACGCTGGCGTGCTACCTGGGCGAGCCGGGCAGCCATGCGCAGGGCGAGCTGTACCAGGACGACGGCCACACCAACGCCTACCGCTCCGGCGCGTCTCGGCGCACGCGCTTCAGCGCGAGCCACGCGCCTGGCCGCGTGGAGGTGCGCGCGGAGGCACCGATCGGCGAGTACGATCCAGGCCCTCACAGCTGGATCGTCGAGCTGCACCTGCCGGCGCCCGCCCCGCGCGTGCACTGGCAGGTGAAGGGCGTCACGCTGCAGGGGAACGCCCTTCCGGCAAGCGGGGACAATGCTGACGCGGCGCGGGGGTGGCGTGTGTCGCCGCGCCGCTACGAGACGGTGGTGCGCGTGGCACTGGGACGGGCGCCAGCGCCATTCACGCTGGAAGCAGAGGTGGAGGCGTCGTGACGTTCATGACACGCCCACCGCATCTGACACCCGCGGCTTTTCCACACCCCTGCACCTTTTCCACACACCACCTGTGGATATGTCGGCACCGTGGCACGATGCTGGTTCCAATCGGCCTCAGAAGGGTTGATCCGACTGCTAGCAGCGGCCCATTGCCAGAGCCGCAAAAGCAGGCGGTGACGTGGATAAACCCGCCAAAAGTGTGGACAACTCCCTTCCAATGTGCATAAGTCCTCGCATGGCCGGGCGATTGCTATGGAGGGCAAAAGTGGATGAGGGGGTGTGGATAAGTGTGTGGATAAGTGGTGGGAAATGTGGGTAAGTGCCGTGGCCAAAGGAATCTCTTTACGTCTGCATCCGCCGGTCCTGTGCGGCCAGACATCGCGTAGACGTGCGATTTGCTGGTGAACCGAACGGGCCAACAGACTGGTCATGGTCGCCAGGTTGGCATATAGTGACGTCCCAGCGGAGACAACGGAAAGCACCTGTTCGGCACTAACGGCCGGCAGGCCTGGCACCATGCGGGGAGGGGGGGGGAGACAGTGCTACAAGACCGTCCTGGACAGGCCGCATTTCCCTCAGCGCGCGGATACTTCGTGCCGATCGTGAGCTTCGCGCTTTCCCTCCCCACCCTCCTGGTCGCACTCGTCCTGACGGCGCTGGCGATCGTCCACGCCGCCACGGGGAGCAACCTCGACGCCAATCTCGGCGCGCCGGCAGCGGTCCAACTGCCAGTGGGCTTCGCACTCATGTGGCTCTATTTTCTGCTGGGCCCCATGCTCGGCGCCGTGATCTGTCTCACGCAGCGCACGCGGACGGAAGAGACGTACGGCAGCGTGCACTTGCTGGGCTTCAGGATGAAACGCTTGAATACGCTGGCGCTGTGGAGCGCTGGTCTCGCGCTG
>CAYQFU010000022.1:16212-25207 GCA_964416775.1 uncultured Ktedonobacterales bacterium
GGCGGCGTGATGCTGGCGAGCGCGGGAGCGGGGCGCTACGCGGGAGCGCTGGCGTCGCCAGGGGATTGCCGCCGCAGCCCGAGCAGCAGCAGCCGCACGAGCACGCGATAGCTCTCGTCGAGGGCTACGGGCATGCCGAAAGCGCCGGCGACTTCGAGCGAGACGAATCCATGGGCGACGCTGCGGAAGGCGCGGATGGCATGCACCTCCGCCTCGTGCTGCAGCCCGTACGGCGCCAGGACCGCATGGATGATGGCCAGGACGTCGGCCGCCGCCGCGGTGAGCGCGGTGTCGTCGGGGTCCGGCGCACGCAGACTGGCCGCGTACAGCCCTGGATGTTCCTTGGCGAGCTGGCGATAGGCATCGGCGATGGCGTAGAGAGCCTCCTCGCCACTCTTGCCGATAGCCGCTCGCGCCAGGCGGTCGCGCAGCTCACACACCCCCATCAGCGCGAGCCCGCGACGAATGCCTTCCAGCCCGGCGACGTGGTTGTAGAGTGAAGGCGCGCGCACGTCCAGCGCATCGGCGAGGCGCCCGAGATGCAGCGCGTCGAGCCCCTCGGCGTCCACCAGCGCCGCGGCGGCACGCAGCACGGCCGCCTCGTCCAGGCCTGGCCGCGGACCTTTACGCCCCATGCACGGCACCCTCCCGAAGACTCTGGACGCCGCTGAGGAACGCGACGATCTCAGCAGCCGTCGGCTCGGGCATCTCGGCATGCGGATAGTGGCCCGCGCCGTCGATCAGGCGCACCGTGGCCGAGGTTCCCTGGAGGTCTGTCGCGACGCGCCGCCCCTCGCCCGCGGGATCCTTGAAATCGCGGTCTTTGCTGCCCATGACCACCAGCGCCGGTGCCCGGACACGCCCGAGCCGCGCCCCTGAGGCCGCCTTGGAGGCGAAGGCCATGCGCCGCAGCGCCGCGAACCGGCCTGGCTCGCGCAGATTGGCTTTCAGCCGCCGCAGATACTCGACGAAATCGTCAGGGCGCGCGGTGGGATAGAGCGAGGTGATGTAGCGCGTCCAGAGCGATGGCCCCCAGGGCTGGGTGAAGAGAACGCCAAAGAGCAGTCGAGTCAGCAATTCCTGCCACGCTGGGCCGGAGCCGTCGCGGACGAAGGGATTGATCAGCACGACGGCGGCGATCGTCTCAGGCGCTTCGGCCGCTGCCCACACGGCAGCGCCGCCGGCCATCGAGGTGCCGATGAGCACGGCGGGGCCGCCACCGAGCGCGCGCACCAGGGCGAGCATATCCGCCCCGATGGCCGCGACGGAGTAGTCAGGCCAGCCCACGCTCGTCTCGCCGTGGCCGCGCACATCGAGCGTCGCCACACGGTACCCGGCGGCTGCCAGCTGGCGCGTGAGGAAACGATACTCGCCGCGCACATCACCCATACCAGGCGCACACACCACCAGCGGGCCATTGCCCACGACGTCATACGCCAGGCGTCCGCCCGGCACGTCGAGATAGCGCGTTTCCATGAGAGCTTCCCTTTCGCGTTGCTCCGACTCAGTCACACTAACGATAGTAGTATTATAGCTAATGATATTAGTTTGTCAAGGGCGGATGATACACGGATGTCCGTTTGACCAGCCTCTGGATATGTGGACCGCATGGACGAGCCTGGTCGCCGACGCGCGTGATGCGGCGAAGGAGGAGCAGCAGAGCGGCACGAGTTGCGTCTGGAGCGTATCATTGAAGTGGCAGCGCCGGAGGGACGAGGGCTGCCACGGAGACGAACCCGGGCGAGGAGGTGAGGCGCGGCTGATGACGGCGCAACGCTGGAGGGGCAGGAGAGCGTGGGGAGTGGTGTACCCGCGCCGGGAATCGGTGCGCGTCGTCGGCGTCTTCGCGCTGGCTCTGGTCGTGCGCCTGGTCTACAATCTCACCGCCGCGCGGTCATACCAGCCAACCTATGACGCTGCGTTGTATGACTTCATCGCTCGCAATCTGCTGAACCGGCATTGTTATTGTCTTTTCAGCTCGCACCTGACCGTCGCCCGGGCGCCACTCTGGCCCTGGATCATGAGCCTGATCTACTCGCTGGCCGGTCAGAACGACTTCTACGCTCGCCTCTTTCTTTGTGTGCTTGGCTCCGGAACCTGCCTGATTGTGTACCGCTTTGCCCGCGACCTCTTTGGCCAGCGCGCGGCCGCCGTCGCCGGGGTCATCGCCGCCACCTATACAGGGCTCTTCCTCTATGATGGCTGGCTGTACACCGAATCGCTCTACACCTTCTGCGTCACAGGCTTCACCTACGCTCTCTACCGGCTCCAGCGCGCCGGCTCCCCCGAGAAACCGAGCCCGGAGAGACCGAGCCCGGAGAGACCCGCTGGGAGCAGCACATGGCGCGGCGCCTGGCAAGCCATTGGCCGGCGCCGCTGGGCGATCCTGTGTGGCCTGTGTGTTGGGGCAGCCAGCCTGACACGCCCCAACGGCGTGGTGCTGCTCGGGGTACTCGTCGTGTGGGCGGCCGTCATGATCTGGGCCCAGAAACGGCCGTGGCGGGACGTGGTCCGGAATACGCTGTTGAGCATGGCGATCGCGGTCGTGCTCGTCGCACCGTGGACGTACCGAAACTATGCGGTGGCGCACGCTTTCATCCCAGTCGAAACGGGCCTGGGCGAGGTCATGATCGGCGCGTACAACGATATCGTCACCTTTGGCCCTCTTGGTGAGCGGGGCTACTGGCGGCCGCCTCCCGGCACGATGAACCATGACAATCTGCGCTACACGCCCGAGACCGACCGGCAGTACACCGTGCGGGCGCTGCAGTGGATGGGCTCGCATCTGGAAGCCGTGCCCTACCTGTGGGGACTGCACCTCATCAACATGTGGTGGCCGTACACCTACGCGCATGGTCTGCCTATCGAAGAGGCGCCCAACCGTGTGTCGTCCTACGTGGTGTGGGGGCTGATCTTCCTGGAGTCTATCCCGGTGTTCGTCCTGGCGGCTGTCGCGCTCGTCCTCACCCGGCGCCGGTGGAGTCAGGCGCTGCTGCCGGTTTACCTCATGCTCGCCATCGCGGTGCTCCAGAACATGGTGTTCTACAGCACCATGCGTTTCCGCGCTCCCATCGAGCCGTTGCTCGTCCTGCTGGTGTCTGGGCTCGTCGTGACCGGCATGCCCCGTCTGCGTCCGGCGCTCTTGAGCGTCTGGGCAAGGCGGCGCGCCGTGAGCGTGCGCTAGCGCTGCTCGCTGCCCGCCGAATCGTCTATATCAGCACCGTCTCAGGGCAGCGCGCCGGCAGTCTTCGGTGGACGTTTCTGTGGACATCTGTGCGGACAACGCGTGCACAACCCAGGCATACGGCTGGCGGCACGCGTGGACGTCGCCCGCGAGTCGTGGATAACCCTGTGGACAGGCGGCGCATAGTCGGGGGACGATGGGGGAAGAGACCTACCGCCTTCCACCGGCCGTGTGGATGCGCCTGTGGACGTGTGGAGACGTCTGTGGACAGAGATGTCGGGTTGTCCACGCCCATCCACATCAGGGCCGCGGTTATACCATGGTGATGAGGCACTTCTCCACGCGCAAGCGTCGCATGCGAGTCGCGCCAGTGGACGCCCAGGCCCGCTCCCCGCCTGGCCTGCCGATACGTGGTGCCCGCTGCCTGACCGAGCTATCCCCACTATCCACAGCCCCTACGTCTGTCTACTGCGATATCTCTTACTTATAAGATTGATATGGTATATCTGAGAGAAGGTGAGCATAGCGCGTGACGCCTTTGCGTGTGTCTGTGGAGAACCTCATCCACCTCCACAGCATCATGCAGACCGACCTCTCTCCCCACGTGCCGTTCCCATTCAGATCGGAGCCAGCATGGCGGATATTCCCGACGACGAGAACTGGCTGCACGCCGAGCATATCGCCTGCCCGCATTGCGCCGAAGATCTCTATCGCATCGATCATTCTCCGTTCTACGACGACGCTGTGCTGTACTGCGACCGGTGTGCGAACCGCGTTGAGGTCACGCTCGGGGATCCCATGGTGGCGGCGCTCGCGGCCACCATGCCCGCCGAGCGAGAAGAGCAGGACCGGGCGGTCTTGCTGCGCGCCGTCGAGGAGCAGCTCACGGCATGTACGTGCGGCGGCCACTTCCGCTACGATGCCGCGCGTCGCTGTCACGCCTGCCTGGCGGTGGTGATCGCTGGCGCAGCGGACGTGGACCTGTGGCCCGGCTTCGTCGATCTCGGTGGCGATGAGGAGGATCCCGCCGACGACGTAGCCGCGCGCATCAACGCCTTCGACGCCGCTCACATCCGCCGGCACGACATCTGGCGCACCTCCTCGCCGGCGTAGGCAGCCCGGCGAGATCAACCGTTGCGGCGGGCTGGCTGGATGCGCCACGTGTGCCCACGCCGACGTACAATATATCGGTTCTGTGACCGTGGGCGCGCTGCGTGGGAGCATCCTCGCGCGCACCGATCGCACGTCGCCGTGTGCACATCGTATGCACATCGCACGCAGAACGCGCGCACATCACGCCGGCGCCGAGTGGACACTACATCACCGCCTGGATGGAACGGCCGGGCGCGATCGAGGAAACGTCTATCATGGCATTGGTTGTCCTCGCGTGGATCGGGGCGGTTCTGCTCATAGGTGGTGCCCTGTGGGACGCGTTCGAGACCATCATCCTGCCTCGGCGTGTGATTCGCCGGCTGCGGCTGACGCGCCTCTTCTATCGCCTCACTTGGGCGCCCTGGGCGGCTATGGCCAGACACCTGCGCAACAGCCGGCGCGAGGACTTTCTCAGCTACTATGGCCCGCTCGCGTTGATCGCTCTGCTCGCCATCTGGGCGGTATGGCTCATCGTCGGCTTCGCGCTGGCGCAGTGGGCGCTTGGCTCGCACGTCACCAGTCCGCTTGGCGGCTCTGGCTTCGGCCTGGACCTCTACATGAGTGGGACCACCTTCTTCACGCTTGGGCTTGGCGACGTGGTGCCGGTGGATGGTCCGGCGCGGGTGGTCACGGTGATCGAGGCGGGCACGGGCTTCGCGTTCCTGGCGCTGGTCATCAGCTACCTGCCGGTACTCTATCAGGCCGTCGCGCGGCGCGAGACCAACATCTCCCTGCTGGATGCGCGCGCCGGCTCGCCGCCGAGCGCGGTGGAGCTGCTGCGCCGGCATGGCAAGTCGCCCGACGCCGAAGCGCTCGGCCAGCTGTTGCACGAGTGGGAGCAGTGGTCCGCGGAGCTGCTGGAGAGCCATCTATCCTATCCCTCACTGGCCTATTTCCGCTCGCATCACGAGAATCAATCGTGGCTGACCGCCCTCACCGCCATCCTCGACGTCTGCGCGCTCATGATGGTGGGCATCGAGGATGCGCCTCCTAAGCGTGCCCGCCTCACCTTCGCGATGGCGCGACACGCCACCGTAGATCTTAGCCAGGTGCTCAGCGCCCGGCCCGACACCATCGCGCCGCCGGAGCGACTCCCACCCGCCGACCTGGAGAAGGCGCGGGCCATTTTGCTGCAGGCTGGCGTGCCGCTGCGCGCTGGAGAGGATGCCGACCGGCGCCTGGCCGACCTGCGCCGCAGCTATGAGCCGTACGTCTGCGCGCTCTCGGCGCGACTGCTCCTTCCGCTGCCGCCCTGGCTGCCCCAGCCTGGGGCCCACGACGACTGGGAGACGAGCCCATGGGAGCATCTGGTGTAGCACGGAAACAAGAACCCCCTTCCCAGCGTCCGTGGGAAGGGGGCATGAGCGAGACAGGAACGAGACACGAACGAGACACGAACGAGCAGGGGTGACCTATGACGCGCGGGCCGGCTCCTCAGCCTTCTCGACGACCTCGGCCTCGATGGCGATCTTCACGGTGTCGCCGACCAGCCAACCGCCGGTCTCCAGGGCCACATTCCACTCGAGGCCCCACTGCTTGCGGCTGATCGTGCCGCTGAGGGTATAGGCGTCCAGGCGATGGCCCTGCATGCTGCGCGAGCGTCCTTCGCGGGTTACGTCCAGCTCCACCTCGTGGGTAACGCCGCGAATGGTCAGATCTCCGAGCACACGCGCGCGCTCCTCGCCGTGGGGCGTGACCTTCGTGCTCGTGAAGGTGATCGTCGGGTAGTGCTCCACGTCGAGAAAGTCGGCGGAGCGCAGATGGGCGTCGCGTTGGGCCTGGCCGGTGTCGAGGCTGGCCGCGTCAATCGTGACGTCCACCACCGAGGCGGCGGGGTTGTCCTCTTCCAGGTCGATACGGCCGTTGAACAGGTTGAACCGGCCCTTGACGGTCGTGATCATCATATGCTTCGCGGAAAACTCAATCAGCGTGTGCGCGGGATCCAGCTCCCAAGCCATGTCACTCTCCTCTTTCAATTGCCAGGCCCGCCGATCCGTGGCGGGAGGCGTTTGCTGCGGCCCATGCTCGGATGGGACTTGCCACTTCATTATCGACAATAGCTTCCGGTAATGAAGTCTACGAGAATGGTATAGCACTAAACTCTCGTGGTGTCAAGGGGCACGATGGTGGAGGAGTGCCCAAGGGCAGGACTGCCGGTTGGCTGCGGCACGTCTGGTGCGAGTGGGCCATTGTGTTGTGCGCTGGCATGCCGAGTGGTATCATGGCACCGACCGTCTCAACTGGTAGCGCGGCGAGCAGCCCCGTGCCCAGTGCTCCGGCGCTGGCCGGATGGTCTAGGATGCGCGAGGCAACGCCGCGTGTTTAGCCGCGTGTGTCGCCGCGTGTGTACGCGGACGTGGTGCGGACGCGGTCACCCTCGTGGGGGCCAGAGAGAGCGAAGGAGCCTCGCGGGGAGCGCGTGGGAATGCGGCAGCCGGCCGCGTAGGAGAGCGAAGACGCATGGGGTCAGGCCAGCCAGACGGAGGACCGTTCGAGCGAGACCGTACCGGAACGGCGCCTGAGAGCTTCTCTCGGCCGGGGGAGTGGCCGGCGAGTCCGGCCGTGGGCCAGCCGCCGGGGTCGCGCCCCTACCCACCAATGAGCCCAGTCAGCCAATACGGCGCTTCAGACGCACGCAGCGGTCACAGCGGCGGCCAGAATGGCGGCAATGGGTATGGATATCCACGAGCGCGGCCGCCCGCACCGCCGCGCTCGCGGCCCGACGATGCCGAGCGGCCTCCGTGGGAAGAAGACGAGCCGGGCTATGCTTCGTGGGAATGGGAATCCGCCCTACACGAGTCGATCGGCGGCATCGGCTCGGATGATCTCACCGGTACCGGCAAATTCAACGCGGTCGTGCCGCTAACGCCCGGTGAGTCCGCCTGGGGGCGCGGCATCAGCGCGCCCAAGGGAATCCGCGGACCCGGCGGCGGAGTTGTCTCTAGCGTTGCGCCAGCCGGCGACGTCGAGGCGGACCAACAGCTGTCCACGCGTATGCGCGCGCTGCGGCCGGGCAACCTGGCCCGCGCCACCGTCATCGTGTCGGTGGCCATGATGGTGAGCCGCATACTCGGCCTCTTGCGCACCTCGCTCTTCGCCGCCACCTTCGGCGTCAGCCCCGCGGCCGACGCGTATACATACGCCTTCACGCTGCCCGACACGATTTTCAATATCGTCGCCGGCGGCGCGCTGGCGTCGGCCTTCATTCCCGTCTTCACCGATTATCTGATCAAGCGCAAAGATAGCTCCACGGCCTGGCACGTCGCCAGCTCCGCCTTCAATATCGCCACGTTGGCGCTCACGATCTTCGCGGGGATCTGTATCGTCTTCGCGTCTCCCATCCTGCACCTGCTGGTGCCGACGCAGTTCACACCCCAGCGGGGCGTCACCCCCATCGGCCCGCAGATCGTGACGCTGACGCAGGTGATGCTGTTGCAGCCGATCTTCCTGGGCGCCGCGACGATGGGCGTGGCCGTGCTGCAGGCGCGGCAACGCTTCCTGCTGCCCGCGCTCGGCCAGGTGATCTACACCGCGAGCCTCATCGGCGGCATCCTCGCGACGGAACTGGACCAGCGTACGCACATCTTCGGCGGGGGGCTCGGCATCATGGGGCCAACCTGGGGCGTGGTGGCCGGCGCGGCGCTGCAGTTCGCCGTGTGTGTTCCCGGTCTGGTGGCGCTGAAGATGCGCTATCGGCTGACGTTCGACCTCGCGCATCCAGGCGTGCGCGACATGTTCCGCCTGATGGGTCCACGGATCTTCAATGCGGTGGCGAGCTACGCCGCCATCCTCATCACCACCGCGTGGCTCTCCTCGATCGATATCAACGACCGCCTGGGCTATGGCTACCGCACGGCATTCTCGCTGATGCTGCTGCCGGTGGGCCTCTTCGGCATGGCAGTGTCGCAGGCGGCCTTCCCTACGCTGGCCGCGCTGGTCTCGGACCGCCAGTGGGAGCGCCTGCGCGCCACGGTGACGGGCACGCTGCGCGGCATGATCTACCTTGCCATGCCTTCGGCGCTGGGTCTGGCGGTGCTGGCCAATCCCGTGAGCCTCCTGTTGCTGGCCCACGGCCACTTCGAGCCACAGTATGTGAGCGTGGTCTCGGTGCCGCTGGTCTATTTCTCATTCGGCCTGGTGGGGCTGGCCTCTGACGAGATCCTGGTGCGCAGCTTCTACGCGCTACATGACAGCCGCACGCCCGTGCTCGTCAACTGCGCCAATCTGGCGTTCGTGCTTGGGCTGAGCTACATCCTGCTGCAGCCGATGGGCGCTGGTGGACTGGCGCTGGCTTTCGCGCTGGGGGCGGTCGGCGAGGCGCCGGTGCTGGTGCTGCTGCTCAGCCCGCGGCTGGGCGGGCTCGATCTCAAAGGGCTGGGCATCTTCATGTTGAACGTGCTGGCGGCCAGTCTCGTGACGGCACTGACGGCGCTCTTCATCTACACCGGATGCCGCGTCGTCCTGGGGACGCCAGCATCGGGCACGCTGCGCACGATCTACCTCAGCGTCGAGCTGATTCTGGCTATCGGCGTGGCGACCGTCGTCTACTACCTCTTCTCGCGCTTCCTGGGCATCGACGATGCCGTGCCGCTGGACCGCATCGCCGGGCGGCTGACACGGATGCTGCGGCTGCGGCGCGGGTAATGCGCCCGGGCGCAT
>CAYQFU010000022.1:25307-37694 GCA_964416775.1 uncultured Ktedonobacterales bacterium
GGCGGTGAGGGGCAGAGCGGAGCGTCCGGGAGTGGACCTCCCACGCCCTCGGAGAGGTCCGTGAGCGCCTGGCGCAGGCAGCCTCGCGCGGGTAGCCCCATGCACCGTGCACCACGCAGCGCCAGTGCTCCTGGAGACTGCCCTCCGCGAAGACTCGCTCCAGGAGCTCTCCACTGATCGCGCAGCCACACGCGGAAGCAGTGGATAATGTCCCGAATGGCGGCTGCGCTTCCACCCTGCATTGGCTCAGGGTTGCCGACATCCGCACCTACATCTGCTGCGTGGTACCACCGCTCGCCGTCGTCGTGACGACTGACTCCGGCGTCAGTGACACCACAAAGAACTTCTCCCAGACTGGCAGCGAGTCGTCGTCCTTCGGGTTCCAGCGTAAGTACTTGGGGAGGTCCTTGAAGAGTTCCCTGGCCGTCTTGACGGTGAGATCGACACCGTTGCCCTGGGGCAAGTGGGACACGTCCGGTTTCCAGTTGGTCTCCAGCAGCTCCACAAACCCGCGGGGCAGCTTCTTGCATTCCGCCACTGCCAGCTTGAACGCTTCCCAGTGCTGTTGCCAGCGTGCCTTCTCCTCCATCAGCTTATCGGCACAGAGCTGCCGTGCCTCGGCGTCGGAGTGACTGGCGCCCCACTTGCCTTCGAGCTGGGAGTTGAGCCAGTCAATGCGCGTCCAGCCGGTCTTGTCGCGCCGATCGTCGACGAAGGCCATGTGATAGAGCATGAAGCACTGCCAGCCGTCGCGGTCTGCCACGAGTTCCAGGGGATCTTCGAGGTCGAACAGGATGCGGAAGGACGGACCGCTGACGTTGAACAGGGCTTGCTGCAGCCGCTGCCAGGCGAGCATGTCGCGCTCTTCGGTCGTCTTCTGATCGCCGCCGTAGCCCCGGCCCACCAGGAATGCGCGGTAGAGGAGCGTCACATAGCCTGACACAGGGTCGATACGATCAATGCGCGTCAGCGTGTCGCACTCCTTGGGATCGAGCTGGAGGTAGTCGTCCTGAGAATAGACGGTGTGGCGTGTGTTGGAGATGCCCGCCAGCTTAATCCCTTCGGGCAAGGTGGTATCGAAGTAGTAGGGGTCCAGATCATTCCACTCGACATTCCCGCCCCAGGACTCGTGGTGGTCGCCCACATTCAGCTCGCGGGCGGCGATCAGACAGGCCCAGATGTCCACTGGTCCGTCGCCAATGTTCTCCACGTTCAAGCGGAAGAGCAGAAACTGCGACAGATCAGGTGCCGCGTCCGGAGTGGACGTGTTTGCGGTGGCGAGCGTCAACTGACTCGACGCTGCTCCGCGGGTCGGCCTGCTCAATGCCCCCTGTGTGTGCGTCAGCACGAAGTCGTGCGAGATGTTGAGATTGCGATACGAGATACGCCATTTGTCTCGGTTCAGGCGCACCTGGTCGCGGATGCTGTTACTCCAGTTGACGCCGATGGTGATCACGCCGAAGAACGTGACGAGCGCGATGAGCACCTGACCCGAGGCGGCGACGGCCGAGGCCAAGTAATACCACTTTTGTAGGTCCGGCAAATTCATACATCGCCTCCTCTCACTCAGCGCCTCGGATGCCCGCGCCCCCGCGCGTCACGTCGACCGGGGCGCATCTCCTGGGCAGTGGTTTCGTGTGGTTTCGTGTGGTTTCGTCTCGCCGGATCAATCGCGTGTTGACGACATGGCTGCCACACGCGGCTCGCTCACCCGATGCGCGAGCGCCGCTGTTGCAAATAGATGGGCAGGTCGTCGGCGGAGTGCCGGCGTAGTTGCGCAGGCGCGTGGCCAGGATAATGGAACTCGCTGTCGTTGGGGCAGATCAGCTGAGCCACGACGTGCGCCCGCGTGATCACACGCCTGCCATTCTCGACCTGGACGTCAGGGTTGGCGATCAGCGCCTCAATGTCGCGCCGCGCTTCGGCCAGCACGTCGGTGAATTGCTCGCGGATGCGTTCCTCCGTGGTCGCCCACTCGTGCCTGAGCTCGTTCAGCGCGTCCAGTGCCATGCGGGCGGTATCCAGCACGAGTGCTCGGCCTTCCTTCACCGTCTGCATCGCGTCGCGGCCCAGCCCAACCGCGAGATACGGAAGAGTCTTGCGCCGCAGCTCGATCCATGCACCTGGCTCCAGCGCGATGACGCTGTCGAAGGCCTCCTGGGTGAAGGTGAACCCCTGGGTCTCCCACAGGGGGATGTAATACTCCCGCAGCAGCGCCTGGGTCTGCATCGCCGAGTATTCGCGGGCCGGCACCTGCCGGATGTTTTCCAGCCCGAGCGCGACGTCGACAGGCACTTCGTCGCGCTCGGGCAGCTCGAAGAGTCCCAGCACCAGCGCGTCGCCAGGATTCGCGAGCTGCGCAAACAGCCCGATATCGACGGGATTGTCGCGTTCCAGTGCTTCCATGTGGTCCAGGACGAGCACGGCCTGGTCTTCCACCGCCTGCTGCATGGCCATCTGGAGCACATCTTGTGGGGCTGGCTTACCCGCGAGGTTGGCCAGGTGGCGCACGGTCTCCATGTTCAACCGGTGCACCTCATGATACTGGCTCAGCCGGGCACGCTGCTCGGTGAACACCTCGCCCGCGATCAGGCGTTCAGCCAGCACGAGGGCGGCCGAATGCAGCGGGGTGCCGTTGCGGCCCTCCAGAACGACGATGTCGGGGGTCTCCGTGCTTCCGAGTACGTTGAGCAGGTTGGCCATCAGGACGGCATGCATGCGCTTGAAGTGGAGGTCGGGTGTGGGGACGGCAATCCCCGTCAGCCCCACCGCCTCCTCGTACGCCAGTGCGTCGGGGCCACTCAGCGAGGCAGGCACGACCCGTGGCCCCATCTTGCGCCACTCGTTGGCCTGTGTTTCGGGCACCACCGGCTGCATTTGGCTCTCCAGCACGTGCAGCATCGCAGCCCGGTCGCCATTCATCGCACGCACCCGCTGGCTGACCGAGTTGTCATCCGCCAGCACAGCCCACAGCACGAGCGCGTCTGTCACGCGCAGATTGCCCTCGGCCGCCTTTTGCCGCCACAGCGCCACGCACGCGCGCAGCTCGTCGCTGACGCCATCGACCGTCGTGGCCGGCTGGGCATGGACGCGCAACTCTACGCGCAAGACCGTTTCGAGCGCCTTGGCGTCCAGGCCGCCAGCTCGCGTCGCGACAATCGCTGGCACCTGATCGGAGCCGTCGCCGTTGGGCGTCAGCAACGCCGCCAGGGTGACGTGCATGACGTCGAGGGCCTGACCTGCCTGCACCTGTTCTCTCGCTCGCTCCAACAGGCGTTGGGCGGAATGCTCCAATGGACCAAGGGATGCTAGTGTGGCGCTGCTCATGGAAGACTGTCCTTCCCGTCACAGTGGACCCGGTCACCGACCCATCACACAGTCCATCCTGTGCGACTTGCTGCTGAGGCAGTATAGCGTTCGGATTTCCGCACGTCAATATGCCTGTTCTCTGCCTGCGTGTCCGCGCACAACTGTCTTGTACAATACTTGACGCCTGGTATGCGTAAGAGTATCATGGCTTGCGCCGCCAATGCACTCATGGGCGGCCGGATTCCATGCCGCAAGGCACCAGGTTGCGATAAGATCTATGGTTCCATGCTGAGCCCGCATGGCGGCGCCTGTGGGCAGTCTGAACATTCGGGCACATGAACGCGTAGACGCCGACCACCAGTGCAGCTGAGCTGAAAGGAGTGCGCATGCGCAAGTCCACCCGGCGCGAACGACGCCACCAGATCGCCATTGCGCTGATCCTGGTGGGCGTGGTGCTCGTTTCGGCGCTGCTGTTCATGCTCGATCCTTCGCTGCGCGCCGTCACCTTCAATTGGATTGGCCGTGTAGCCGCCCTGCCACTCGTGCGCCTGGCGACCGGCATTGTTGTCGTCGTCGTCCTCGCCGTCCTCGAGATCGCCGATCACGCCGACCGGATCAAATTCCTGCGCGAGACTGTTTATCGCCTGCTCGGCTACGATGCCGAGACGATTGCCCAGCGCGAGCGCGAGTTCACTGATGTGCCTGAGAATTACGTTCCGCGGCCCGTGCTCGAAAAGCAACTGAGCGGTGCGCTCACACCTTCCAAGCGGCCAGCATTCGTGGTGCTGCACGGCGAGCGTGATTCGGGTAAAACGACCTTGCTCCACTATGTCATCTCGCGCCGTCTCACCAGCACCTATCGCGGCCGGGTTATCTATTGCCGCGGCGATCGCCACTCCATCGAGCTGGAGCCCGATGAGACAGATGACCACGCCCGCCGCAAGCTCGCAAAGCGCGTGCTCATGCGTGTGCTGGATAAGGCGGAAGTTCCCGGCGACGTCGGTGAGGGCATGGATGCGATGAGCAGGGCGATCGACGAGCACTTCCGTCGCGAGGGACAGCCCTGGCTGATTGTCATCGACCAGGTGGATGATGCGCTCTTTCCGTATGCGGAGGTGTTGCCAAGCCTCTATGGACGCTGTAACACCGTGGTCGTCGGATGTCGCTACCCCGCGATCGACGAGCGAGCCACGTTTCAACATGGCAGCGGGCACAAAGTGGTGACTGCTAACGTGCCCATGCAACCCCTGACACCGCAACAGGCTACTGAACTGCTGCGCTCCGAATTACGCAAGCGTCGCAAGCGCGTGAGTCCGGCGGAGCTGCGGTTGCTCGTGCCGCATCTGGACGGCACTTCGCCCGGCATCATCCAGCGCCTGAGCGACGCCTACACCGGCGACCAGTCGTTGACGCTCGTCACCAATGCCCTCGATCCCTCTTCCCATGCTGGCGAGGAAGAGCGCATCCGCGCCATTGCCGAGCTGACGGTCGAGCAGTTCACGCCTGAGCAGCGGCGCTTCGTCACAGCCCTCTCGATCCTGAACGGTGAGACGGTCGCCGCGCCCGCGCTCGACTTCGTGGCACGGCGCGTCGGCAGCGGACCGACCGCCAGTGCCGACCTGATTCAGACCTGTGTCCGCCGCGGATACTTGATTCCCGACAACCGGTTCAGGCTGCCACGCGAGCGCCAGCGGTATACCATCACCAAGCTGGGCCGAGGCATCGCACGGGTCGCTCGCCGCAGTGGCGGTACGGACGAAGACCTGACGGCAGGGGCCGCCGTCCTCGACTTCTATCGGGGCGTGGAGGCCGGAAAGGAGCATCTGGATCTCGTCAAAGCCCTGCCCAACATCATGAGCGTCATGACCTGGTCGCAGGTGCCACCGCGCTGGCTGCCCGAGACCGCGCTGATCAGCTTCTGCCGCATGCTCAAGGACGTCTATTACATCGCAGGCACCTGGACCGCCGGCATTCGCTGGCTGACCGCCGGTCTGGTGGCCGCGGAACGTCAGGGGCGGCCCCGCTCCTACGGTGATCTTGCCGCCGCCCGGGCCCATCTGTACCTGTTACAGGGAATGCCCCGCCAGGCGCTGGATGATGCCGCTAAGGCCGCCACAGCGTTCGCCACCAGTCAGGAGCAGACCGAGTCCGACTTGCGCCTCGACATCGGTGACGTGGCCGACCTGCGCGCTGGCATTCAGTACGATCGACTGCAGCGCGCCTGGCTCACCCATCTGGAAGCCCGTGCACGCATCCTCCGTCTTCCCTCTGTGACCGAGAGCGCCGAAGTGGAGCGTATCAGCCGCTGTGTGCGTGCGGGCCAGTCCATGCTCGACGCCGTCCGCGCGACACCGTTGCGCGCGTCCGACCCACTGGCCTCGCTGGCCCACGCCACCGCCCTGGCTCTGGAGGGAGACGGCGTGGAGCTGGTGCTGGTGGAAGGCGATCGCGCGGCGGCCGCGGGCGCCTCCCGCGAGGCCCGGCAGCTCTGGCGCCAGACACGCGAGCGCGCCCGCGCGCTGCGCCGTTCTGCTGGTGACACTCATGATCGTGCCAGTCTAGAGGCCTGCGCCCTCGCCTGGCGCCTGGAGGCTGCCGCCTGCCGCCGCTTCGTCGCGGGGCAGCCGCTGCTCATGCGCTCGCTCTGGCGCCGCCGCGGTGTGCGCGCGCTGCGCCGCAGCCTCCGCTACTGCGCGCGTATGTCTTCGCGCTATGACGAAGGCCTTGCCCTGCGCGACATCGCGCGACTGGCGACCGCTGGCACGCCGGAGCCGCGGGTGTCCGATCCCGTGCGGGCTGAGCATGCGCGCCGGCCCATCGTGCGTTGGCTGCTGGTGCGTGCTGCTCCGCGCTGGCGCCGCTACGACGGTGCGCTCCACGTCCTGCGCGCGGCGCATGCCTCGAACTCCACGCTGGGTGCGCAGTCGGCACAGGTAGATGTGCTGGTCGCGCTGGCGGACCTCATGCTTCGGCTCTGGATGCTCGACCGCGACTCCGAGCGCATCACCGCGGCGCGCGCCTATGCCCTGAGCGCCTGCTCGATCGTCGAGCGCTTGCGCTCCGATACGCCAGAGCTGGTCGAGCAGCTCCGCGGCCTGCCAGTCTGGCTGCTGCCTCCGGAGGGCTTGCCGGCCGCCGATCCATCCCTCGCCGATCCCATCGTTGCCCGTAGCACAGTTTGAACGGAGGCCGCCTCCTGGAGGGAGGAAGGACACACCATGTCTGACACACCGCCGGTGGTGCGCAAGTCTGTTCCCCGCGGCACGGCAGGAGGACTGTTGCTGACGACTACGGCGAGACGGGTCGCCGTGGCCGCGAGGACGAACGTTCGCAGCTGGAGGGAGCTGGCGCGCAATCAGGGCATCAATTTGCCCGAATGGCGCTCGTGGACGACGTTCGCGGGCCCGCTGCTGGGACTCGCGGCGGTGGCCAGCAGCACGGCGGTGCAGCCGCTGCGTCTGCTCGGCTGGCAAGCGCTTGGGCCAATCGTCGGCATTGCCCTGGTGGTCTGCTCCCTGTTCGGTGACCTTCCAGCCTGGATCGCGTGGACTCAGCGACTCGGCGCGTGGCTCTATCCCGGCATTGTCGTTGGAACCCTCGCGTTGCTGATTCCCTTGCTCCTGCCGACGGACCATCGCAATACCTCGCTTATCGCGTTCAGTCCGTCGGTGTGGGCGGCGTACCTGTCCATCGTGCTCGTGGGCATTTCATTTGAGGCATCCAGCCTGCCCCGCCGGCTGTATCACGCATGCCAGACGCTGCGGGTGGGGCCGGCGGTGGTGGTGCCAACCTACGTCATCGTGGCCGGCCTGCTGGGCAACATTCTTGACGGTGTGTCGATCATGGCCATCTCGGTAGTGATTTTCCTCAGCCTGTTGCCACTCCGGTGGGCCGTTCGCTCGTCGTTCGCTCTCCTCTTTGGCGGCTTGATTGCCAACCTCATCACCGTCGCCGCCGAGCCGACCAACATCAAGTTCCAGGACATCCTTCACGGCCTGCTGGACCGCGTCTCGCCGCCGTTCTGGTTCACCAACTGGCCCATCTCCGTGCTCGGCATCCTGGTGCCCGCCGGTGGGTTGGCGCTGCTGATGCGCCGGGAACACATCACCTGGCGTCAGGATGAGCCGGATGCGAACGAGGTCTTCGTGGAAAAGTACGCCCACGGCGGAGTGGAAGTGGTACTTGCTATGTGGGCGCTGCTCCTGCTGGCGGCAGGCATCATCCTGCATTCGACACTGCAGGCCGCGAGCCTGAGCACTGGCGCCATCGCGGCCGTCGCCGATCGCTTTCCGCTGTGGCTGCTGCTCCTGCCTGCGGGCGTGATGGCTGTCGTCCACCTGGCGTTCATCCGCAATGTGCGTGCGGCCCGCCGCCACATCCAGCACGAGTGGCCGGTGTGGGGCAAGCTGATGGTCATCTTCTCGCTGCTCTGGTTCCTGGCCAACGCTCTTACCGGTCCGACCAATGCGCTGGCCACCTTCTTCACCTGGCCCGAGCCGGTACGCTACTCGTCCATGGTTGTTCTCTCGCTGGCCTCCTCCATCACCGATAACGTGGCGTTGGCAGCGATGCAAGGCGCCATCCTCATCAATCATGCGCTTGCCATCTGGCAGATCCGTTTGCTCTTCATCCTCCTGACCTGGTCTGGCGGCTTCACCCCCTTTGGCTGCCTGCAGAGCCTCGCCGTCAACAGTCGCATCAATCTGTCGACGGCGCGTTGGTTCCGCGAGACATTGGTGTGGTCGGGACTCAGCATTGCGGGTGGGCTGGCGGGACTCGCCCTCATTGCGCTGCTCTATCCTGGTGCCGTCGGCCTCCTCCACTGATTGTGATGAGGCACCGTCCGCTCCTACGACCCGCGGTGCGCGCTCTCCGTAGGCGAGAACGCGCCGCCACCGGCCCATCGTGGCTGGCAGGTGCGTCTTTTGGCGCGGCCTGACCGTATAGAGTGGCAAGAGATGGCACGTGCCGCTCGCGACGCCGCACAGCGGCACGTGCGAGCCGGCAACGGGGAGAAGGTGGCATTCGATGGCACGACGCAGCGCGCGCAAGAGTAGCCAGCGCCGATCCGCGACCTCTACCGCTGGCGGACCGGCCCGAAACCAGGCGCGGACCCAGCCGCAACCACGAACGGTGTCCAGTGCGACGCGCGCCAGCACGCGTCCGCGAGCCGCCGCCAGCGCCGGGGTGTCGCCGGGCGGCTCGGCCGCCGGGATGGAGGCGCTGCTGCAAGACCTGGGCGCCGAAACGGAGCTGGTGGAGCACGAGGTCTTCGATGGCACACACAAGGTCGTGGCGCATCTGCGGCGCCGGCCGTCGGTGGTGCGCAACGTCAACCAGGAGGCGCACGATCGTCTGACGCTGATGGACCGCCTTGCCGTCGTCATCACGGATCGGGTCGGCACGTTCGGCTTCTTCCTGATCATCTTCGCTTGGACGGTGTTCTGGCTGGGGTGGAATACCTTTGGCCCGCCCCGGCTGCGCTTCGATCCCGGACCCGCGTTCGTGTTCTGGCTCTTCATCTCCAACATGATCCAGATCTTCCTCATGCCGCTGTTGATGGTCGGTCAGAACCTGCAAGGTCGGCACAGCGAGCTCCGCGCGGAAGCCGACTTCGAGGTGAACACGAAGGCCGAGCAGGAGGTGGAAGCCATCCTGCTGCACCTGGAGCACCAGGCGGCACAGATCGAGCGCCAGGGCGAGCTGATCCTCGAAGTGCTCCATCGGCTGGAAGACCACATCGCGCTGCATGCTGAGCGGGCAGAGTCTGCCGCTGCCGCTGCCGCTCCGGGCGTGGGGCCGGGCGAGGCTGCCATGGCTGCCGTCAGTGTCGGTACCGCTTCCGCATCTTGAGCCACCGCTCGCTGGCCAGCATCGTGCTGAACCTACACCCCTGCATGCATCCCGGTGGGCGAGACGCTGGACAGTGCCACGACTCACTGGTACGATGAAAAGGTGTCATACCTGATGTGGATGGAGTGTACCGTCTGTGCGGGACGGGCGCATGTCGATGCGTTCCAGCACGGCGGACCCGATCCTCCGTACCCCATGTCATCCGCTCGCCCGCCGGATACTTCATGCGGCTGGTAGCGCCTGGAGCCGGCGCGCGGGCGAGTATTCGTCGTCCAGATTGGCCCGATCAGGGAGGTTGCGCATGTCGGCGGCAGTACAGCCAGCGCTCAGTTACGTGGACGAGCATCGCGATGAGTTCCTGGCGGAGCTCTTCGAGCTGCTCCGCATCCCCAGCATTTCCACTTTGCCCAAACACCGCAAGGATATGCGCCGCGCCGCGCAGTTTGTGGTGGACCAGCTCAAGGCCATTGGCCTGCAGAAGGCACGGCTCATCAAGACGCAGGGCCATCCGCTGGTCTATGCCGAGTGGCTTGGCGCGCCGGACAAGCCCACCGTGCTGCTCTACGGACATTACGACGTCCAGCCCGTGGACCCCATCGAGCTGTGGCAGAGTCCGCCCTTCGAGCCCACCATCCGCGACGACAATCTCTACGCGCGCGGTGCGGTGGATGATAAGGGTCAGATGTTCGCCATCGTGAAGGCGCTGCAGGCGCTGATGCACGCCACTGGCGCGCTGCCAGTCAACGTCCGCGTGCTGATCGAGGGCGAGGAGGAGGCCGGAGGCGAGAGCATCGCCGCCTACGTCACCGAGCACCCCGACAAGCTGGGCTGCGACGCCGCTCTGATCGTGGACACGGGCATGCCCGGCCCCGACGTGCCGACCATTACCTATGGGGTGCGCGGCATCATCTACGCCGATATCGTGGTGCGTGGGGCCAAGCGCGACCTGCATTCCGGCGAGTTTGGCGGCATCTCGCCAAATCCGATCCAGGCCCTGGCGGTCGTGCTGGCCGGCATCAAGGATGCCGACGGCCATATCCATATTCCTGGCCTCTATGACAACGTGCGTCCGCCGACCAACGAGGAGCGGAAGCTCTGGGCGCGCAATCCAATCGACATGGCGGCGGTGTGGAAACACGAGATGGGCCTCGATGTGCTGCCAGGCGAGCCCGACTTCGACCCTGTGGAGCGCTACTGCGCCCGGCCCACGTTCGAGGTCCACGGCATCGTCGGCGGTTTCACCGGCGACGGCGCCAAGACCGTGATTCCGGCGGAGGTGCGCGCCAAGGTGAGCTTGCGCCTGGTCCCCGACCAGCGGCCCGACGAGGTCTTCGAGCTGCTGAACAAGCGCGTTCAGGAATTGTGCCCACCGGGCGTCAGCATCACGGTGAGTGAGGTGCATGGGGGCGACGCGGTGGTCGTGCCCGTGGACAACGTCTACATCCGTGCGGCTGAGCGCGCCCTACGCGATGAGTGGGGGCGGGATCCGTTCTTCGAGCGCTCGGGAGGCTCCATCCCTATCGGCGCGCTCTTCGACCAGGTGCTGCGGGTGCCTGTGGTCTTTATGGGCACTGGCCTGCCCGATGACAATATCCACGCGCCCAACGAAAAATTTCACCTGCCCTACTTCTATCGCGACATTCGCCAGATCGCGCGGTTCCTGGACATCGTGGGCAACGACCCCGCCATCACCGCGCGGCCCGGGCTGGCCACCCAGCGGCGGCGCGGTGCGAGCACGGCTGGTGCCGCCAGCCGCCGCACGACGGCGAGTGCGCCGAAGCGCTGACGGCGATCCAACCCGGCGTTGCGCAGCGGCCGGTGGGTGCCTTATCTCGCTGGCCGCTGCTTTAGCCAATCGCGGCGTTCTGTCGCGGCATCCGGCCGGAACAGAGTGCCGGTTATTGTATTGGATGCTGGTGATCGCTTCCGCTTTCGTCGGGGCGCATCGATATGCGCCCGGCCGCCGCGGACGCACCGGTGCATCCGGACTCGATATTACATTCCTTGAACCTGGATCAGGAGGCTCCGCATGTCCGGTAGCAGTCAATTGGCTGGCATCTATCCCCCAGTGCCCACGTTCTTCGACGCCGACGAAGCATTGGATCTGCCGACCCTGCACCGCCATGTGCAGCGCCTGCGTGAGGCCGGCATCACACGGTTCGTCGCCCTGGGTTCGAATGGGGAAGCCGTCCACCTGGACGACGACGAGCGCGCACGCGTGATCGCCGTCGTGCGCGAGGCGGCCGGCGGCGATGCTCATGTCGTGGCGGGCACAGGTGCGCTCTCCACCCGCGCCACCATCGCCCTGTGCCGGCAAGCCGCGGCGGCTGGCGCGGACGTCGCCCTGGTGCTGCCACCCGCGTACTACCGGGGCAGCATGAGCGTCACCGCGCTACGGGGTCACTACACGGCGGTGGCCGACGCCAGTCCCATCCCCGTCGCCATCTACAACATGCCCGCCAACGCCGCCGGCATCGATCTGGACGCCGAGACGGTCGTCGCGCTTTCCATGCACCCCAACATCGCTGGTCTCAAAGATAGCTCCGGCAATGTCGCCAAGATGGCGCAGATCGTGGGGGAGGCGCGTGACGGCTTCGTGGTGCTGGCGGGCAGCGCGAGCTTTCTACTGCCGGCGCTCGCTGTCGGCGCGACGGGCGCGGTCGCGGCGCTCGCCAATGTCGCGCCGCGCCCCTGCCTCGAGCTGATGGCGCTGTGGCGCGACCAGCGGCTGGAGGAAGCGCGGTCGCTGCAGGCCCGACTCGTGGCGCCCAATACAGCCGTCACCTCTGGGTTCGGCGTGTCGGGGCTGAAGGCGGCGCTTCAATTGACGGCCGGCTATGGGGGTGCGCCGCGCCGTCCGCTCGTGCCGCTCGGCGATGCCGATCGCGGCCGGCTGAGGTCGATCTTCGCCGAGGCCGATCTGCTCGAGCGCACAGGAGCCTGAACGGGATCGCTCAAACAGCACCACTTCCAGGAACGCTCAATCTTTCGCGGGCCGCTTTGTTTCACGTGAAACGCCCGGCCCGCGTCGCGCCTCCGTTTTTCAAGCTCGCAGTCGCCGCTGGACGGAGTGGTGCCGAAAGTGCCGCTCACGGTGTTGCGTCCTCTTGCGACCGCACCGTTGATTGTTGGCGGCAAGCTGGCGAACGCGCTGTCCATGAGAGCGTGTCTGTAAACCGAGGGCATGAGGCAAGGGTGTACGCTGCTCGGCATGAGCACGACGTA
>CAYQFU010000023.1:0-8964 GCA_964416775.1 uncultured Ktedonobacterales bacterium
TTGTGGCATGCCTGGCCGACCGCTACTCCGGCCACCCCTGGTGGCGTATCATGAACAGTCTGTGTTGGAGCATCTCGTTCGCACCAGTGCGAGCACCTCAGCGCCCCGCGCCGCGTCACCGCGCGGAAAGACACCACCATGATCGTTGGAGCCTGCCGCATCCGTCTGCATCTGCCCGAGAGTCATTCGCTCAAAGACAAGCGCCAGGTCGTGAAGTCCATCCTGGCGCGCGTCCGCACCCAATTCGACGTGGCCGCCGCCGAGGTGGACGACATGGACGTCTGGCAGCTCGCCACGCTCGGGCTCGCCTGCGCCAGCAACGACCCCGCCCACGCCGAAGACATCCTGACCCACGCCGCGCGCTATATCGAAGAGTCCCGCCCCGATGTCGAGATCACCGATGTCCAGCTCGACGTTCAGCGCCTGCTCGAATGACACCCGCCTCGCGTCCGTCTCTCACGCTGGCCGGGCATCGGGTGAGCCGCGTACACAGGACGGTAGTCCCAATGCCGTGAAGTCTACTGCCAGGCTGTGTTATGCTCCTTCGCGGGGTCGCAACCATCCGAGGGGGGTGAAAGCGTACGCATGCCTGTCAGTGACTGGCCAAACGATGTCGACCACGGTGTCCTCGCTGGCGCCGGCCTCGTCGACGCGCGCGCCGCCATGAGCGAGTCGCTTCGCCTGCTGCACGAGCTGCGCGATGCGTCCATCTCGTTGGGCGATGCGCTCGTCCGCGCCGGCTTCACTCCGGATGCCTGGCGTGAGCCAGATGCCATGCTTGCCGAGTTTACCGACCAGTTACCCGGCATCACCGTCGATGCCCTTCTCGCGCACCTGACGGAATTCGCCGCCAGCCGTGGTCCCCAGTGGCTCGCCGGCGACGGCGCCGCGCTGGACGACTTCGAGCGCGAGGTACGCGCCCTCGCGGCCATCGCGCGTCCCTTGCGAGCGCTGGCGCGGCGCGAGCAGCTGGCTCCTCCCGCCGATCGCAGCGGCCTGCCACTTGGTCGCGCCCTTGCCGACGCGGGCGTCGGTGCCCAGCTCGACCGCCTCGCCCGCTCGTTGCAGCAGCTCGCCGAGCTGGCGCCTCACCTCGCTCCCCTCACGCGGGATGGCGTCGTGAGTGCTGCTTACGACGACGCCCCCACAGTGGTCAGGGATACCGTCTCGAGTGCCGTATACGACGACGCTCCCACGGTGGTCAAGGATGCCGCTTACGACGACGCTCCCACGGTGCTCGCGGATGCCGCGCCCACTCTACAGGCGGGGCCTGCGCTGGCGCTCGCCGCTCCGGTTCTCGTCGAGCCGCTGGCGGCGCATGCTCAGCCCCAAGACGACGCCACCATCGTGAGCGCACCCCGCAGACCTGGCGGAACGGCGCCTGTCATTCCCGTCGAAGACGACGGCGCGGCGGACGCTCCGACCTTCGTGACGAACCGCCAGTTCCCCGAGGCCCGCCCCGACGCTCCCACGGTCCCCGCCTGGCAGCCCCACCGCCCCGTGCCCATCTGGCCCGGAGACGATCCCCCCACGCGCACGGTGCTCGGCCGCCGCCCGCGCCCGCGAACGCTCGTGCTGCTCGCGGCGCTGCTCGTTGGGGCGGTTGGACTCGCCATGGCTCTGGGCAACGTATGGTCCGCGCTCAACGCCGGCGGCCAGGCGACGCTGACCAGCGCCCAGTCCACAGCCCTGGCCGGCCAGCTCGCCCGCGCCGCCACCGCCACCCATGCCATGCCCACGCCTACCCTCGCTCCGCCGACACTCGTTCCTGCTACGCCCGTCCCGGTGGTGCCCGCGCGGCTGGCCGTGGCGCCCACCACGCTCGTCCTCCCGTGTCCAAGCCAGGGCGGGGCCGCGCTCACGCTGACCGATAGCGGCGGCCAGGGCCTATCATGGCGGGCGGTCCCATCCGGGGGCGTCGTGCTCTCCGCCTACGCCGGCACCCTCGATCCCGGCTCGTCCACGACCGTCATGGTGTACGCGGCGAGCTACCAGCGCGGGGCCATCAGCATCCGTTGGAGCGGCGGCTCCGTTCGCGTCGGGTACAAAGTGTCCTGTCACTGACGGCGCCGATTGTATGCCACCGGGGGCCCTCCTATGCTATAGTGGGCTGGCTTCAACGCTCGGAAACCGCACGTACGTCCGTCTGGCGCGACACGGTGACGGCCAGCGCGGCCGGAAGGAGAATTGCTACTATGCGCATCGCGCGCTTCATCTGGCACAACGGCATCCGTTACGGGGCGATTCAAGGCAATGAGGTGCGCGCCCTGGCAGGCAATCCTTTCGGGCCAGATGGCGCCGCCGGGCTGCGCGTCGGTGCCCCGATCGCACCGCTCGCCGCCGTGCAGCTGCTTGCGCCCTGTGCTCCCAGCAAGATCTTCCTCGTGGGCCGTAACTACGCCGGCCACATTCGCGAGCTGAGTCATGAGGTGCCGACTGAGCCGCTCATCTCGGAGAAGCCCATCACCGCCGTGGTCGGCCCGGAAGCGGCCATCGTGCATCCCGCCCGCCTCTCGCAGGATGTGCAGTATGAAGGCGAGCTGGCCGTGGTCATCGGACGCACCTGCCATCGGGTGGAAGGCTCCGATGCGCTCAGCTACGTCCTCGGCTACACCTGCGCCAACGATGTCACCGCGCGCGACCTGCAGAACCGCGACGGCCAGTGGACCCGCGCCAAAGGCTTCGACACCTTCGGCCCGCTCGGCCCCTGGATCGAGACCCAGCTCGACCCCAACGACCTCCGCATCACGACGCGCGTCAACGGCGCCGTCAAACAGGATGCCCGCACGGACACCATGCTCTTCCCCGTCGCGCGCGTCCTCAGCCACATTTCGCAGTTCGTCACTCTCATCCCGGGCGATGTCGTCCTCACAGGCACGCCCGAGGGCGTGGGACCCATCCAGCCGGGAGACGTCGTCGAGGTCGAAGTCGAAGGCATCGGCGTCCTGCGCAATCGCATCGTCGCGGAGGAGTGACATGGCCGATCCGGTCGCCGGTGTGGAGCTGGCCGATGGCGGTATGCGGTTGGTCGTGGCGCTCAGCCCCGAGCGAGGCGCCCGCCGCTGGTCCGCGCGTCTGTCCGAGCCGCCCCCCGCGACCGAGGCCGTCGCCCAGATCCACGCGCTGATCGCACGTGCCCTTCAGGAATCGAGCGCCCCGGTTGACGACGCGGGGCGCGGCCTGGCCGTGGGGGTGGCGCTGGCGGGCCAGTTGTCCGCGCGCGACGGGGTGGTGCGGTCCATGCGGCTGGCCTCTGGCTGGGAGGACTTTCCACTCGCCGACGCCCTGCGTGAGCGCTGGCATGGGCCAGTGCGGGTGCGGACGACGACGCAGGCGGCGGCGCTTGCCGAAGCGCGGATGGGCGCCGCGCGCGAACAGGGTGATCTGCTCTACGTGCTGCTCGGCCGCAGCGTGACGGCCGGCCTCATACTGGACGGAGAGGTGTATCATGGAGCGCATGGCAGGGCCGGCGATCTGGCACACTGGCTCGTGCGTCCCGATGGTCCCCTCTGTTCGTGTGGCGCACGCGGCCACCTGGAGCCAATCGCCTCGGCACAGAGCATGGTGCGCACGATGATCGGACGCGCGGTGGATCACCCCGAGAGCAACGCCGCCATGCTGCGCATCTCCGGCGGCCGCGCGGAGGCCATGACGGCGGAGCAAGTGGTACGCCTGGCTGAGGCGGGGGACCCCGTGGCCGCAGGAGTGCTCCACGATGTCGTCGAGGCCCTGGCTCCCGCGCTGGCCAATCTGGTCGCCGCGCTCGATCCGGCGGTCATCGTGGTAGGAGGACCACTCGCTGCCGCCGGCAGCGGATTCCTGGCGCCGCTGGGTGCTCGACTGGATGCCCTCTGCCGTTCGCATGCGCCTGCTCCGCCCTTGCTTGCCGCCGAGTTGGAGCCTGCCGCGGCGCTGATTGGGGCCGTGCTCAGCGCACAGGAAGCGTGGCAGCGCATGTAATCGCGACCGATGGCATGGCGCCGTCCTGGGTGGGCGGGTGCGCTTCCAGACGAGGGAGTGGGGAAAAGGCGTGTCGGAAGACCAGACATTCGTGGGACTGCGACTCAGCGATCGCTATCGCGTCATGCAGCCGCTGGCGCGTGGCGGACTGTGCGTCGTGTACAACGGCCAGGACGAGCCGCTGCGGCGCCCGGTGGCCATCAAGGCTGTGTCGCCCTCACAGGTGCCGGCGTACCGTGCGGCGCTGCGTGCCACGTCAGCGCTTACCCACCCCGCGGGCATATTCGTGCTGGATGCCGTCGAGCACGATGGCTGGCTGTTCCTCATCCAGGAGCACGTGGACAGCACGCCTCTCTCCGCTGAGCTGCACAACGGCCTGGCTGTCGAGCGCGCCCTCGACGTTGGCGTGCAGTTGGCCCGCTTCCTCGCCTATGCCCACGCCCACGATGTCGTTCATGGCGACGTCACGCCCCCCGCCGTGCTCCTCGAGCGCGGCGGCATGTTGCGCCTGAACAACTTCGCGCTCCCGCCGGATCGCACCTACCTGGCGCGCTTCAATGCGCTAGACGAGCTGCTTTCCCACTCCTTGCAGATCGCCGCCGATATGAACGCCTCCGCGCCGCCGCCCGACGAGAACCCCGCGTCCACCGCGGAGGACGTGCGCGCGGTGGGGCTGCTGCTGTGGCAAGCGCTGGCGACGGCAGCGCCTACCGGCGCGTCGCACGACTTCCGCGCCGACGTCACGATGGACGTGCGCCACCTGGTGGCCCGCATGATCGTGCGCACCCATCCGCGACGGCTGGTCAGCGCCGACGAAGCGGCGGCGGAGCTGGCCGCGCTCGCACAGCAGCTGGGCACGGCGCGCGAGGAGGAGCTCCAGCCAACGCCCCCCGCCCTGCATCTGGCGCGCGAGGCGGCGCCTCATGGCCCAGCGTCCTCGTGGGCCACCGCCGACACCGTCGTGGACACCCCCGCCTGGGTGCCGTCGTCCACCCCCCCCGCCTACGGTCCTCCGGGGAGCTCTCCCGCCGCCTATGATGCCACACCCACGCGTCCAGCTGTGCCCTCTCGGCCGATGGCCGCACGCAATAGCGCTGGACCTGCGCGCACGGCGCCGCCGTCCGGCGTGCTGCACGGGTCTCCCTCCGGCAACCTCAGATCGTACGGGCCAGCGTCGCAGCCGGCAAGTTACCGCCCCACGACGCCGCTTCCCTGGAGCGACGATCCCCAGATCGCTCAGTGGGCCGCCGAGGGCACGGGGCGCCCGTACGGTCTGGGGCCGAGCTCAGGCAACTTGCCTCTCGGGCCTGCGCGGCCCGGGATGGGCGTGGCCCCGGTCGTGCTGATCGGCATCTTGCTGTTCGTGGTCTGTTTCATCGTTGGCTATTTCATGCCGTTGATCATTACAATTCGGTGAAAGGCTGACCTGAACCGAGGTGAGGAGACTGACATGGAAGAGCTGGCTCACACGGCGATCAACATCGCTTTGCAGCTTGGCGCTGAGTATGCGGACGCGCGCGTGATGGAGCGATTTACCGAGTCGATCCTCGTCAAGAACGACCGCGTCGAGGGCGTGTCGAGTGGCGAAGACATCGGCATGAACGTCCGTGTGCTGGTGAACGGCGCGTGGGGCTTCGCCAGCTCCGCCCGGCTCGACGTGCGCGAAGCCGAGCGCATGGCGGTGCTCGCCGTGCGCATTGCCCGCGCCAGCGCGCGTGTAGCCGTGCGTCCCGTCGAGCTGTCCCCGCTGCCGCCACAGCGCGGCACGTACACCACGCCCATTCGCCAGGACCCCTTCGCCGTACCCCTGGGCCAGAAGGTGGACCTGCTGCTGCGCGCCTGTGCCGCCATGACCGGCGTGAAGGGCGTCACCATCGCCACGGGCCAGATGGCCTATGGCCGCGAGCACAAGATCTTTGCCAACTCACAGGGCAGCTTCGTCGAGCAGACGCTCTACGACACGGGCGCCGGCATCGAAGCCAGCGCGATGGCCGAGGGCGAGGTGCAAGTGCGGTCCTACCCCAACTCGTTCATGCAGGTAGGCACCGAGGGATACGAATTCATCGAGGCCATGGACCTGGTCGCTCATGCCCCTCGGGTGGGACAGGAAGCCGTCCAGCTCCTCTCGGCCAAGCAGTGTCCTTCCGATGTCGTCACCACCGTCATCCTCGATGCCTCGCAAACCGCCCTCCAGATTCACGAGAGCTGCGGCCATCCCATCGAGCTCGATCGCGTGCTCGGCATGGAGGCGGGGTTCGTCGGAAAGAGCTTCCTCACGCTCGACAAGCTCGGCACTTATCGCTATGGATCCGACCTGGTCAACATCGTCGCCGACGCAACCACGCCGGGAGCGCTGGGCACCTTCGGCTGGGATGACGAGGGCGTGCCCGCGCAAAGCACCGACATCATCAAGCATGGGCTCTTCGTGGGCTACCTCATGTCGCGCGACACCGCGCCGCTGCTCGGTCTCACCAGCAATGGCTGCGTCCGTGCCGACGGCTGGAACCGCATTCCCATGATCCGCATGACCAACGTCAGCCTCTTGCCCGGCACGTGGAAGCTGGACGACCTCATCGCCGACACCAAGGACGGCCTCTACCTCTGCACCAACCGCTCCTGGAGTATCGATGACCGGCGCCTCAACTTCCAGTTCGGCACGGAGATCGGCTGGGAAATCAAGAACGGCAAACTGGGCGACATGATCAAGAACGCGACCTACACGGGTATCACTCCTGAGTTCTGGGGCAGCTGCGACGCCGTGTGCGACCGCGACCACTGGGTGGTGTGGGGTACGCCCAACTGTGGCAAGGGCGAGCCCCTGCAGACCATGCGCACGGGGCATGGCGCCGCTCCCGCCCGTTTTCGCAACGTGCGTGTCGGCGTCGGCAAGTGGGACTCGTAGCCGCTCCCGAGTGGGAGACGGGCCGCTGGTGAGGGTTGAACACTACCTGGAGAGGATGAGCTGAGCGTATGCGCGACGAACAGGAAGTGCGGGCGCTGTGCGAGCGCGTGCTGCAGATGGCCGCGGACGCCGGAGCTACCCAGGCGGAGGTGCTCTACTCCAGCACGTCCAGTGCGCTGACCCGCTTCGCGGTCAATACCATCCACCAGAACGTCGCCGAGGAGAACGAGGAGATCCGCGTCCGGGCCGTGCTGGGCAGGAAATTTGGCGTCACGGGAGTGAACCAGTTGGACGACCGTGCGCTCCACGACGTCGTTCGGCGCGCCGTCGCCAGTGCCAGCGTGCAGCCAGAGCATCCCGACTTCAAGTCACTGCCTGGTCCTGAGCCGATCCCAGCCGCGCCTGGCGCCTACAGCGAGACGACGGCGGCATACGGCCCCGAGGAGCGTGCGGTGGGCGTGGCCGCTGTAGTGGCGCGGGCCGCCGAGCGCGGATTCGAGGCGGCCGGCGCGTTCGAGACGTCATCTGGACAGATCGCCGTAGCCAACTCGCTCGGCGTCTGGGCGTATCAGCCGCGTACCGAGGCCGAATTCCATGCTGTGGTGATGGCGGACGAGGGCGGCTCCGGCTGGGCCCAGCGCGTCGTGGGGGATGCTGGTGCGCTGGACTTCGAGGCGCTGGCGCGCGAGGCGGTGGAGAAGGCGGAGCGCAGCCGCCGCCCCGTCGAGCTGCCGATTGGCGACTATCCCGTCGTACTGGATACCTACGCCGTGGGCGATATGCTCCAGAATCTGGCCTTCATGGGCCTGAACGCCCTGGCGCTCGAGGAGGAGCGGTCTCCGTTCACGGGCCGCATGGGCCAGCGCGTGGCCGCGCCGATCGTCACGATCTACGACGACGCGTTCGATCCTGCGGGCCTGCCGCGCCCATTCGACTATGAAGGTGCGCCCAAGCGCCGCGTGGTGCTGGTGGATCGCGGAGTCGCCTCGGCGGTGGTCTATGACTCGCTCAGCGCGCAGAAGGAGGGCAAGCCGAACACGGGGCATGCGTTGCCCGCCCCCAATTCCTTCGGCGCCTTTCCCGAGCATCTGATGATGGCGGCCGGCGACGCATCACGTGAAGACCTCTTCCGCGGCGTCGAGCACGGCATCTACGTCACCCGATTCCACTACACCAACGTCGTCCATCCGGTGCGCACACTCTTCACCGGCATGACTCGCGACGGCACCTTCCTCATCGAGCATGGCGAGCTGGCGCAGCCCGTCAAGAGCTTCCGCTTTACACAGAGCATCTGGGAAGCGTTGGATCGCGCGGAAGCGATCGGCCGCGAGCGCGTACAGTCGCGCGATTACACCACCGTGCTCGCCCCGGCGTTGCGTACCGCCACCTGGCGGTTCACTGGGACGACGCAATAGCCCGTGCCTCGTCGCGCACGTGTCGCTCGCCGGTCGCCGGCTAAGAGCGCGGCTTGCGCCTGCGCCTCTTCGCGCGCACACTACGCCGTCGTGAGCGCCTGACCACATACTTGTGGGTGATACGCTCGACTGTGCGCGCCGTCTTCGCACCCTGCTGGCTCCCCTGCGCATGCTGCGCCTCGCCTGGCGTAGCCGGCAGGGGCGGGGGCGGGGGCTCTTTGCTGCCCGTTGCAGCATCTGACTCCGGCACCTGGACGCTGCCCGTGGCTGGCGTCGTCGGCGTGGCGTCGGCGACAGGGGCGACCCCTGGCTCAGCGGGCGCTGGCCGGGACGGCATGGTGGGTCGGGAGGGCAGCCGCCGTGTGACGGGAAGCTCGTCCAGGGACGGTGCGCCATGATCCGCCTGCGGCGTGGCTTCCTGGCTGGTGGCAGCTCGCTCCACCGGCGGCGCGGGCCGCTCACGCAGCCGCTGCGTCGGCGCCAACGGATCGGCCACGGGCGGGCTGGTGCGCTCCGGTGGCGGAGCGTCATTGACGCTCCGCTCGGAGAGTCTGGTGGTGGGGACCAGCGGCAGCGCAGCATCCGCGTTCTCCGGGCTGGATGGAGGATCGCCAGCGTCAGTGGCGAGCGACTGCCGTGGTGGCGTCGCGCTGTCCATGCCCGCGCCCGTGTCCATGCCCGCGCCCG
>CAYQFU010000023.1:9064-37584 GCA_964416775.1 uncultured Ktedonobacterales bacterium
TGTCCATGCCCGCGCCCGTGTCCATGCCCGCGCCCGGTGATCCGTGCGCGGCGGCGTCATCTGGATTGCTGGCGTTCTTCTGGCGCTCCACGAGATAGCCCGAAACCACGGTCGACCCGTCGTTAGCCAGGCCCAGTTGGCTGAGCGAGAGTTGTGTGGTGGGCTGTGCGCCCCAGGAGTCTTCGTCCTCGGGGGATGGCAGCGCGGGAGGCTGTCGTGGCGGTCCCAGCCGCGCCAGTGGCGAGGTCCCCATCCAGCGCGAGCCACTGTCCTCCGCGTCTTCCCAGGCATGCACGCGTATCGCCACGTGGCGATTCCGCGGCGCGGGCAGCGCCTTGAGCCGTCGCATCGGAGCGGGGGGCCGGCCGGCCTGCAGCACGTCTGACCATCCTGAGATGCCCTCGCGCGCAGTCTGCAGCCACTCGCCCATCGCCTGCGCGGACGCATTGGCGACCGGAGCGATGGTCGTGGCTATGGCGCGCTCCACAGCCGCGCGCCTGCGCAGGCGATGGACACTCGTCACTGCCAGGCCCGCCCGATGCCCAATGGCTGCCATCGCCGTATAGAGGGTGGGCACATGCAGGACGGCACCGATGTCCAGGTCATCGCGGTGCGCAAAGGTCCAACGCTCTTGCCAGGGCGAGTCGCCTCCCATGATCAGCAGTTCTGGGCCGACGGCATTGATGGAGCGCAGGATCTTGCTGTCAGGCTCCAGTTGGTCGCCGTCGCCGCGGCTGACCCCGGTGATCCTAAGCTGGGGCCAGATCTCCCGCACCAGGGCCAGGTCCGCCGACACTTCGCTGCTGGGGGAGCAGACCACCACGGCTTTCTCGCTGCGCGCCGCGGCATCCAGCAGGTCGAACAGCAGCAGATCTGGCTGAATGACTGGCCGGCGCTGCCGTAGCGCCATCCGGCGGATCACGGCGTCGTCTCCGAGCGGCAGCACGTAATCGGCCGCGGACAGCGCCTCCCACATCTCGTACTCGCGCTGAGCCAGCAGCAGCGTCCAGAGGTCAGCCAGCACCACGCGCGTTCCAGCACGCGAGTTCGCGCTTTCCCAGATAGCCAGCGTGGCATGGGCAAGTGTCGCGGAGTCCACCCGAATGCCAAAGAGCGCGAAGCTGCCAGAACCGGCGATTGCATCCATAGTCTTCTTGTGACCTCCGGGCTGGCCGGACGTGACGCAACGCACACGAGCACATCGCGCATCGGACGCTCGCGCCACGCTGATATGCGCCGTGTATGGTTGAGACGAGCGAGCAAGGCTAACAGGCACGCTTGGACCAGTCGCATGGGTCCGTTCGCCGGTGCCACGCCAGGCTGAGGTCGCGCGAGGAAGCTGCGAGCGCACCACGCGATGGTGAACAAACTGTCACCAAAAACCTACGGATATCCGTGGGGACACGCAGTGGATGCACGGCTATACTCAGATCGAAGACGGAGCAGGATCCCATCTTCCCCTCGGCCATTCGAGAGCACAGCCGGCAGGAAATTCGGCTTCCACGGACGCATAGGTAGTGTGGTCGCTTTGCGGGCGGCCCGACCGCACGGATGCGGTTGGGCGCCCCCTCCCCCCTCCTCGGCTCCTCAACAACCCTGGCACGGCACGTGATCCCCCGAGCGGCCGCATGAGCACGCGGCAATATGCCACGCAGCGCGGCTTCTCCAGCTCAAGCTTTCCATGACCCGCTACAACTCGCGCACCGGCGGCCATTGTCCATCATCGGACGCTGTTTGGTCAAGTGCCCCTACGTGCGCAGGCGTATTCCCCCTCGGCCTGAGCAGTCCTCCCGTGTGTTTTTCTTGTATTGTGCGCGGGGGGCAGAAAGTCCTGTGTGCGGCCCCTCCCTGGACATGGAGCGCTCACGGATGTATACTAGAACAAGTGTTCTAGAACCTGTGTTCGAAGTACGGCAGCCGGCGCGCGACACTCACGCCGAGCCCAAACAACGCACTTTGGTTAGAGCAAGCCGGGAGGGAGCAGATCTATGCGTCAGACGACGACGAGCACAGAGTGGCCTATGCTGTTCGGCGAGCAGCGTCTCGCTGGAACCGCCGGCGAGGTGGTTGGTCCATGGCTCGCCCACAGCATCGCTCGCGAGGCGAGCCGTGCGCCGCGGCCAGCTCAGGCTGGCCAGCTAGCGCATGCATGGTCGCCGGAAGCGGGCGCGCATGCGCGCCTGGGTGCGGCAACGGCTGCCCCTATCTGGGGATGGGCGCGTCCATCCAGGAGTGGAGCGCGGCAGGTGGAGACGGTCGCGGCCGATGTCACGCGACGAGGGGCCACGACTGCGCCCGAGCGCACCGAGCTGCCGATGGCACCAACACTCTTGCGCGCGATGACCGAGGCCGCCAGAGCGACAGGCCGGTCAGAGAGCGAAGTATGGGCGGAGGCCGCTCGCGAGTGGCTGCGGTGGCATACTCATGGCGACGATCCGCAGCCGCCTGAGCCAGGCGCCTCGGCTCCGCATCCCGCTGCTGTGCGGGACGAACGGGAACGCTGCTGGCAGGCCATTGACGTGTTGGTGAACGATCTGCGCGCTCCTCAGCCGGCACGCCCGGCCGCGTGCTCGCAGCCGGAGGAGCCCGCGGCGTAAGACAGCGCCGCACGATTGGTACGTGCCGGACGTCTTTGACATCCTCCCGCGCCACATGCTATGCTCAGGTTGGCAACACGAAATCGTGGCATCGCGCGAGACGAGTACGCCGGAGAGACACCCAGAGAGCCGCGGGTCGGTGCGACGCGGCAGCCCAACCGGCTGAAATCCCCTCGTGCGCCTCCCGCCCAACCGCCGCGCTGAGCCCGGCGCAGTAAGACGGGACGTTCACTCCACGTTACGGGGCAAATGAGGCCGTGGACCGCTCATCCTCAATGGATCGGCGCACGGTGAATCAAGGTGGCACCACGGTGGCAGAGCGCCGCCCGTCCTGAGCGATGGGCGGCGCTTGTATTTTGTCGAGCATTCGACGGGAGGAGATGCCATCATGCTGGACCTGGCGTTCATTCGCGAACACCCCGACCTCATCCGCGACGTCGCGCGCCGCCGCCACGCGGAGTTTGACCTGGACGCGTTGCTGGCGACCGACGCCGAGCTGCGCGAAGTGCGCCGCCGCGCCGAAGACCTGCGCGCCGAGCAAAACCGTCTCTCGAAGCTGATACGCGAAGTGGGCGCCGATCCCGCGGCGCGCGAGCGCGTGATCAACGAGGGCCGCGCCATCGCCGCGGCACTCAAGGAGCTGGAGCCGCGCGAGCGCGAGCTGGAAGCCCAGCTCTACGAGCTCATGCTGCTGGTCCCCAACATTCCCGACCCCAGCGTGCCGGACGGCGCTGGCGAGGAAGACAACGTCGAGATCAAGCGCGTGGGCGCGCCGCGCCAGTTTGACTTCGAGCCGCTGGACCATGTGACGCTGATGCGCGGCCTGGACATGCTCGATCTCGAGCGTGCGGCGAAGGTGGCTGGCTCGCGCTCGTACATCCTCAAAGGCGACGCCGTCTTCCTGGAGCAGGCGCTGATGCAGTTTGCGCTGCAGCATATCGTGCGCAAGGGCTTCACGCCACTGAGCGTGCCGGCGATGGCCAAGGAATACTGCTTCATTGGCAACGGCCAATTCCCTCGCGGGCGCGACCAGACCTATGCCCTCAAGGATGACGACCTGTACCTGGTCGGCACGGCCGAGGTCTCGATTACGGGCATGCACACCGGCGAGATTCTGCGCGAGCAGGATCTTCCGGTGCGTTATGTCGCCTACTCGCCATGCTTTCGCCGTGAGGCCGGCACATACGGCAAGGACACCCGCGGCATCATGCGCGTGCACCAGTTCTTCAAGGTCGAGCAATATATCATGTGCCGCAACGACCATGCCGAGTCGGTTCGCTGGCACGAAGAGCTGCTCTCGAACTCGGAGGAGCTCGTCCAGGCCCTGGAGCTGCCCTATCGTGTGCTCAACATCTGCGTCGGCGACCTGGGCGACGCCAAGGTCAAGGGCTACGACATCGAGTGCTGGATTCCCTCGGAGGGACGCTACCGCGAAACGCACTCGGACTCGTACTTCCACGACTTCCAGGCACGACGCGCGGACTTGCGCTATCGTGATGCCGATGGTGTGGTGCGCTACGTCCACACGCTGAACAACACCGCTCTCGCCTCGGTGCGCATGATCATCGCCCTGCTGGAGAACCATCAGCAGCGCGACGGAACCGTCCGCATACCCGAGGCGCTGCGTCCCTATCTGGGCGGCCGCGAGGTCATCGGCAGGCCATGGCGCCAGGCGTGATGCGCCACCCGCCGCGCGGCTGTTTGGTTGACGTACAAGGGAGAGTCCGGCGATACACCGGACTCTCTCGTGTTCGGCTTCATTGCTGCGACGCGGACACGTTATCCCTCATGCGCCGAAATGCTCTCGGCTACCGAGGCCCCGGACGGTGTGCTGGGCGCCGAGCCGAGTCGCAGGCCGAGTACACCCGCCAGCTCTCGCAGCGTGGCTACGCCCCCAGGAACGCGGCCGCGCAACAGGGTGCCGGCTAGCGCCTCCAACGCACGCAGCGCTCGGGGGGTGTCCAGATCGTCGTCGAGCGCCGCGCGCACCTCCGCGCGCGCCGCGGCCGCGGCTGCGCCCTGTTCGGCGGCCGCGGCGGGCTGGTCGTGCCCGGTCAGGATGGCGCGGCGCAGTGTCTCCGCGCGCGCGGCCGCGCGCGCCATATCCTCGGGGTGGTACTCCCACTCCTGCCGGTAGTGTGAGCTGAGCAAGAGCAGTCGGATGTGATCGCCGGTATACTTCGGCAGCAGGTCGCCCACACGCGTCAGGTTGCCCAGCGACTTGCTCATCTTCTCACCGTCCTGGCGCACCATCGCCACATGCATCCACGTCCCCACGAACGGCCGCTGGCCGGTGACGTTCTCGCACTGGGCGATCTCGCACGTGTGGTGCGGGAAGATCAAATCGGCGCCGCCGCCGTGGATGTCGATGCGTGGCCCCAGGTAGTCAACGGCTATGGTAGAACACTCGATGTGCCAGCCGGGCCGGCCCATGCCCCACGGGCTATTCCATCCTGGCTCACCTTCCCCTTGCGCCTGCCACAGCACAAAGTCCAATGGATCGTCCTTGCGCGGGTCGTCCGGCGTATTCCCGCGCTCATTCGCGGTGCGCAGCCACGTGTCATACCCGACGTAGCCGCCGGCCGCCGCCAGCTGGCCGAAGCTCGGATCGCTGGCCACACGGAAGTAGACCCAGCCGTCACGCTCGTAGGCATGTCCGTTGGCCAGCAGGGCTCCCACCAACTCGATGATGCGTGGGATCTCGTCGCTCGCGCGGACGTAGAAGTCGGGCATGGCGACGTTCAGCGCGCGCAGGTCGCTCAGATAGCGCTCGGTCTCGCGACGTGCCAGCTCATCCCACGCCAACCCCACTTGCTTCGCCTTGCGCAGGATGTCGTCGTCGATGTCGGTGACATTCTGTACGTATCTGACGGGCTGCCCCTCCCACCGCAGCGTACGCACGAGGGTGTCGAACACGCTGTTCAGGAAGGCATGGCCCAGGTGTGTCGTGTCATAAGGGGTGATGCCACAGACGTAGAGCGTGACGCTCTCGCCGAGCGGCGTCAGCGTGTGCTTCTGTTGGCTCAGGGTATCGAAGAGGCGCATGTGGGGTCATCCTTCTCGGGTAGAGCGGGCAGATGAAAGAGTGCGGCGGCATTACGGGTGGTCACCTGAGCGACTTCCTCGTAGGACAGCCCGCGCAGCTCGGCCAGGCGCCGGGCCGTCACCGTGACATGGCGCGGCTCGTTGCGCTTGCCGCGAAACGGCTGTGGCGCGAGATACGGACTATCGGTTTCCACCAGCAGCCGATCCAGTGGAGCCCATGCCGCGACCTCGGCAAGCTCAGTGTTACGTGGATAGGTGAGCGGTCCAGCAAATGACAGGTAGAACCCCAGATCCAACGCGTCGCGCGCCATGGCCTGGTTGCCGATGAAGCAATGAAACACACCACCTACGCCCTCGCCGTGGCTGCGCAGCAGCGCCACCAGTTCCGTGTGCGAGTCGCGATTATGGAGAATCACCGGCAGACCCAGGTCGCGAGCGAGCGTCAGCTGCGCCACCAGCGCCGCACGCTGCTCGTCGCGCGGCGATAAGTCACGGTAGAAGTCCAGGCCGATCTCGCCGATAGCGACCACCTCTGGGGAGCGCGCCAGCTCGCGCTCGGCCTCCAGTGCGGCCGCGTCGAGCGTGTGCGCGTCGTGGGGGTGCGTGCCGACGGCGGCGAAGACACGCCCTGGATAGCCTGCGGCGAGTGTGATGGCCGCGCGACTGCTCTCCACGTCCACACCCGGGACTACCAACCGCCCCACGCCGTCGGCGAATGCAGCGGCGATAACCGCGGCACGATCGCTATCGAACCGCGAGGTCTGCAGATGAGCATGAGTATCAACCAGCACGCGATTCGACTCCATTTCGGCTGGACGGGCACCGTGTCCAGGGCGAGGTTATGCCGCTCGCATCCCACGCAGAGTATAGCCGTCGTCAGGAGACGCTGTCAAATGTAAAGTATAGGCGCATACTCGGCACCTGGCGCTGCTGGACGCTCTCGCGCGGTGGATCTCGCCCGGGGGTATCGTGCGGCAGCAACGGGACTTGAGGCAGACTTCCTGTTGCGCTTCGACCACTCCGCCGTTATACTGGCAGGGCGGCGGCATCGAGAGCGGGCCGCGTTGAGTGGAGCGCAGGCAGGCGCGCAGGGAGAAGGCGGGATGACGAGGCGGGGCTGTCAGAACCACGCGGCACTCAGTTGGCGGCATCGCGACCACGCCGCGCGGCGCGGGCGCTGGCTGGTGACGCTAGCCGCGGGAACGTTGGTCGTGCTCGTGCTGGCGGGCTGTGGCTCACCCTCCAGCGCCCAGTCGCAACAGACGCCCACGGCGACGAAAGCGGCCACCACCCCCACGGCAACGCTGCCCCCCACTCCGACGCTCACGCCTGGGCCCACGCCCGTGATAATTGGCGATCTTGGCGCCTTCCGGCAGCGGGTGGCGGGGGCCATCACGAGTGGGCAGTGGACGCGCGTGCAGCCTTTGTTGAGTCCCAGTTTCAGCCTGCAGTCGCCAGGCATCGGCGCCCACATGCTCATGCCGGACTCCGCCAACCAGTTGCAGAAGTCAGTGCATAATGGGAACCCGTGGGGCCAGGGTTCAGACTACGAGCTGTCCATCCATCTGTGTTATGCCGCGTCCACGCCGGTCTCGCAGCTCATCGGCTTCGACGGCAACGACGGCCATTATCTCCTGATCGGCATTGGCCATCCCCTGGGCCAGTCGTACTGGACGATCGCCTGGGCATTCGAAGATCCCGTGGGCACGGCAGGCTACTGCATTGGCAACGAAGGCTAGCGGGCGCTCCACCGGCCCGGTCACCGGTCGGGACGTCGTCCGCGCGCTCGGGTCACTGCTTGAAGAGCGAGAATGGCTTGTCGTCGCGGGCCAGTGGGGCCGCCTCACGCGCCCGGCTGGCCACCAGATCAGCGCCGAAGTGGCGCTGCCACTCGGCAGGGGCATCCTTGCTCTCGCCACCATGAGGCGTCATGCGCGAGCGCACGCGACAGATCAACGGCGTGTTCACGGCGCTGCCGGCGACGATAGCCTGTCCCTTGGAGAGCGCGGGCAGATTGTCGAGGAGGTCACGTCCAACGCCCTCGACGGCGGTGGCCACGCTTTGCTGGTCGGCATCGTTGACGATACGCATGATGCATTGCGTCAAGCATTGACTGAGCACATCCGGATCTAACTTCCCCGGTCGCTGGCTGATCAAACCGACGCCGATGCCGAACTTGCGGCCTTCCGCCAGCACCTGCTTGAGCTGGCGCGTGCTGACCACCTCCTGGCCATGGGGGGCGAAATGGTGGGCCTCTTCGACGAGCACGAACACGGGATAGGGGAGGTACTGTTCGTCCCCAGGATGAACCTTTCCGCGCTCTGTGTTCAGGCGCGCGTTGTAGAGCCGGCGCAGCAAAGTCGCCACGATCACTTGCTGGTCGCGGTCGTCTACCTCGTTGAGCTGGAGCACGGTGCATTGGCCGGGTTGGAAGATCTCGCGCAGCTCCAGGTGCTGGTACGCATCGAAGACCATGGTGTTGTCGCCGAAGCGGCTTTCGATCTTCCAGCCAAGGGCGGCCGCCGTGCTGTTGCCGCTGTCGTCGCCGTACTCTTCGTTGCTCTCCTTGGTCAAGGCGAGCACTGCCTGCTTTAGCTCGGCCGCGGACCATGGCTGCCCTTTCTTGGCGCGTTTCAGGTTGTTGTACGCGCGGCCCAGGAAGAAGTGCTGCTTCTCGGTCAGATCAGGCAGCAGGTAGCGCAGGTCGCCCAGATCGAGCGTCGAGAGGCGCACTTTGACCTGGTCGTGGAGGTACACCTTCGCGCGCGCATGGTAACGCGCTCGGCCCCGCGGCCGCACGCCGTTGCCGCTGCCAGCGGCGCCGTCCTCGTGCTCGCCGAATTCGGGGCGGTTGGGCAGCTCTTGTAACGTGCCGTACTCACCATGTGGGTCCACGATCAGCACGGCGGCGCGATTATAGGGACGCATCAGCTCCTCGACGACGACGCTGGCGAGATAGCTCTTGCCGGCTCCCGTGCTGGCAATGATCGCGAGATGGGTGCTGACCAGCTCTTTCACATCCAGTACGACGGGTACAGCGCTGTCCGGCCGGGTGAGGAGCGATCCGATGTGCGCGCTGCCGATAGCGCCCGCGCGCTTCTTGCCGAGCACCGCGGTGAGCAGCGCGTCGTCGGCCAGAAAGATGGGTGTGCCCGACTGGGGGGGTATCCACGGGTTCACGAAAGTGCCCAGCTGCCGGTCGTAATACCCCATGATGGCGACGTGCAGCTCGAACAGGTCGTTGGCGCGCTCGTCATAGCCCACCAATGCGGCCACCTGGCTGGGAGCCACGTCTGGCTCCGAGAGGAACGTATCAGGATAGAGCTGCACCGGCACGCGCCGCAGAATGCGTCCCAACACGCGCCGCTCAGTGCCCTCGGCGTTGTCGGCGTACGCCATCTCGTCCAGCTCGTAGTAGACGTACTCGCCGTTCTTGAGGAGCCGCTGCTCATCACGCGAGATGAACGTATATTCGTGGATCGTCTCTCCAGGCCCCTTCGTGATGCCAACTGGACGGTTCACTCGCTCGCTCATGGTGTCACGCTCGCTCTCATCGGATGTCCTCCTCGGCGCCGGATCGGTTGGCGTGCGCGGTGATGTCGCGTCCCACCACGCTTAGCCTGCGGTCTGCACCTTCAGACGCCAGGCGAAGTTGCGCTTGACGATCGAAAGCAGCGCCGCATTCGCCGGAAACATGCCCTCCAGGCGCTCGATGATATGGAGCACGGCCATAGGCAGCAGGGGATTCTCCTGCGCCACGACGTGTGGCAGGTACCCCATGTGCAGGTACGGCGTGGTGCCGCCGGGAAGCCCATCGTCGGCGAAATAGTGAAATGCGCGCACATCCGTCTCAGGGAGGGCGGATACCACCGCACCCAGATCGGGCGCGACGGGCGGCACACCGTGGCGTACGCTGTACGTTGGGTGACCGCGGCCTGATCCATTGCTCCGAGCCTGTCGTCCCCCCGTCTGGGATGTTTCCAGAGTGCCGAGCAGCAGGATCGCCACCAACACCGCGCGCTCCGACAAGTAGTCTGGCGAGAACAACTCAACCTGTCCCTCGTTGGAGAGACGGGGACCCAGCGAGCCGAAGGCTGGATTGACCAGAAGCGTGTCGTAGATGACCCCCACCGCCCACGTGCCTGTGTGGATAGCGGGGATCAAGGCGTCGCTGCCCGGTAGTGGACCCTCCGCCAGCGCAGCGACATCCGCGGTCGCGAGACCCGCACGCAGCGGCACGCGCACGAAGCTGCCGAAGGCATAGTCCACAGGACGGGGCGGGGATGCCACTTCGCCAGCGCCGAAGACCTGGCAGATGTAGCGGACGTGCGAATCCGACTTGACGATCTTCCCCAGCTCGATGCCTTCGCTCATGGCCCGCTCTCCAGTGGTGCTGCGAGTGTGGCAGGATCGGGCGCCCTCCACGGCAACCTGCCACCCGCTCTCCCGCAGTATACCATTCTGGCTCCGGCGAGCACGACGCTGGGTAGCCCGGTTGGCTCACGGCTTGTGGTGTGGAGTGGGCGTGCGGCGCGGCTGGGGCGTAGCCGTGTGGGTGGGAACGGGTGTCGGATGGGTGAGGGATGGGGACACACCGGAAAGCTGTGCGGAAATGCTCCGAATGCCCAGGACAGTGAACCAGATGCCGACCAACAGGCCGACCAGCACGACACTGTTGCGCACTCGCAGCCATGTGGTGAGAGGCTTGAAGCGGCGTGGTCGTGCCAGTGGCCGCGTCACCTTGATGGGACGGCCGGCCAGGCGACTGGCCGACGGACGCGCGAACCACGGCGGCTCCCGCAATGGGTCTGCGTCAGGTCCAGACAACCAGCGTGATGAATCTACGTGCGCGGGTGGCTCGGCGGTTGCTGTGTCCGGCTGAGCGCCATTGGCGTCTTCTATGCGGGCGGGTTGGTCGGGCATGACGTGCTCCTGGCGCTCACTCGCGGACCATAATACCAGATGCTGGTGATTGCTTCCGCTGTGCGTAGGGGCGTCCGGTGGACGCCCGCCCGGCGCGAACGCAACGGTTCAACCGGATTTGGTATAACACCTCGGCGGCACTGGCAGACGAAACGGGCGACACGGGTTCCTGGCATACAGACGCGCCCTGGGAGCATGGTCCCACGCCGGGAGGGTGCATCTGCTGGGATTGCGACGAGTGTAGCATGAAACCGAGCGGCCGTCCAGGTGGTGATGGGCTCTTGGGCACGTCACCTTGGGAGGCAGTATGTGCGCGCGTCGATTCACTGCGCGCCGGGGTCACCAGAATCGTCGGTGCCAGCCGTGAAGCTGCCGTGCCGGCCGGCTCCGCCCGCGAAGCGACGCGCGCCTTCCACTGCCTCCGCGCGCAGCGCCGTGATGCCATGATGGAGTTCATTGGCCAGCGCGGCATCGAAGCTCAGATCAACCTGTTCGTAGGCGCTGAGCCGGTCGCCACGCAGACAAGTTTGAGGGAAGCGAGCCAGGTCGTGGGCCAAGCTCTCCGCTGCCTGACGTGACTGCCCGTGCGGCACCACACGGTTCGCGAGGCCAATCGCCAGCGCCTCTTCCGCGTGCACTGGCCGGCCCGTGAGGATCAGATCCAGCGCGCGGCTGAGCCCGACCAACCGCGGCAGGCGCACCGTTCCGCCGTCCACCAATGGCACGCCCCATCGACGGCAGAACACGCCGACTACGGCGTCCTCTTCCATCACGCGCAGGTCGCACCACAGGGCCAGCTCCAGGCCACCGGCCACGGCGTACCCCGAGATGGCGGCGATGACCGGCTTGCCAAGCAGCATGCGTGTTGGGCCCATGGGGCCGTCGCCCGCGCCTTCCACCCTGTTCGCCTCGCCCGTGGCGATGGCCTTCAGATCGGCTCCAGCACAGAAGTGTCCGTGTTCGCCCCATAGCACCCCAACGGAGGCGTCCGGGTCGGCATCGAACGCGCGGAAGGCGTCCGCCAGCGCCTCCGCAGTATGGCGGTCCACCGCGTTGCGCACCTCGGGCCGGCTGAGTACCACCGTTGTCACGGGACCATCGTGTTCCACACGTACCGTATGTACTGTCATCAGTGCCTCCTGTTGCCGTTGCTGTTCGTGTTCCCTCCGCTTCCCTCCGCCGCTGCGCCGTAACGGTCCTGGCGATTGCGCGCGAGGTGTTCCCAGGCCTGTCATGCGCCCGGCACGTTCGCCGTCGCGACTCTGCGCGTGTAGAAGGTGAGAAGATCGCGGGCGAGCACCACGATGCCCTCACGGAGCTCGACTGGCTCCAGCACCTCGGCCATCGTGCCGAAGCTCGCCACACGGCCCAGCGCCGAGTCATACGACTCGAACGTCAACGTCAGCGTCACCCAGCCATGCTCGTCCGGGTGCCCGGCGCGCTCGAGGAGCGTGTAGGCGCCTTCACCGAAGAGCTGGGGCAGTATGGCCATGAGCTGGGGCGACACGCGTAGCGTGACGGGGTACTGGGTCCAGGTGGCCTTGAACCGCGCGCTGGACTCTGCCCAATAGGCAGCCAGATCGAATCCACCCGGGCGCTGGCACGGCTCGTCCGTCAACTCCGCCGACAGTACCCGCGAAACGCGGAACGTGCGCAGCTCGTCTTCGACCATGCCGACGAAGTACCATACACTCGCCTTGGCCACCAGACCAAGCGGATCCACCAGGTACTCTGCCAGCTGCCCGTTCCCCTTGCGATAGCCCATCCGCAAGCGGCGGTCGCTCCACACCGCCGCCTCGATCGTACTCAAGTGGGGGGTGTGATCCGGCTGACCCCAGCCAGCCGGGTCGAGGTAGACGCGTTGGCGGGCGCGCTCCGCGTCGTCGCGGTGCGGAGCCGGCAGCGCGGCCTGGAGCTTGAGCAATGCCGCCTCCACCGCGCCACCCAATCGAAGATCTGCCAGCGGCGTTTGCGCGCCCGAGATGACCAGCGTGCGCGCCTCGGCTTCGGTGAGGCCGGTCAGGCTGGTGCGATAGCCGTCCATGAGCGCGCAGCCCCCGCCGGGGCCGCGCTCAGAGTAGATGGGCACGCCGGCCACGCTCAGCGCGCCCACATCGCGGTAGATGGTACGCTCGGAAACCTCCAGCCGCTCGGCCAGCTCGCGCGCGGTCATGCGCCCGCGGGTTTGCAGCAGGAGGAGAAGAGAGAGTAAACGGTCGGCGCGCATTGGGCGGGGACCTCCCGAGCCAAGTGAGTTGCCTGTCCATTAGTCCGCGGTGTCGTGGCCGCCATCCAGTGCGACGGACCGTAGGCACGTGTAGCGGGCGGCGGGGCGCAGTAGCTCACTCTTCATGACATCGATATGGTCGACGGGGATGGGGACTTCAGCCTGTGGTGAGTCCTTCGCGGTGGGACCGAGCAGACTCGTGAGGCGGCCGAGCTCCGGCGCGGTCAAGGGCGCGCGCAACCGGGCCAGCGTCAGATGCGGCGAGAACGGCCGCGCCTCGTGCGGGAACCCGCGCGCTTCAAGCTCGGCGGCGAGCGCCACATGGAGCGCGATGAGCCGCCGCACGTTCCCCGACACACCTGCCCAAACGACGCTCGGCGCGTAGGGACGCCCGAACGTCCCCAGTCCTGCTACATGGAGCGTGAACGGCTTGACCGCCCGCGCCGCTTCTCGCGCAGCGGCTTCAACCAGTGCCAGCCGTTCGTCGTCCAGCTCGCCCAGGAAGGCCAGCGTAAGGTGCAGGCTCTCGGGATTGGTCCAGCGCACTGAGGGCAGCGCGCGGCTGAGCCGCGCGATCTCGCGTGCCAGGTAGGTGCGCGCCTCAGCGCCCAGATCGACCGCGACGAATGTTCTGGTCATCGTCACCTCCCGTTCCTCGTCTGCCCCATTGCGACCCAGGGGAAGGAGTGCCTACTGGACGCATGCGGCGCGGCTACGCGTCCGCCGAAACCGGAGATCATGCTGCTCCAGCCAGAGTATCACAGAGAGCGGGGACTTCCCATAGCCGGCCTGGACACGCGTGTCAGCGGTGTTCGGCTTCCATGCTATAATGGGATGGTCAGACCTTTGTTCTAGCACCCGTTTTTCCGTTTCTGCCCCGCCCTCGCGGAAGGGCCAATTGGCCCCACTCGTTGCTCCCCTCATTCCGCGGCCCTGGCGCGACCGATGCGGCGAGGGTGCCGTATCATCTTCCGTGCAGAACAGGCAGGGAGCCGTGCTCATCACTCGCGTCGAGCTCCAAAACATCAAGAGCTATCGCTTCGCTTCCGTCACGCTGCGGCGGGGTACCACCGCTATCCGCGGCTACAACGGCGCCGGCAAGTCGACGTTGGTTGAAGCGATTGGCTGGGCGCTCTTCGATGCCCTGCCGTACTCCCAGGGGCAATTCATCCGCGAAGGTGAGCGCAGCGGGCAGGTCACGGTGAGCTTTCGCTCCGGTGAGGATGATCGTGAGTATCAGGTGGTGCGCCGGGCCGGGGCGGCGCCCGTCTGGTTTGTGTACGACCCGGAGCTGGACCATCGCCCCGCCGAGCAGAAGGCCGACGTCCTCGACTTTCTGCGCCGGCATCTGCGGATCGAAGGCGATATTGCCCTCGATGCCCTCTTCAATGATGCGCTGGGTGTGCCGCAGGGCGCGCTCACGGCGGATTTCTTGCTCACGGCGGCCAACCGCAAGCGGAAGTTCGACGCACTGCTCCAGGTGGAAGACTTCAGCCGCGCCGCCGAGAAGCTGCGCGACACGCGGTCGTACCTGCAAGAGGCCATGCGCGATCAGGATGGCGTCATCGAGCGACTGGAGCGGGAAACCGGGCAGCTCGACGCCTGGCGGACGGACCTCTCAGCGAAGCGCGAGCGTGAGCGCGAGCTGGGCTCGCACCTGGCCGAAACACAACGCCAGCTCGAAGTCGCCACAACCCAGCGCGATGCGTTGCTCGCGCGCGAGCGAGAGGCGAAGGAGCGGGAGAGCGGGCGCGATGTAGCCTATGTAGCGCTGCAGGGCGCCGAACGTGCCGCCGAGTCGGCCCGCGCGCAGGTGGAAGAGGCCGAAGCGGCCGCGCGCATCTGTGCGTCCACGCGCGCCGACCACGAAGCGCACGACCGTGCGCAGGCGAGCCTGGTGCAGGCACGCGAGCGGGTGAAAGTGCGCGACTACCGGCTGCGCCAGCGCGCGGACCTCGATCGAGCGCTCGCCGCGGCCACGAGCGACGTGGAGAACACACGCCGTCGCCTGGAAAGCGCCGCGGAGGCCGCGCGGCGCATGCGGGAGCTGGCGCCGCTGGTCGAGCGCCAACGAACGCTCGCACAGGACCGCGAGCGGTTGATGCGCGACGTGGCCCGATTGAAGGATGCCCGGGCGGCACTGGTCGCGCGCGAGAAGGACTCCGCCACGCTGGCCAAGCAGGTCGCCAACGCGCAAGCTCGCATCGAGGCCATCGAGAAGGAGCGGCCAGAGGCCGATGCGCTTGCCGAGCGGCGCGCGCGCGTGGAGAGCCTGCAGATTGCCATGGCTACTCGCGCCGAGCGTCAGCGACGACTCCTGGCCATCGCGGGGGACCAGCGCGACCTCACGACCAAACGCGGGGCCGCCGCCACGAGCGAGGCCAAGGCTCGTGCGAACGTGGATAAGCTCATCGCGGCTCGTGAGTTAGCGGAGCGCTGCCCCACCTTAGAGGATGAGCAACTGCGGCTGCGCGGCGAGGCTGCACGTATCGAGGCGACCATCGAGCACCATCGGGACTCGCGCACGCAGTCGGTCGGGGGGCAGTGCCCGTTCCTGCGCGAGCCGTGCCTCAATATTCGTCAGCGGGGCATGAGCAGTCTCGAAGCGTACTTCGACCAGATGATCGCACGCGATATGGAGGCCCTGACGCCGATCCAGCAGCGGCTCACCATACTGGTGCCGGAGCTGGAGCAGGCGCGCAAAGCGGCGCAGTACTATGCCCGTCTCGACGACTATCGCAGGATGCACGAGCAGGCTGTGCAAGCGGTGACGGACCTGGACGAGCGCCTGGCGGCACTGACCACTGAGCAGGACGAGCTGACGGCCTCGCTCGAGGGCCTGGGCGGCGACGATGCGCTGCGCGAGGCGCGTGTGCTGCTGGAGCGCAGCACGCAGGCGGACCGGCATCTGCAGGAGCTGGGGCCGCTCCAAGACGGACTGGCCGCCAATATGCGGCAGTTGGCCGGGGTGGAGCACGAGCTGGGGCAGACGCGGGAGCTGGTGGCTGGGCTAGAGTCCGCCCCCGCCGCGCTCGCGGCGACGGATGAGGCGCTGGCCGCGCTCGGCGACCCTCAGAGCGCCGCGGCGCGCGCCGAGGGGCTGGCCCGAGAGCGCCCCACCATCGAGGCCGAGCTGGCGCGTCAGGAGACGGCACGCCAGGCCGCGGCGGCACGTCTGGCCCAGGCCGATGAAGCGCTCGCGCCGTTCGCGGGACTGGATGAGGAAGTGACCAGACTCGAATCCCAGGTGGGTGCCAGCACCCCTGGCCATCTGCGCTATCTCCAACACGTCCAGAGCGCCAGTCGGCTCGAAGAGCGTCGTGCCGCGTTAGCGGCGGCCGAGGCGCAGGCACGAGCCGCTGCTCAGGCGCACGAGCGCGCGGCTGCGGCGTATGCTCAGGCGCTCGCGGCGTTCGACGCGACAGCGCTGCGCGAGGTGACGGAACGCGCGAGCGTCCTGCACGCGGAGCTGAGCCGGGCTGCCGAGGAGCTGAAGTATCTGCAGGAACAGATCGCCGACCAGGAGGCGGATATCGCCCGCGCGGAAGGCTTCCTGGCGGATCTGGCGGCCGCGCGCACGGAACGCGCCACGCTGGGCGAGCTGTTCCAGATGCTCGACCAGTTTCGCGCCACGATCAAAGAAGCCGGCCCCTTTGTGATGCGCGCCCTGCTGCGCCAGATCTCCACGGAGGCCAATCGCATCTTTGGCGAGATCATGGGGGATCGCTCGGCGCAGCTTTCGTGGGAGGACGACTACGAAATCGTCTTGCGGCGCAGCGGACAGGAACGACGCTTCGCACAGCTCAGCGGAGGCGAGCAGATGAGCGCGGCGCTGGCCGTGCGGCTGGCGTTGCTGCGCAATCTGTCGCGGCTGGACATCGCCTTTTTCGATGAGCCGACGCAGAACATGGACGGCGAGCGGCGGAGCAATCTCGCCGAGCAGCTGCGACGGGTCCACGGCTTCGATCAGCTGATCGTCATCAGCCACGACGACACCTTCGAACAGGGGCTCGACAGCGTCATTCACATCGAGAAGCGCGCCGGAGAGACGGTGCTGGTGGAAGAGGACGCGCTGGTCGAGGCGTAGCTCAGTGCCCACCAGCGGTGCGTGGGCCGCTGTCGTCGTGTTGCGTCTGCTGCTCCAGCCAGCGGGCCAGCAGCTGATCACGCACCTGCCACAGCTCGGGAAACAGCAAGTCGCGCAGCGTTTGCTCGAGCGCGCTCATCTCAGTGCCCCCCGTGCCGACGGCATGCATGCCCAGGTTGCGCTCGGCCAGCTTCAGATGGGCCGCGCGGAACAGATGGAACTGCTCGTCAAAGTCCAGCAACGCCTCGGCGCACTCGTGCCAGAGGAAGTGTCGCGCCTGCTGTTGGTACACCTCTTCGAGCGTCAATCCGGCGCGCTCCAGGGCGCCCGCGAAGGCTTCCCAGACGGCGGGAGCCACGCGCTGAATGGCCCGAAAGCCTGGTGAATCCATTCCGCTGCCGTTGCCCAGGCCAGTCCGAATCGTCAGGAACGCGGAGGGCGAGACACTTTCGAGCTGGCGCAGGACCTGGCGCAGCAGCTCCTGGTGAGCCACCGCACGCCGCAGCGCGTGCGTCGCCTCGGCCGCGTGGCCGGACTTGAGCCAGTCACCGGCGGCCCCCAACTGTTGCGACGTGACTTTCCACCACAGCTCGAACGTCTGGTGGACCACCTGAAACGTTAGCTCGTCCGGATGGAGCCGCTCGTCCTCAGGCTTTTGCAGCCGAAGCAGCTCTTCGGTGCGGATGTATCGCTCGTAGACCGTCTCGCCGGCCTTCTGGCCGTGGGCGCCCTTGTGGACTATGTGTGTGCTCATCGTGTTTCTCTATCCCCATCGAAATCGGCCGCTCCATCGCGGGCCCAATGCCGCATCGTTCCTCGGCAGTATACCGCACGTGCCGCGCCCAGGGAGTGGGCTACAGCGTACTGGATGGATCGACGTCCAGTGCCCAGCCGCGGGGCAGGGTATCGTCGCTCAGCGCGTGCAGCAGCGGCCGCAGGTCAGGTCCACGCGCGATGAGCTGCCAGCGGTAACGCCCGCGCAGGCGCTCCATAAAAGCGGGCGCCGGACCAACGACGTCCGTTTGCTCCAGCGCCCGGTCGCGAATGATGCGGCGCAGGTGGTCCGCCAGGATGGTCGCCTCGACCTGAGCATGGTAGCGATCGGTGTGGGTGTAGGTGAGCTTGACCAGCTGCCGGAACGGCGGATAGCCATACCGCTCACGAGCGATGACCTCGGCGGTATAGAAGTCATGGTAGTCGTGGCGCGCCGCCGCCTGGATACAGAAGTGATCGGGATTGAACGTCTGCACGATGACCCGCCCGGCCAACTCGCCGCGACCCGCGCGGCCAGCCACCTGGGTCAGCAGCTGGAAAGCGCGCTCGGAGGCGCGAAAGTCGGGCAGATAGAGCGCGATGTCTGCCGAGACCACGCCCACGAGCGTCACCGCGGGCAGGTCCAGCCCTTTGGCGATCATCTGCGTACCCACCAGCACATCCGCCCGCCGCTCGGCGAACGCCGCCAGCAGCTCCTCGTGTGCCAGACGCGAGCGTGCCGTGTCGCGGTCCCAGCGCAGCACGCGCGCGCGCGGGTAGAGCCGCTTTACGGCGGCCTCCACCCGCTCGGTGCCAAGGCCGAAGTAGCGGATGCTGGCGCTCCAGCAGTGCGGACAGACGCGCGGGGCAGGCTGATGGTTCCCGCAGTAATGGCAGATCAATCCGCGCTCGCTGGCGTGATAGGTCATAGGCACATCACAGCGCCGGCAGAGCGCCACATAGCCGCACTCACGACAGATGACGCTGCTCGCCATGCCGCGCCGGTTCAGGAACAGCACCGCTTGTTGCCCAGCCGCGAGCGTCTCCGCGAGCGCTGTCTGCAGCTGCCGGCCGAGGATACTGGTGTTGCCCGCGCGCAGCTCCGCCCGCAGGTCCACCACCGTCACGGGAGGCAGCTCACCCGGCGTACCCGTGCCCCCAGAGGGCGCTCGCTCCGTCAGCTCCACGAGGGCATAGGCGCCGCGTTGGGCCTGCCAGAAGGACTCGACGGAAGGCGTCGCGCTACCGAGCACGACCGTGGCGCCGGTGATGCGGCCTAGCTCCACGGCCACGTCGCGCGCATGGTATGTGGGCGCGCGCTCGTCCTGTTTGTACGCGGTTTCGTGCTCCTCGTCCACGACGATCAGGCCAAGCCGCTCGACGGGCGCGAACAAGGCTGAGCGCGAGCCGATCACCACATCGACCAGACCCGCGCGAATGCGGCGCCACTCGTCGAGCCGCTCGGCATCGGTCAGGCCGCTGTGGAGCAGCGCTACCCGGCCGGGAAAGCGGCCCGCGAAGCGCGTCGCCGCTTGCGGGGTCAAGGCAATCTCGGGGACGAGCACGATGCCGCGCCGCCCGGCGGCCAGGTGGGCCGCCAGTGCCTGGAGGTAGACCTCGGTCTTGCCGCTGCCGGTGACGCCGTGCAACAGCACGACGCCCGAGTCATGTGCTTGCCGGGGCGCCAGGATGGCGCGCAGTGCCGCTTGCTGCGCGGCGGTCAGCGGGAGCGGACGGTTGTGTGGGATGTGGCGCCCGGCCAGTGGATCGTGCCAGACGTCGGCGACCTCGACCGCGACCAGGCCCGCGCGCTCCAGCTCTGCCAGGGCCGCGGGAGTGACGCGCGTCAAGCGGCGCATCTCACTGAGCCGCCAGGCGCCGCCGGCGGTGCTGACCGGAGCGGGTGCCATGGGGCGAGTGAGGACGTCGAGCACGGCGAGCTGGCGCAAGAGGCGCTCGGCCTCGCGCTCTTCCTTGCGGCGGGGAGAGGGCGCCGCGCTGCTGGCTGCGCCCTGGGGGACGGCGACCGCGAGCGCATCGAGGCGCGTCCGCGCCGCCGCGCGCCACGCCGCCAGATCGTTCTCCGTGCCAGAAAGCCGCAGGCGCGCCTCACGCCGCCCGACGGCCAGCGACGCGGGCCCCAGCGCCTCGCGCGAGGCCGCGCCCGTCGCGAGCAGCGCGGCGACGGCCGCCCGGGCTCGCGCGCTGCCCATCGTGTCACCCAGCACGCGCACGTCGAGCTGGCCGCGATCGCGGAGCGCGCCCAGCACGGCCGCTTCATCGCGGATGGGTCCAGAGGGCAACGCATCGTGCGGGGGGACCTGTTGGGTGTCGCCTGTCATGGCGTCCTCGGCGGAGTCGGACGGCGCCACATCGGGAGGGGCAGGGCGCAACACGACACGCGTGCGGTGCAGTAGACCAGGCGGCAGCATCAACTGGGCGGCCGTCGCCAGCGCGCAACCATACCGGTCGGCGAGCCATGCCGCCAACGCGCGCCGCTCGGGACCCAGCAGCGGAGTGGGATCGAGCAGCGCGGCCACATCGCGTGGCTCTGTCGCCATGAGGTGATCCGCCGCGCCAGTTGGGCCAGAGACGTCGCGGTCAGGATCAGGTGGCGTGCCGTCGAGTTCGTCCAGCGCCCAGATGATGCCAGGCAGCAAGCGCGGGCCGACTGGGACTGACACGAGCTGGCCCGGCCGCAGCTGGCCGGCGAGTCCGGCCGGGACGGTGTACGCCAGCAAGGGCGACGCGGTGCCACGCCCCCGATAGCTCGCCAGAACGAGCACGTGTGCCAGCATCCGCGAGCGCTCCGTTCCTTCCCATCCAGGCATGACCCATCCGCGCCATTATCGCAGGTACCGTGGCCCTCTACCACCGGCTGGGCCACCTGTCCTGGCCCAGCCGGTCCTGGGGGACGCTGGACACCCCAGCACGCGGGAGGTATTCGCCGCCTGCCCCTTGCAGTGCACCGCACGGGCGTGATATACTCGTGCTGCCCAGGGGACGTAGCTCAGCTGGGAGAGCGCGACAATCGCACTGTCGAGGTCAGGGGTTCGAGCCCCCTCGTCTCCACCAAGTAACCCCTCACCGCAGCTGGTGAGGGGTTTTGTTATGTGCGCGACGTGGGTTGTGCCCGCGGTGCGCCTGTGTCGTCCGCCGATCCATCGGCGTGCGTGCCATGCACGCCATGCGCGTGATCGTGGATCGCCGCGCCTTCGGGGCTGAGCGTACAGTACAGGTCGCTTGTGTCGCAGCCAGAGCATTCGAGCTGAATGGTGGAGTGGGCGATGCTGTACTTCTCCTGAAGGAGCCGGTTGAGCCTGGCGAGCAGCATGTCACAGTCGCTGAGGTGGCAATCTTGCGCCTGGACGTGCGCGGAGAGCGCGCGCATCCCACCCGCGATGGACCAGACATGCAGGTCATGCACGTCGGCGATGCCGGGTTCGCGCACGATGTCGCGCACGAGTTGAGCCAGATTCACACCCTTGGGGGTGCTCTCCATGAGAATGTCCACGGTCTCACGCAGGATCCTCCAGGCGCCGGCGGCAATCAGGAGGGCGATGAGCAGCGAGAGCAGCGGGTCCACGAGGTACCAGCGCGTGAATACGATGAGCGCGCCAGCCAGGATGACCCCCACGGACGCGCCGACATCGCCAATGACGTGCAACATGGCCGCACGCACGTTGAGATTGTGACTGCTGGAGGCGCGGAAGCTGAAGGCGATATAGAGATTGACACCAATGCCGACGGCTGCCGCGACGAACATGATCCAGGGCGTGACGGTCGCCGGATGCTGGAGGCGCTGCACGGCCTCGAACGCGATGACGATGACAATTAGGATGAGGGCGACGGCGTTCGCCAGCGCCGCAAGGATGCCCGTGCGGTGATAGCCGTACGTGTTGCGGGCATCGGCCGGACGCTCCGCTTGAGCGGTCGCGAACCAGGCGAGACCCAGCGCGACCAGATCGGTGAGCACATGGCCACCGTCTGAGAGGAGCGCCAGGGAATGCGCGAACGCGCCGCCAGCGACCTCGACGACGAGGATGAGCGCCGTGAGGAGGAACGCCAGACGGAACTGATTTTTCGAGAAAGCATGCATGTGAGTATGAGAGCCAGCCATCAGCACGTCGCTCCTTTTGGCGCCGGCTGCGCGGCTTCGAGGGCCGTCGTCGTGCTGCCGTGGCCCTGGTGGGTCAGCCCCACCTGCACCATGAGCGTGACGTGGGCATCGTCGAGCCGATAATAGACGAATTTGCCAGTCCGACGCGAGCGGACGAGACGCAGCGAGCGCAAGACGCGCAGGTGCTGTGAGACGCTGGAATCGCTCATGCCGATGACCGCGGCAATGTCGCAAGTACACCACTCGCGATCCATCAGCAGGTGAACGATCTTGGCGCGGGTTGGATCGGCCAGGGCCCCGAAGAGGGCGGCGAGGGCGGCATAGGTGGTGTCGTCGCGCAGCACAGCGCGCGCCGCGGCCACTTCCTGCTCGTGGACGTAGCGTACCTGGCAGCGATCTGTGTCCACAACCGTCGGATCGTCCACTGGCGCGTCCTCCCGGGCTGTCTATCACAACGATTAAGTCCTGACTAAATCGTACCACACAAAGGGTGCGACGTACAGGGTGGCCTGCACCTACGTGGGCACCAGATCCACGGCATGCGCCTCCGTCAGATCGGGCACCGCCAGCCGCCGGGCCAGCCGCTCGATGACGGCCTCGGGCACCGCGGCCGCCCGCGTGCGGTTGCGACGGAGCAGCTCGTCGCGCGGGGCTTCCACGTAGACGATGCGGATCCGCGCGCCGTAGGCGGCAAAGAAGGTGACAAGCTGATCGCGCAGCGGCCGACTGGTGTTGGTCGCGTCCCACACGAAATCGCGGCCGACTCGCATGTGGGCACGGGCCAGCTCTTTCGCACGCGCGATCACGGCTCCCTGATCGCCGTGCGGCTGGATTCCCAGCTCGACGCGCAGCGCATCCAGCGCGATGACGGGCCAGCCGGGGAGATGTGTCTCGCGCCAGGTGCTCTTCCCAGCGCCCGGCAGTCCCGCCATCAACACCGCCTCGAAGCGCGTGTCGTCGTAGGCGGCGTAGTCCGCGCTGGCGGATGCACGGTGAAAGTAGCGAAAGCGACTGTGGGTCGAGGGAAAGGCGCGCGGCGTCGTCCAACATGCGAGCTCGTGAGCGGCCTCGCGAAACAGCTCGATGCGCTCGAGCAGGTCGGGCTGATCGATACAGATGCGGCCGCGCACGTCCGCTTCGGAAAGCAGCGCGAGCCAGTCGCTGCGTGCGGTCTGGCTTGCCGTGAACAGGGCACGCTGCATGTCGGGCTTGTCCAGCAGGCGCACAGGAAGGTGATGATGTCGCACGAGCGCGACGATGGCATTGCGTACGCCGAGCGGCGCCAACGATTGCTCGCCATGGACACGTTGGGCTGAGGCCGGTGTTGGCTCGCACCACAGGATGTATCGTGCCAGCAGCGAACCACGCAGCGCGTGGCCAGGCGCGGTTATGTGCCCATTCACCTCGACCGTGCGCAGCGGTTTCGCCACATCATGCAGCAGGGCAGCCGCGAAGATGATGGAGCGCTCCTCGGCGTCAAGAGCACGCCAGGCTGGCGAGGCGACCAGCGCCTCGCACACCAGGCGGGTGTGGCAGAGCACATTCCCCTCCGCATGGTACACCGGATCCTGCGGGCAGTTCTCCAACGCGCGGAGCCAATCAAACTGGCGCAGCAGGCCGTCCCAGTCCAACGTCCACGTAGGCGGCGCTGGGCACAAAGGAAAGCGCCACCCGCTGCCGGTCGACCCGTCGCCGCTGGCAGCCGCTGGGCTTGATGCACCGGTGGAGTCCATCATTCGGCTCCTCTCGTGACGCGGAAGAGGTCTACGCCCGTCTGGAGGCGATTGGGCACGATTGGGCGGTCCAGCCAGTGGGATTCCGAGCTCAGCACGGCGGCCAAGAAGCTGGCGCGCACGTACTTGAAGCGCTCGCGAACGACACCGCCCTGCTCGACCTTGATATACAGCCCCTCCATGCCCGAACCGCTGTCCGTCTCGCTCAGGGCGCGTGCGTAGTCAAGCGCGTGGGCCTCGCAGGTCTGGCGCAAACTGTCGCGCCAGTCGCGGCTGATGTAGAGCGAGGGTCCTAGCAATGCCAGCAACTGCTCCGAGGAGGCGACGGTGCCCTCGTGCAGGACGGGCACAGGCGTGGTGGGGGCGCAGCGCAGGAGCTCGCGCCGGCGCTCGGTGCTGAGAAACGTGCCGTGATGGGTGTCGAGCACGTCGAACTCGAGGAAATAGTGCGGGAGCTGGTCGTAGAACACGGTATGCTTGGCGTACAGCCACTCGCCGTAGAGCACGTAGCGGTCGCCGAGGATCTGCCAGAGCGCCCGCGCATGGGCATTGGCCCAGCGCTTGAACAGATCGAAGTGACGCTCGCGCGGGCCTCCGGCCAGGTAATGCCCGCGACTCTGCAATAGCAACACACCATTGGGGTCGAAGCAGATCGCGGCATTGGCACCGTCCAGCTTCTCTTCCACAACGAGGTACTGGCCAGCGAGCGCCGCGAACGGGATTTGAGTCAGATCCTCGTCGCCGGGCTGGAGGCGCGACCCTTCGATGTGTGGTGTACGTGGATATTTGCGCAGATGCGGCATCACGGCTCGAAGACCCTCGCGACGGCGATGATGTGGCCCAACACGTAGTCGACGGTGATTCGTCTCGCGCCTGCGAGACGCAGCATGTCGGTGAGCATATCACCACTGAAGAGATGGATGTGTTCGGGGTTGTTGTCTGGCCTGGAGGGCACCGAGAGCACGAGGAACCGTCGGGCTACACGGACTGCCTCATCCAGCGCCCGCTGTGCTCGCGGAATGTGCTCCAGCACTTCGAGCATGGTGACCACGTCGAAGGCGTCGTCGGCGAAGCTCAGGCGTGTAGCATCCATCGCGTGCGCGGCGAGGTTCCCCAGGCCGCCGGCCCGCGCGGCCTGGATATCGGCGACGCGCCGTTCACTGATATCTACGGTGGTGATGGGCAGGTCGGGGAACGCGTCCACCAATGGCCAGAGAAAGGTGCCTCTGCCGCTGCCGATGTCGAGCAGCTCGCTCGGGGCCAGGCCGCGCAGGGTCCCGAGCACCTGGCTGACGCGGCGCAGCTCCATGGTCCGCTTGAACTTGTGCAGGCGCAGGCCAGCGTTCAAACCCTGGCGCAGGAGGTCGTGAGGGGAGGTCGCGGCGTTTGGCGAGATGCCGATTTTGCCGCGAACGAACGCCGCGGCAAGGTTGACGTAGTAGGTGGCATCGAGATCAGCATCGTCCACGAGTGGCGCAGACATCGGAGGCGCAGACTCCTTTCTTCACGGCACGACTTCCGTGCGGGCGGTCTTCCGGTCGAGGGGCGATCGCTCACAGATCGGGGGGATGAGAGGATCGCTGGCGGTGCGTGACCACGCGGCCATCGGGCGCGGCGCTCAAGGAGACGACGCGCCACGAGCGGCAGGCGATCCATCCTACCACGACAGCCGTCATGGCGAGCAGACCAGCCGCCAGGCACACAGCGCTGGGACGGCCGCGACGGACAAGCTGCACGAGGAAGTCGTCGCGGTATTGCACCTGGTAGCCGCGGCGCCGCCACGCGGCCTCCGCGCGGTCGAGGGCAGCACGAGACGCGGGAGTTGGCGTGGAAGATAGCTCCCCCGTCTCGGGGTGTCCCATGCGCGTGTCATCGCCGGATTCGTCCACTTCGCGCCCCCGGCCTGTCTCGGCCCTACATGTAGCGGTGCGCGGTCCATAGTCCAATCGCCCTCTCCTTGTCCGTCGGCATTCTAGCGTACGTCACGTGACGGATTGGTAGCGGACCGGTCGCAATCCGGTGCAGAGCGTCTCGTGCGAGCTCCACAAACAGGTCGTGTCCGCAGGGAACGGTAGGAGTTGGGGGCGGCGCTGGCCGGTGGGCCTGGGATCGTCACTGCGAGAGGCGAATCGCAACGCCTTCTAAACCAGATGACAGCGGGACGCGAGCTCTGTCCAGGGTATGCTCCACCTGATGGTCCAGCGGCAGCAGCCGGTGCCGAGCGATGGCGCGACCCTTCACGCATACAGCATGCCTCCTATGGATTCCATCCAAGTGCGGCGGAAATGCCCAGCGCAGTCTCAATTGCCACTCCTCAACCGGCTCAGGGGCCCTGCAACCTTACCTCAACACTCGGCCCACGCGCATCACAACACTCGCTAAGTACAGTCTCCAGTAGGGAACGGCAGACTCTCCGTGAAGCGTGCGGTGCGCCATGCCCAGGGTGCCAGCGACGGCCGTAGCGCGGAGAGCCGCGCCGCGGACCAGACGCCGTGCGGGACAGAGACGAGGACCAGCGATGGCTATTTCCTATGTCGTTACGGCACCGCAGCGGCAACTCGTGCGCAATCGTGTCGATCTCCTGGGCACGCGCATCGACCGCGTCGAGTTCCAGAGCGTGAGCGAGTGGCTCGAAGCGTTCATGCTGAGCGGTGCGCCACACCAGATCATCACAGCGAATCTCGACTTCATCGCCATCGCGCGCAGACGACCCGATTTCGCACGGATCATCGAGCGGGCGGACCTGGTCGTCTGTGACGGCAAGCCGTTGCAGTGGGCCTCGCGGATTCAGGGAGAGCCGATTCCAGCGCGGGTGACCGGCATGGACCTGGTGATGCACACGGCGAAGCTCTCGGCGGAGCGGGGCTATCGTCTGTTCTTCATGGGCGCCGCTCCTGGCGTGGCCGAGCGCGCGGCGCGCGCCCTGGAGCGCTGGGTTCCGGGTGTGATGGTCGTGGGCACCTACGGGCCCCAGGCCTGGCCCTTCGACGCGGAAGAGGATGCCCGTATCGTGGGGCAGATTCGCGCCGTCCAGCCTGATGCGCTGTTCGTGGCGCTGGGGGCGCCGCGACAGGACGAATGGATCCACGCGCACCTGGACGAGCTGGGCGTGCCTCTCAGCGTGGGCATCGGCGGGGTGTTCAACTTCCTGGCTGGAGAGACGCGGCGCGCGCCAGACTGGATCCAGCGCTGCGGGATGGAGTGGGCTTTCCGCCTGGCACAGGAGCCGTCGCGTCTGTGGCGGCGCTATCTGGTGGACGATCTGCCGATCTTCTTCGAGCTGTTGGGGCGACAGGCTATGGCGCGTCTGGAAGAGCGCCGGCCAGGGGCGTCCCAGGACCTGCACGAGCTGGCGGGGCCGGAGCAGAGCGCGGAACGACACGCGACCGGGGTACGCATGATGGCGCGCATGGGCAGGACGAGGATGCGACGGAACGGCGTGCGCCGCGCGACGAAACCCGCGATGCGCGTGGTGCGCGACCGAGGCGTGGCAACGAGCCGGCCGCGCGTGCGCAAGCCGGTGTATCGCTGATGGGCCGGGGACGAGCGGTGGGAGCACGAAGGTGATGGGCATCGTCGAGGTGTTGGCCCGCGTGGCCGTGCTGGGCGTCGAGCTGGCGCTGGCGCTGCCACTGCTGTATCTCGCGGTCCTGAGTGTGGCGGCGTTGGTGCCGCGGCGGTGGGCCGGCCAGCCGGCGCCGGCCGCGCGCGGGGGCAACGCGGCGGCGGAGGCTTCGGCGGCGCCGCGCTTCGCGCTGCTGATTCCGGCGCATGACGAGGCGCGGGTGATCGGTGAGCTGCTCACGAGTATCGCCCTCCTTGACTATCCCGTCGCGCTACGCGACGTCTACCTGATCGCCGATAACTGCACCGACGCGACCGCGGACATCACCCGCGAAGCTGGCGTGCCCGGACTGTGGGTGCGCGAGCGGCAGGACGACAGCCGGCGCGGCAAAGGCTACGCGCTGCGCTGGCTCCTGGAGGAGCTGGAGCGCGAGGGCCACATCTACGAGGCCTACGTGGTCGTGGACGCCGACTCGCAGCTTTCGGCGAACTTCCTGCGCGAGATGGCCGCTGGCCTGGCGAGTGGGGCCGATGTGACGCAGGGGCAGTACCGCGTGCAGAACGCGGTGGGCGCCTGGACGGCGAGCCTGCGGGCGGTAGCCTTCGCGCTGATGAATCACCTCCGTCCGCTGGGGCGGTCGACGCTGGGGTGGTCCGCTGGTCTGAAGGGCAACGGGATGTGCTTCAGCCGCGCGGTGATCCAGCGTTTTGGCTGGGGATCGTACACGCTCGCCGAGGATGCCGAGTATCACCTGACGCTGGTCAATGCGGGCGTGCGCGTGCGCTACGTGCCGGCGGCCGTCGTGACCTCGGCCATGCCGACCTCGCTGGCTCAGGCACGCTCGCAGCAGCAGCGGTGGGAGCGTGGACGGCTGGTGCTGGCGCGGTCCCATGCCGCACCGCTCGTACGGGGGGCGATCGAGCACCGCGATCTGGCCCGGCTGGATGCCATCGTCGAGGTGTGCTTGCCGCCGATTTCGCTGCTGGCGGGACTGTTGGCGGCGGTGGCCATTGGGGCGGTGGCGCTGTGGTGGGCGCCCGGCATGATCGGGGCGGGGCTCCTGATCCTCGCGTTCGCGCTGCATGTCGTGGCTGGCATGGCACTGGCGCGGCTGGCGCCGCGGGCCTATCTGGCGCTGGCATGTGCCCCCTGGTATGTGCTGTGGAAGATCGGGATTTACGTCGCGGCGGCCGTGCGCAGAGGCAGCGACCGCTGGGTACGGACGAGCCGCGTGGCAGCACCGAGTGGCGGAGCGGACGGCCGGTGACCGCATGCGCGCGCATGCGGAGCGCACCCGGTCGCTTTCTGGGCAGTGAAGCGATCGTCTGGCGTGGGCTCCGTCGTTCACATCGAATCCGGATGACTGGGTGCCGGTGCGCCGGACGGGCGCATAGCCATGCTGGGTGCAGGTACGCCTAGCGGGCGCATAGCCATGCGCCCCTACGGTATGGGGGAAGGAATCACCCGGAT
>CAYQFU010000024.1:0-9829 GCA_964416775.1 uncultured Ktedonobacterales bacterium
CGAGCGCATGGACATGCTGTGCTGGCCGATCCGCCGCGTGCAGTAGAGACGGGCGGGCAAGTGCGAGCGCGCGTGGAATCAGGGGTGGCGCAAGTCGTCGAAGAAGCGGCGCGCAACTGTGGCAGACGAGAAAGTCCGGTTCGAAATTCGGGCAGGCGTCAGGCACCGGGCGCCAACGTGAGCGGCGCGATGGGCTGGGCTCAGGCATTGCGCCGGTGTGGCTGGCAGCGGACTATGTCTGTTCGCTATGCGGGCGGTCTCGCGCTGGCATTCTCGCGGGAACCTGAGCGATCTCGTGGTCCATCCGGTGGAGGCACCTCTCGCAGAGTGGGAAGGCCAGCCACAGCCCTGGGTGATCGGGGTCGGGCTCGAAGAGGGCGGAATGGCTCCGCTGGTCGCAGTCCGAGTTCCCGCACGGCATCGGTGGATCCAGACGCACGCGCAGAAGTGGGACATCAGCAGCGGCGTCGAGCGAATGTGCCATTTCGGCCCTCCATCTGGCGGCAAAGTAGGGGGTGCCCGCTGGGCGATCCCGTGCGGTGCCGTGTTGTCCACAGGCGTGACCGGGTCAGCCGGGTCAGCCTGGCCAGGCTGGCGATCCATGCGCTGACTGCCGATGACGTCGGCCGATATGGCACGAGGAAAACCAACCTCATCGGCATATACGCCGCGGAGTTACACGCAATTTTTGTGCGCAATCTAAAGGCCGGCAAGCTCTGTTCGGTCATCAAATAGCGCGGACAAGCCACGTGGGCAAGGGGAGTGGTGCGGCGAGACAAGTGGCCAGGCGACAGGGCGAGCGTGAAGGCATGGGGCAGGAGACGTGGTGAGGCGGGACTACACACTACACACCACACGCCTGCGCAGGCGCGGCTGCGACGCCACGATGGGGATCGCGCCACGTACCGTGTAAGTCGCACATGCTGGCCCGAGACCTCGCGGGCCGGCGGGTTTTGATGTATTGCCAGGATGAAGTATACTTGAGCTACGTGAAGGACCAGCCTGCGATGACGCGTGCAATCTAGCGGCAACCCCAACACGCCGAAACGTGGCGCGTGGGGAGCTGGAAGGCGGGCGTGCAGCGGGGACTGGACGCCGCACGCGAAGGCTGGGGCCGAGGATTGACGGCGGAGCGGATGGCGAGGGACGCGGGTGAATGCGCATGCGGGCGAGATCGGCGATCGGTGCGCGATCCAGTTTGGGGTCATCCAGGCCGATGGCAGCGATCTGTCACCGCATGGACATCCGTACCTGATCCAGAAGGAGGGGAGCGACCGCGCAAGCAGTTGCGCGTTCCAATAGTAGGAAAACGCCGACGGTTCGATCCGAGGAGATGACGAGTGGGCAGCGGCAGGCGGGGGTGCGGGCCAGGTAACGGCGCGACCGCGCGTATGCGAAGGGGGACGCCCACCAGACGCGGCAAGATGCCCAGCGCGAGCGTGAGTGACGGCCGGCACGGGGGAGCGGGAGATCGGTGCGAGCAGCAGGACGCGCGAACGCTTCTCCCGCGCGTTCTCAAGGGACCGGAATCATGAGCAAGCCCGGCGTGGTGCGTGTGTCCGCATGTCTCGTGGTGATGGCGATGGCTCAGCTGGCGTGCACCTTGCAAAGTCCGATGGTTCCGCTCCCCGCGCCAACGGTGCGCAAAGTGGTGATCCAGGGCAAGGTATACGGCGACAGCGTACAGCAGCAGGAGAGCGGGCATTCCACCGCCATCCCGCTGGCGGCGACGGTGACGTGTAACGGCGTCGCGGCGCGCGCCGGGAGCGACGGCAGCTACAGCGTGAGCGTGACGGTGACGTTACGGTACTCCTGCCTGGCCGCCGCGCCTGGCTATGCGACTGGGTCAGCCATACTTCCGGCTACGACCGAGACGGCATTCGCCCTGAGCTTCGGGCCGACACCGGCGGCCATCTGCTTTGTGCCGCTGCCCGCGGGCACGACGACACCCACGACCGCACCGCGGGCGAGCGCGACGGCAAGCGCCGGCGCGGGAGGCACATCGGCGGAATTGACATGCCCAGAGCTGCATCTGGAGCCCGGCTCACTGACTGGCACCATTTCCTACTCCGATACGCACAAGCCGGCGCCGGGCGTCACAGTGCAGTGCTGGAATCCGACCGGCGGGCCGCCAGTCAACGCGAACGTCTACCGCTTCTATACCGCAGAGACTGACGCCACTGGGAAATACACGATCAACACGCTGCCGGTGGACCACTACATGTGCCAGGCGGGTAACGATGTCATGCCGCATGAGGTGAGTGTGGGGCCGCAGGTGGCGGGTGGGCTGAATATCACCATGTGCCAGAGCCACTGCCCACCGGTGACGTTTCACGGCGGCTCGGTGATGCACTCATTGACGGTCTATCTGATCTTCTGGCTGCCGCACGGATATCGGTACGATGTACAAGGCAGCGGGCACTACGAGTCGCTGATGGAGCGGTACTTCAGTGATGTGGGAGGCACACCGTTTTACAACATCGTGACGCAATACTGGGATTACCAGACGGGATGGATGCAGAACAGCGTGACGCTGGGCGGCACGTATGTGGATACCCAGCCGTACAGCCATCGGGCGACGAGCGGGGATCCACTCTACGACTCGGACATCTCGGGCGAGGTGGAACGGGCGATGGCCAGCAACCATTGGACGGCGGACATGACGCATGCGTTCTTCGTCTTTACCGGGTATGGTGCTGAAGTCTGCGTCAACTCGACGCGCTCGTCGTGTTCATTCGGCCATGGCAAGCATGTGTTCTGCGGCTACCACAGCTATACCAACGACAGTCAACAGGCCATCTACGCCGAGATCGTGGACAACTACACGTGCGATGGCTCGCTCTACAGCAATCTGTACGTCAGCCCCAACGGGGACTGGATCGCGGACGCGCAGATCTCGGCGGTGTCGCATGAGCAATTCGAGGCCGTGACCGATCCGCTGATCACGGCGTGGTGGGCGGGCAGCTCGGAGACTGGCGAGGTCGGCGACAAGTGTGAGACGGTGTACGGCACGTATAGGCCCGATGGGAGCAACATCACGCTGGGGCATGGGCACACGTACATCGTGCAAGCGGAATGGAGCAATCGCATCAACGGCTGCGCATTCGGGTTGTGATACCGGGACTCCGTCGCGCAGTGTCGCACGGGCCACCTGATCTCCGACGCGCCTGTAGACGCGGATGGCGCGCTCGTTGGCGAGTTGGACGCTCAGCAAGCAGTGGCCGCTAATAACCCAGCAGATGTGGAATTACCACGCCCAACAGATATCCGCCCAGGGCTGAGGCGCCGCCCACTGCCACGATTTCGAGGACACTGGTGACCAGGTTGAGGCTCGCCAGCTTGCCCTTGATGATGCCGACGATGACCAGCGCCAGGATCGTCAGCGCGACCGAGACGGGCAACGCCTGCGCCACTGGCAGAAAGAAGTAGGCAATCAAAGGGAAGATGGAGCCGATGACATACGAGATGCCCATCGTCAGCGCCTCGGGAATCCGGACGGTTGCCGGATCCATCTGTAGCCCCAGCTCTTTCTCCACCATGGTCTTGTGATACGCTCGCGGATAGCCTGCGAGCACCGTTGCGATATGGCGGGCACTCTCCTCGCTCACACCCTCGTGCATGAGCAGCTGCACCATCTCCTCGAGCTCATACGCTGGATCACGACGAATCTCCTCGAGCTCTTTGTCGATCTCGGTCCGCTGCACTTGCGCTTCGGCCCGTGCCGAGATGAACTCTCCGGCGCCCATAGAGAGCGCGCCGGCAAAGGCCTCCGCGATCCCGGCCACAATGACGGCCCTGGTACTGTTGGTGCCGCCCGCCACGCCGCTCACCACGCCCAGTGGGACGAGCAGTCCATCGAGCGAGCCAAAAACGAGCTGGCGGATGCGCTCTAAGCGGTCAATGCGGCCTTTTTCGGCGAAGAGCGCGGCGGTCTGCATCGTCGTCGTTTCCCCATCCCGAGGCTCGCCCTCCTGCTCCTGTGAACCCTCTGGCATGTGGTCCTGTCCCTTCTGCTGATTGGCTATGGGCGATGAGCGGCGCAACGCCAGAAGCGAACGTTCTTGTGTAGTATACATGTCCACGTGCCGGTCAGCGCTGGAACTGGAAGGCGCCACCTCGCGGGTGGAGCGAGGATCACAGGTCGTGGTCGCGCCAGGTGCCTTCGAAATGGGTGAAACGGACGAATTCGAGGTAGCGGCTGGTGACGTCGTGCTGCGTCAGGGTGCGAAGGCGGTTGATGCTGAAGTCTTCGCAGGCGAAGGAGCCGAGGATATTGCCGTGCACGAGGGCGCGGCGGTAATCGGCGAAGGTGAGGGTGCGACCGGAGCCGAGGCGAGCGGCGAGGTAGCCGAGAAAGCCCCCGGCGAAGGCGTCGCCAGCACCGGTGGTGTCGCACACGTCTTCGAGGGGATATGAGGGAGCGGCGAAGTAGCTGCCGTCGGCGCCGAGCACCAGGGCGCCATACGAGCCCTGCTTGATGACGAGGTACGTGGGCCCGAGGCTCAGAATCTGGCGCGCGGCGGTGCGCAGGCTGGGCGTACCGGCATATTGGCGCGCTTCTTCCTCGGCGATGAGCACGACGTCAACCCGGCGCAACACTTCGGTGAGGGCGTCACGCTCGGTCTCGATCCACAGGTCCATCGTATCCAGCGCGCGCAGCTGCGTACCGGCGCCAGCGACCTCGGTCTGGCTCAACACGTCGAGCTGTAGCTGCGGCTGGATGTTGGCGAGAAACACCACCTCGGATCGGTGGAACTCGTCGGGCACAGTGGGGTGGAAGCCGGCGAACACGCCAAGCTTCGTGAACAGCGTGTCGCGAGCGTTCATGTCGGGGGCATAGCGCGCGCCCCAGCGAAAGGTGTCGCCGCGGGCTATCTGCAGGCCGCGCAGGTCGGCATTGCGTGAGCGCAGAAAAGTGAGATAGGGCTCAGGGAAATCCTCGCCGACGACGGCTACCAGATTGACGCGGTCGTAGAGCGAGGCTGCCGTCGTGAAGTATGAGGCCGCTCCGCCCAGCGCGTCATCCACCTGGCCGAATGGTGTGTAAACCGTATCCAGGGCGACCGAGCCCACCACAAGTATCGCCACGTCATCTCCTCCCAAGACAGGACTTTAACTTACTCGCCAGTATATGACAGCCCACGCATGAAGCGATACAGCTCACGTGTGGCGAATGCGCGACGAACGCGTCGCGCGGGCTTCTCCCTGTGGTCGCTTCAGCGGCATCACGCATGCTCGTCGAGGCGTTGCGCGCCGCGACTGGAGCTGAGGCGGGGCGGGACGCGAGTCGTCCGCGCGGAGAGGAACGACGCTGTGAGGAACATCGAGTATGCGATCAGGGCGGCCAGCGTGTTCGTCCGGCATCTGCACCGCGAAGGCTTCGATCGGGGGATGATCGCGACATTCGGTACTGCGTTTCGAGTTGACCAGGGCTTCACGTCTACGGAGGCGCAGCTGCACGGCGCGCTGGGCCGGGTGGCAAGCGAGGCCCGGGACGGCAAGACGCGGCTGTACGACTCGATCGAAGACGTCATCGGCGCATTCTGGAGCCAGGCCAAGCGGGACCGGCCGTGGCTGGTGACGGTCATCACGGACGGGCAAGACAACGCGAGCATCCGCTATCGCGGCAATCCGGCGGGCATTGGGCGCTTCATCGCGGCGCGCTACAATCACGAGCCTTCGAATTTCATCTTCGTCATCGGGGTGGGAGAAGGCAACCAGATCGACGTCAAGGCCCTGGCGACGATGGGCGACTATGGCGAGTTTCCAGCCATCGCCATCGAGTCGTTTCCGCTGCTGGAGCTCGTGTTTCTGGAGATCGCGCTGCAGGTGTCTGAGCAGGTGGTGGGGGCGAGAGTGGATGCGGGCAGCATGTCGTGGGACGAGGTGGCACGCATCTATCGCATCTCACCAACGCCACTCGACTACGCGTTTCTGATCGATCGCTCGGCGTCCATGAATGAGCAGGGGTAAGCGAGCGCGCGACGGAGCATGGCAAGAGCGCCGCTGAGGGCGGCGAGGAGGGCACGAGCATGTTCGAAAGACTGCGCCGCGCTGGGCGCGGAACCGAGCGTCCGGACGCGGCGGGGAAGGCCGGCATGGCGGGGCGCAACGGGCGTGAGGCCGCGCTGATGCGGCTCCATTGGCGGGGAGTGGACGGCGCCGCCACGCATCGGCACAAGGCGCTGGTGGCCAAGGCGTTGGCGCATTCTCGCGATTGGACCAACCACCTGCCGCTGCGTCCAGCGCTGGAGAAGTACGCGCTGATCTCCGTGCGATTGCCACGCGCGCTCGCCGACGCGCAGGCGGCATTCGCTCCGCTCGGTAAGGCAGGGAACGTAACGGCACCCGATCCACAGGCGCCAGACCGGCCCGCGCCTGGCGCGAACCCGTGCCTCACCAGCCCAGAAGTGGCTAATGGTCAGCCCCCGAAAGGAGACACGACGTGGGACTTTTCCGCGCGCGGCTGACGCTCAGTACCATCGAGCGCATGTTTCAGCAGCGGAGCTGGCGCTATGAGATGGTGGACGAGCACCTGGTGACGGGCTTCGAGGGCGTGCTCATGATCTTGAGCGTCGACGAGGAGCGCGAGATATTGCTCTTCGAGTCGCCGGTGATCCCGGGCCGCGGCATGCCTGGCTATCGCCCGGCGAAGCCAGAAGGCGAGCGCGACGTGGGCACCTATCTTTCGGCGGTGAACTATCGGCTGGCCCTGGGCGCGTTTACACGGGATCATCACGACGGAGAGATTCGGTACGAGTGCAGTGTGCCGGTGTCGGGGGGCATTCTGAGCCTCGAGCAGCTCGAGCAGGTGATCGGGGTGACGCTGGCGGCGATATCGGTGCGCGGGCCGACGATCGTGGATCTGCTGATGGGGCGCACGACGCTGCGCCACGCGCTGGCGGAGCTGGACGATGACGGGCACAGCATGACGCCGGCCGCGGTGGTGTGACCTCAGCAGAAGGTAAACGGAGCGAGCCGCGAGCGCACTACACGTGGAGGTGGCTGGACGGGCGCGGAAGGTCCAGTAAACCGTCCCGGTAGAGCGGCGGCTGGCTGTGGCGAGAGCTGGCCTGGGGGCCGTGGCGTCACGGACAATGTGAAGGGCGGGTGGCCGCGGAGTTGAATTTGTGCATAGATGCATTAAGAAAGTTGATATGCATATTGACTTTGGTGAGACGATCTGGTATACCTTCTCCCAGGCGCCCGGGGAGATACCCCCGTATGCAGGCGAGTCCGGAGGAGAAGAGCCATGCTGGATCCCCAGACCATGTTGCAGCGATCTCACCGCGAGGATCTCATCAAGGCGGCCGAGCATGATCGGCTGGTAACGCGGGCCACGGCGGGCGAGCCGGTGCTGCCCGATCGCATGCTGTTGTCCACGAGCGCCGCGCTGATCGGCGTGGGGCTGCGCATGCAGGCGTGGTATCAGATCAGGCGCATGCGCCGTGAGTTCACGCGTCTGCATCCCATACCGTAGGCCAGCTCCCTCGGCCCCTCCTCCGCCGCGGCGGAAGAGGGGAAGATGGGTGCTGGCGAGCTAGGGGGGGCGGCGTTCAGGAAGCGAGATCGAGTCCCCAATGTTCGGGGAAGTACGTGCTCGGGAAGATGGCGCGGGCTTCCGCCAGCAGCTCCAGCCACTCGGGCGGGCGATAGCGGTCAGAGAGATGGAAGAGGATCAGGCGACCCGCACCGGCTCGGCGGGCGAGCACGGCGGCCTGACTCGCGGTCATGTGGTGATGGCGCAGCGCCAACTCGACGTCGGCTTCGCGGTATTGGCTCTCGCAGACGATGGTGGTGCAGCCACGCAGCGCCTCGCTCAGCCGCTCCTGGGCGGCCTCGTCCAGCAGGAAGTCGGTAAGGTAGGCGAGTGACTCACCCGGTGTCTCGACGAGCAGGGCAGCGCGCAGGGCGGCAAGATCGTGCCGGGCGCCGGCGACTTCGACGGCGGGATCCTCGTCGGGCGCGGGCTCTTTGAGACGGCGCAGCCAGGGTCCCGCGGGCAGGCCCATCTCGGCCAGCCTGGCGGTGTCCACGTTGAGGTGCGGGGATTCGCGGACGATGTAGGCCATGCAGGGAGTGTGGTGGTCCATGTGCAGCGCGGAGATGGTGAACGCCGGCTCGTCGATGAGCGTGCCGGCGAACGGGCGGGTGCCGGCGTCGTGGGCATGCTCATAGGCTTCGCCGGTCACGAAGCGTGCGCGCTCGACGCGATCGGGGTGGATGTCGTGGACGTACCAGGTGCCGGTGTCGCCCTCGAAGAGGTTCCACATGAAGCCGCGAAGACGGCAGTGCATGATGGCAATGGTACGCGGCGGTCCCCAGACGAGGCAGGGCGGCGCGGGGCGATTGTAGGTGCGGCGGAAGAAGCCGTCGAAGCCGCCGATGTGGTCCATATGCAGGTGGGAGAAGAGGAGATGATCGACGGACTGCACCTCGGCGTTGGCGAGGTCGGTGATGCAGTCGTCGCCGCAATCAAAGAGCAGGCGGTGGATCGCCTTGCCCGTGTTCACCCGCGCGAAGACGGCGTTGTCGCGTCCCGGGGCACCCAGAACCTGATATTCGATACTCAAGAAACCACCTCACGCGGGGAATCGGGACGTGCCGGGATGAGCGGCGCCGCCCATGCGCACAGTGTACAACACCAGAAGCAAACGGGCCCGTGTGCCTTAGAGAAAGGCTGAGGCGCGCCCGGCGGGACGCACCGCGATCCCCGGGCAAAGCAGGCCGGATGTGATGGGAATGGCTTGACAACGCCCGGAATCGAGGGATATCATCCCGCGGGCGTGCCTCGCCAAGGGGACGGGCTTGCGCGGGCATAGGACGATGGCGGCGGAGTGCGCATGGGACGCGCCCTGCCGCGCGCTCGCGCCGTTCCGTGGAAGCGGCATTGGCTCGACGCCGACGAGGAGGACACTGGGTATGACCGGAGGCGGGCAGAGAGTGATCGGCAAGTCCAGCGTGACCGAGCGCGAGGCCGAGGAGATCAGAGAACTGGCGGAGGTGTGCAACCAGCTGGAAGGGCTGGACCTCAAGCTGGGCGTGCCGATGGCGGCCGTGCCAGGGGAAAGCATGCCGCGAGCGTTTCTGGTCTATGCGGAAGGCAGTCTCGCGGGGTACTGCGGGTTGGACTACGGCGGGGGGAGCGAGGCCGAGCTGTGCGGCGTGGTGCGGCCGGAACGGCGGCGCCAGGGCATCGGGCGCGCGCTGCTGGAGGCCGCGCGGGAGGCGAGCCGGACGCGGGGCATCGAACGCTTGCTGGTGATCTGTGAGGACGCGTCGGAGTCGGGGCGCGGATTCGTCGCACGTAGCGGCACGCGTCTGGCCGCGAGCGAGCTGCACATGGAGCGGGAGGCGCGCGCGCAAGAGGTGGGCGGACGGGCGCGCGGTGCCGCGGGCAGTCAACTGACGGTGCGGCAGGCGACGGCGAGGGATGTGGAGACGGTGACGCGCATCATGTCGGCGGCGTTTCAGGACGATGAGGAGGCTGTGCGGCGGCGGGTCAGCCGCGAGATCGTCGACGCGCACGGGCCCTTCTTGCTGGCAGAGCGCGATGGAGTGGCAGTCGGCTCGCTGAAAGTGTACGCGATGGGGCCGGAAACGGGTATCTACGCCTTCGGCGTCCTGCCCGAGCACCAGGGACGCGGCTATGGACGAGCGTTTCTCATGCTGGCGATGGAGCGGCTGGCAGCGAACGGCGACACGCGGTTCGTGCTGGAAGTTGACCCGGACAACGCACCCGCCATCGCGGTGTATCGGGCCTGCGGCTTCACGCCGACGACGACGTACGGATACTACGCGCTGGACGTGTGATGGGCCCCCCTCCCCT
>CAYQFU010000024.1:9929-19336 GCA_964416775.1 uncultured Ktedonobacterales bacterium
CCGACGACGACGTACGGATACTACGCGCTGGACGTGTGATGGGCCCCCCTCCCCTAGCCCCTCTCCCGCTGCGGCGGCAGAGGGGAGTGGCAGCGCGTGGGCCGAGGGGAGTGGCCGCGCGTGGGCCGGGGGATGCGCGGACCTCCACTTGCTCCTCCGAAGGGGGAGCCAGCAGCGAACGAAGGTGTAACAGGCCCCTACAAGAGGGGGGTCAGCGGGCGCGGCACCGGGTGTCCGGCCGGGTGTATGTGTCCAGCCGTGAGTGTAAATGGCTACCGATGGCTCTCAGCAGCAAGTGTGTAGACGGTCTATCGTGATCTGACCGCTGATCCTCCTTACAGGCGGCGCCGCCCGCCTTTGCTTGCCTGGCATCAGCCAAATGGCTCGGCCAAGAAGGTCCGCAGGCGCGTCACCGCGGCCGTGAACGCTGACCATGCACGCGGCCCGTCGGCCCACCACTGCAGTTGCGTGGCGAGGAAGTAACCGTAGCACTGCAGACCAAAGACCTCCCCGTCCACTCCGAACGGCGCCTCAATCCCCACCACTGGGATCGGCAGCCGGCTTAACTCCTCCAGATGGCTGTGCAGCCTGTCCCCTGCCACGCGGGCATCGCGCACACTCAGCAACGGTGGTGCGTGGAACCCTTGCTTCACACCCTCTAACGGGTTAGAGAACCGCCGCATGTCGTGAGGGCGGTCCCATTGCACCTGCCGCACCAGCCTTGTGTGGGCTTGGTCCGGTGGGTCGAAGACGGTCCAGGACGTGTGCGCTAAGAAGGCGCGATAGTGCCACAGTCGCAGGAGCGGCTGCAGGTGGCGCACGACCTCCTGGGGCTCATTCTGTGCAACGTCTTCCAGGGCGTGCTGCCCGCGTGTCTCCAGCACCTCGCGTTCCGCAGGACGTTGTTCCAGTGGCATCTCGCACCCTCCTAGCTCGTCCCGCCGGCCCTCATGCGGGAGCGGCGACAGTTGGTACCACGACCACCTCGCTCTCCAGTATCATGCCGGTGGCGAGCTTTGCCAAGGAGTCCGTGCTGAAGTAGCGCCGGCCGATCTGCCACTCATTATGCTGCTCGGCCAGCACCATGCCCATCAAGCGGATAATCGCCGCCGCATTGGGGAAAATGCCGACCACGTCGGTGCGGCGTTTCACTTCGCGGTTGAGGCGCTCTAAGGGGTTGTTGCTCCAGATCTGGCGCCAATGTTCGACGGGGAAGGCGGTGTATGCGAGCACATCGGCTTCCGCCTGGTCAAGCAGCGCCGCCAGCTTGGGATAGCGCACACGCACGCTCTCGGTGACTTGGCGCCACTGTTGGTGTGCCATCCCCGCTTCCGGCTGGGCGAAGACGGTGCGGATGGTGGCTGCCACGAGTTGCTGGGACGACTTGGGGACCAAGGCCAGCGCGTTGCGCACGAAGTGGACTCGGCAGCGTTGCCAGCTCGCACCATGCAGCACGGCGGCAATCGCCGTCTTCAGGCCCTCAAGCGCGTCACTGACGATGAGCTGAACGCCCGCCAGGCCGCGTGCGACGAGGCCGCGCAGGAACGCGAGCCAGAACGCCCCGTCCTCGCTGGGTCCTACGTCGCGAGCCCGAGCACCTCGCGACTGCCCGTCTCGGCGTTGAGACCGATCGCGATCACGACGGCTTGGCCGACGACGCGGCCATGGGCACGTGCCTCGACGAATGTGGCATCGAGCCAGACGTACGGGTAAGCCGTCCCGCTCAGGGGGCGCGTGCGGAAGCGCTCCACCTCAGCGTCCAGGTCATGACAGAGCGCCGAGACCTGGCTCTTGCCGATGCCCTGCAGGCCCAAGGTATGCACCAGGTCGTTGACCCGTCGGGTGGAGACGCCCTGGACGTATGCCTCGTGGACGACCGCTAACCCACGCAGTGCGCGACGAGCATTTATAGCTGAGCAATGATTGCGCTTCGCGGAAGATACGGTGCGCTCCAAACGAGCCCTTGACACTGCTCAAATAGCTGTATATACTCGTACTATGCAACACCAAGCGTCTCAACTGAATCAAGCGGTCTTTCAGCGCGTTGTGACGCTGTGCACTTGTGGGAATCTGCGCACAGCGGCGCGCGTCATCACGCAGCTCTACGACGAATTTTTGCAGCCGAGCGGGCTGCTGGTGACCCAATTCAAGCTGCTTGGCGCGCTCGCCGCGCATGGCTCCATCGCGCTGTCTCCGCTGGCGGAGCAGCTCGCCCTCGACCCGACGACGCTGGCGCGGAACCTCAAGCCGCTGGAAAGAGATGGGCTGGTGGACATTTCCGTTGGGGAAGATCGGCGCACGCGTGTGGTGTGCATCACCGAGCGGGGGCAGGACGCGCTGGCGAAGGCGCTGCCCCTCTGGGAAGCGGCCCAGGCATGGGTCATCAGCCAGATCGGACAAGAGCGCTGGCAGGCGATGCTCGGCGATTGGGCCGCTCTGGTTTCGCTCGCGCGCCAGCGCTAATTTTTTGCCTCAAAAGCTGTATATACAGCTTTTGAGAGACGCTAGCATGGCTGTGTGGCACAGTGTGAAAGGCAAAGAAAGGAACCACGTACGATGAGTTTCTATGCGCTGGCCCTGTTTGCCCATCTCGTGGGTGTGCTGGGCCTCTTCATCACCATTGGGTTCCAGTGGACCAGCACCCTGCGTTTGCGCCGGGCACAGACGCTTGCCCAGGTGCGCGAGTGGACCGGCCTGGTTGAGGGTGTGGGAAAGCTGGGGCCAGCTTCCGGGCTGCTGCTGCTCGCCGCAGGCATGTACATGACCGCGACCGCCTGGAACATGAACACCCCCTGGATTGAGGTTGGCTTTTTCGCGCTGCTGGCCCTCATGGCGCTGGGCATGGGCGTGCCATTCCGGCGGCTGAAGGCCATCCGGCGTGCCGTGGCGAAGGCGGCAGTGCCTGACAAGGCGCTGCCCCCAGAGGTACAACGCCAGATTGCTGATCCCCTGCTGTGGACCTCGGTGCAGGTGATGGGCAGCATGGCGCTGGGGGTCGTCTTTCTGATGACGATCAAGCCGGACCTGGCTGGCTCGCTGCTGGTCCTGGCCGTGGCAGTTGTGTTGGGGGTCGTGTCCGCTCAGCCCTGGCGACGTCCACGTGCAGCCCTGCTTCCCACGCAGGAAGCCCACATGGGCTAACGGCGGAGCGAAAGGAGGAAGCGGTGCCTATGAAGTATCTTTCCCCACTGCGGCGTCCTCCAGCGCAGTCGCTGGTGGGCCAAGTCTATCGCCAGATCAAACAGGAATTTGGGGTGATCGCCGACCCGTTTCGATTGCACGCGTCCGTTCCCGAGTTATTAGCGGGCATCTGGAGCGTGACGCGAGAGATTGGGGCCGCCCGGCAGGTGCCCTGGCCGGTGAAGGAAGCGGTCGCGGCGGCGGTCTCCCAGAGCAACGCCTGCCCCTACTGTGTGGAGATTCACGCGGCGGTGGCATCGGTGCGTACCGACCAGCCGCTTGCTCCGTTCCTCATGCAGGGGCAAACCGCAGACATTATCGATCCCTCCCTGCGCGCCGTCGTCATCTGGGCGCAGGCCACGCGCTCCCCTGGCAGCGCCCCTTTGCTGAATCCCCCTTTCGCCGCCGAGCAGGCTCCAGAGGTCATTGGGACTGCTGTCGTTTATCATTATATCAACCGAATGGTGCAGGTCTTTTTACCGGAAAGCCTGCTGCCCTCCGTTGTGCGTGGTGGGTGGCTCGGTAGGCTGGCCTGGCGGTTGGTCGGGCGGAGACTGGCGCGCAGCCGCGAGCGGGAACGGGCGGCAGGAGCATCGCTCCCGTTGGTGCCCGCTGCCGAGCTTCCGGCAGCCTTCTCCTGGGCCGCCCCATCCCCCACGATCAGCCGCGCCCTGGCCGGCTGGGCAGCAGTGGTGGGGCGCGTCGGCAGCGAGCTGCTCGCGCCCCAGGTCCGCGCGCTCGTCGCTGATTTCCTGCACACCTGGCAGGGAGCGCCTGCGCCCCTGAGCCGTGCCTGGGTCCAGCAGGCGGTGGCGGGTCTGCCTGAGGCCGAGCAGGCTGCCGGAACGCTGGCGATGCTGGCCGCCGTGGCGCCCCACCAGATCGATGCAGAGATCATTCGGGCGTTTCGTGGGCAGCAGGAGACCGACGCGCCGCTGGTGAGTGTGGTGGCCTGGGCGAGTTTCGCTGCGGCCTGCCGCATCGCCTCCTGGCTCCAGGCGCCCACGCAGCGCCAGGAGGGCGAGCCACTTCAGCACGCGCGCGGCCTGGGCGACACGAAGCGCTGATCTGAAGAGCGATCACATGAGGAACGAACTTGATGGCTTCACAACTGAGGAGATACGCATGCGATCTATGACCATCCCTTCCATGACGCTTTCTGCACCCTGGCGCAAGCTGCTGCTGAGCCTTCATGTGTCGACCACGGTCAGTATTCTGGGCACGGACCTGGTGCTGCTAACCTTGGGAATCGCCAGCCTGGGCGGCGCGGACCCTCGCACCATCTATCCGGCGGCACATCTGGCGAGCGCCTATCTGGTTGCGCCGCTCGCCATGCTCTCGCTCGGCACCGGGCTGCTGCTTGGCCTGCTGACGCAGTGGGGCGTCTTCCGGTACTGGTGGGTGATGATCAAGCTGGCGATCACCATTGTTCTCACTGGTATCGTCCTGTTCGTGCTCGTGCCCCGGCTGGGAACGGTGGCCGCCTCGGTGACGGCGTCGGCGTCTGGCCCGCTGCCCGAAGGCTCGCGCGTGCCGCTCGTCATTGCTCCAGTCATTGCTAGTTCGCTGCTGGTGCTCAATGTGGTCCTGGCGGTTTTCAAGCCGGGCCGACGCCTGCGGGCACGTGCCACTGAGTAAGGAAGAGAGAGGGGTTTTCGTATGGAAAGAACAGCGATGATGATCAAGCGGCTCACGACAGCGCGTTTGATCAAACTCACCGGAGGAACCCTTCTGGCTGAGTACCTCCTGACCAGCGTTCATCATGTGGATGAAGGGCTTGGGCTAGTGTTTGGGTTCAGTCTGAGCAGCCTTCTTGCTCCTCTGACCTTCGGCATTCCCCTCCTGATCACGCTGGGCTTGCTTTATCTGTACCAGCAAACCCACAAGAGATTCATGCTGGTGGTGTTGAGCATCACGATCCTGCTGTGGTGGGTCGCTGGCATCGGGCTGTTTGATGGGTTCTACAACCACACACTCAGTATCCTGCTCTTCTTGGCCCGTGTCCCGCCACAGATGATGCGCCTGATCTTCCCCACCTACGTGCCGCTCACCAGCGCTGGCACCTCGCTGGTTCCCTGTGACGCTTCCCCGTTCCGTTTCTGCGCTGTGACGCCTGCCACCGTTCTCTTTGAGGCCAGCGGTATCCTGAGTTTCGTTGCTGCGTGCTTCCTCGCCTTCGTGGTCTCTCGGCTGATACGGGCGCAGTGGAGCGAGCAGGATGCGGAAGACGAGCGGCTGCCACGTACGGTGATGGTGGCCGTCATTCTGGGACTGGCGGCTTCCTTTGGTGCCCTTCCCCTGCTGGGAGCATTTATGAGTACCGGGCGCCTGATCTTCCTCCTCGCCGTGTTGCCGGTTCTCTTGATCAGCATCCTAGCGCTCGTCGTGGCGCTCGTGTGGCTGAACAGGAGAAGTGCCAATCAGCTTCATCCGCATATCGCTGCTCCCTAATGCCTCGCTCCAGGAGGAAAAGCGAAAGGAAGAAACGATGTCTGCTCAATTTCTGGAAGCCTCCTCGCCCGATCGCGGACGCCTGCCACAGCATCATGAGGTGCCTTTATTCGTCAATTACCGAGAAGAGATGGTGAGAACCTTGATGACAGAGACGCGCGGGAGATTAGGCGAGGAGTGACAGCAGGATGCTCCATTCCTCGGTCACCATCCAGATTGCACCGGAATCTGCCCCCTCGACGCCTTCCTGGTTGGCAGAAGTGGCCGCCTTTGCTCAGGTGCTTTCGTACACGGGTCCCGTTGCGCTCGCCAGTGCGCTCATGCGTGCGCTCGTAGCGCTCGGCGCGGAGATGCTGTGTCACTTCGACGTCCATTAGAGCCTGGGCCAATGCCCGCGCGCCCTCGCGCCCTCGCGCAGAAAGTCCACATCCTCGCTCAGCTGCACCTTGCGTAGTAAATCCTCAAGTGCCATGCTGGTCCATCAGCCATCGGTCGGTCCTCCTTTGGGCTTGCTTGTTGCACGTGCCCAATGAGAGCCACCCGATGGCCGATCTCGTCAATGGGCCCTCAGAATCCCCACACACTATTGGACACTATCCGCCGGGTTCGTGACACATGCGATAACGTCAGGAGTACGTGACGTCTTAGACTCCCGCGCGCAAGCCCGACATTGCGCGGCTGAGGGCGTGCGGGCCATCCTGCCGGTATTTGTTGGGGAACAGATTGGAGATGCCCGAAGGGAACGAAAGCGCGGAACGTTTCCTCTTTCCAGGCTTATTGTAGGCTATTTGTCAACCGCTCCACATCTGTCCTTTGGACAGATGTGTTTTCACACGACTTTGTGTACTCTTCGAGCGAAGTTGGTTCTCTAAAACCGTGCACCTGGAGGTTACCATGCTTGATCAGCAAAGTCTGGTGCAAGCGCTCTCACGTGTCCTGTGGATTGGCGGCTCCCCGTGCTCTGGCAAATCCACGATTAGCCACACCATCGCGCGTATCTATGTGTTCATCGATTATCATGCGGATGCCTGGGAGAGCAATCATTTCAATCGGCGTGTGGCCGCAGGCGATGCCGAGGCTGAAGCGTTTCTGAAGATGAGTTTGAACCAACGGTGGATCGAGCGCTCAGTCGAGACGCTGACTCAGGAGGTCATCGAGTCGTGGACCAGAAGATTTTCGCTGGTAATCGAAGACCTTCTGGCCTTGCCAAGGGACACTTTCATCGTCGCCGACGGCAATTTTTTTCCGGCATGTGTCGCACCGTACCTCTCCAGCCCAAACCAGGCGATCTGGCTGGTACCCACCGACACGTTTTGTCATCAAGGCAGGCGCGCCCGCTGGGCTGAACAGGCGGTGCGCCAAAAACGCCATGGCGTTTACAATGAGGGAAGCGATCCTGAAAAGCGGCAGAGCAATATCATCGCGCGCGATTGTCAGCTAGCGCGCTATGTGAAGCAGCAGGCGGAAGCACTCTCGCTCACCGTGCATGAGGTGGATGGCAGTCGTTCTCGTGAAGCAATGACCGAGTTGGTTGAACGGCATTTTGAGCCGTATCTGATTGAGTGCTTGAAGAAATGAGTGGGCGTTTGGCCTAACAGAGGCCATTCATGCTAAGGAGTACGCGACGTGTCGGCATTGCGGGTGGCCCTGGTGCAGATGCGCTGTGAGAAGGGCGCGATCGGCGCGAACCTGGATGCGATGGCGGCGTATCTGCGGGAGAGTGCGGCGCGCGGCGCGGAGATCGTGTGCTTTCCGGAGGCCTCGATCACGGGGTATGCGGACCCTGGCCGTTATCCTGAGGCGCTGGTGCGGCTGGATGGTCCTGAGGTGGCCCGGTTCGTGGCGCTCACGCGGGATTGCGGGATGACAGTGCTGGCGGGCATCATCGAGGCGAACCCGGATGGGCTGCCATTCATTACGCAGGTGGCGGCGCGTGAGGGGGACGTGGTGGGCGTATACCGAAAACGGACGATCGCTGAGGATGAGCGCGCGCTCTACGCGCCGGGCGCGGAGGCGGCGGTGTTCGAACATGCGGGCATCGTGTGCGGTATGGCGATCTGTGCGGACATCGAGCGCACGGAGGTGTTCGCGGACTGTGCGCGGCAGGGGGCACGTATCGTCTTCGAGGCAGCGGCGCCGGGACTCTATGGCGAGCAGGCGACACGCGACTGGGGCGCGGGGTACGCGTGGTGGCGGAGCGAGTGCGAGACGAAGCTGGGCGCATACGCGCGCGCCAACCGCATGTATGTGGCGGTGGCGACGCAGGCGGGCCGAACGCGGGACGAGGACTTCCCCGGCGGAGGATATGTCTTCGGGCCGGGCGGAGCATGCCTCACCAGCACGGAAGATTGGTCGGAGGGCACGCTGTACGCCACGGTTGCGCTCGAATGAGCGAGAGGTACTGACGCGGCTCTGGGGGAAGCGTGGCAGCATCGCGGCCGGCAGTTTGCAGGGCGGCAGCGCGTGTATGCTCGCCCTGCCGCTCACTAGCTCAGCCGGCTGACCGTCAGGTTATCGAAGACACATTCGATGCTGGATCCGGCGACCAGACCCACGTACCCAGACTGGATCGAGCTATCGTCCGCCTGGCCAATCTTCGTCCCGTTGACGAAGAATTCGAAGTGGCCACCACGGGCGCGGACTTCGAGGGTGTTGGGCGTGTTCAGGCCGGCCTGTATGGCGGAGTTTGGTGTGAATCGGACCAGAGTCGTGCAGTTGTGCGCGACGCACCGGTAGAAAATCCACTTGCTATTCGAATCGATGGAAAAATAGTAGGCTGTGCCCGCGGATGGGGTTGCGCGGAAGACCACGCCGTAGGTATGGGTGATGGGTCCGCTGACTTGCCTCACGTGAACTGAGACGTCTATATCCGTCTCATCGCCGGCAGGAGCGAAGCAAATCGTGCCGTTCGTGATATGGTAGCCGTCCGCTCTGAAGAAGCAACGGGTATCGTTGGGCCAGCCATCCGTAGCGGTGGTGAGGCTGTTCTGGTAGACGATGTGCGTTGGGGATGTCGGCGTCAGGGGCGTGAGCGTGATCGAGGTGGAGATGGCAGCGCGCGGAGTTGGGAGATGTGACGCGAGAGCATAGAGTAAGCCCACTCCGCTGACACACACAATCAGCACGGCGGCGATGATCGAGCCGACGAGGAGGCCCGTCCTCCGCTTGCGCTCGGGGAGAGCGGGCGCCGCCGGAGATGAGGGCGGATACCATGCGGGCGCAGTAGGCCAGGCAGCCATCGGCGTCGTCACGGGAGCGGCCCACGGGTAGCCGGGATGGTAGCCAGATGGCACGGCAGGTGAATAGCCGGGCGGTATCGCCGGTGGATAGGGGGGCGGGTACGCGGGAGGATACAGAGCTGGTGCGGATTGGCCGTATGCGGGCCAGGAATAGCCAGTAGGGCCCGGTGGCAGCACGTAGGGCTGCGGCGCCGGGGAAGTCGCGGCCGCCTGTGCGGCGGAGGGTGCCGATGCGGGGGCAGCCTCGAAGGAAGAGGATGCGGCGGTCGACTCGGCGTGCACGGGCGAGGCCATCGCGGCTAGCGACTGCTGCGTGGGCGCGGGGCTGGCACCCGACGCTGCGCTGCTTGTCGCGGGTTGCGCAAGGGCTCGGCCGCAGGCTGGACACGTCGCGGCATGTCCGGTGGGAATCTCAAGCCCGCATGAAGGACAGTGCATCGCGCTCCCTCACCTCTCGTATGCCCGGTGGCACGTGTCGCCGCATGGCCAGTATACATAGTCGCTCGCCGGCTGTCTATATCCTGAATGGGCGTGGGC
>CAYQFU010000024.1:19436-30269 GCA_964416775.1 uncultured Ktedonobacterales bacterium
ATGGCCAGTATACATAGTCGCTCGCCGGCTGTCTATATCCTGAATGGGCGTGGGCGAGCAAAGACGCGAGGGCGCCGCTATCTCAGAGGTTGGTGAGGCAACGGCTACACGTGGGATTGGTGCCGGAGCATTGTGCGGGAACGTGGGCGGCGGGGCCGCGAATAGGAAGAGGGAGGACCTATTCGGCGCACGGCTTAGCGTGGAGGCCATGCGGAGAGGCGGATCACTGGAGCGAGCTGGACTGGCCCAGCGTGCGGCGGAGGCCCTTGACGGCGATGAGGGTGAGGGCGCCAGCCATGAACCAGAAGGCGTGCGCCAGGCGCGGGATGGCCTGCACCCAGACGTGAGCGAACGCGAGGATTTCCATGCAGCGGTCGTGGACGGCCTGGTACACGTCGGTGCGGCGCGTCGTACGTCGCCCGGGAATGCCCATGGATCACCTCCAGCATACACAGTTATTGGTGCAGCGTGATAGACATGGCCGGAACAGCATTCAAGCACGCCGCTGCCCGTGCCAGTATAGCATGGCTGGGTGCGGACGTCTTGAGATGATTCGCGAGCCAGACTAATGGTCTACGGTCAGGCCACAAACGCGCCCGCGACCCACGCAAGCGTCAGCAGGGCCAACAAGGGCAATGAGATAGCCAGCACGGCGCGGTCGGCGCTGCGCCGCTCGCCCCAGCGCGCCAGCAGCAGGAAGAGCGGAAACACCACGAGCATGAAGCGCATGTTGGAAGCGAGGGCGTACCAGTTGTGTGATGGAGTCAGGAGAATGGCTGCTAGCGAGCACCAGGTGTACACGACGTACACGAGCGGCAGGCGGCGGATCGTCGCGATGGAGAGGCCGATGAACGCCAACGTGAACAGGGCGTCGAGGATGATATGCGCCTGATAGAACCCGGGATCGAGGCCGTACTGGAGCAGAGCATGGCCCGCGCGGGCGAAGCCGACCCAGGGCCAGGTGATGGAGCGTTGCCAGAACGTATATTGCTCTGCTCCAAGCGCGACGGACAGTGTGCCCAGGAGGCGATAGAGATAGAGCCAGAAAGCGGCAAGGGCGAGGATTGGCATGGCGAGCCCGAGCAGCATGCGCACGGACTCGCGCGTGCGCACGAGAGAGCGGTCGGCGCGCAGGCGCAACGCGCACTCCACGGCGATGGCGGGGAGCAGGAGGATGCCCACGGGGCGGGTCAGCGTGGCCAGCGCGGCACAGGCACCGGCAAGCACCCAATGGCGCCGGCGCAAGGCAAGGAAGGCGGCAATGGTAAGCAGCAAAAAGAGGGCTTCGGTGTAAGCCGCGGCGAGGAAGAACGAGGTCGGGAAGACCACCAGATAGAGCAGCGCGCGGCGCGCGGCCGCGCGGCCCAGCTCGCGCTCGGCCAGGACGCGCAGCAGCGCGAAAGAACCCAGGCACGCGAGATTGGCGATGAACAGCCCAGCGACCGTCGCGCTGCCGCCGGTAACAGGCGCCAGCACGTGCTCGAGGGCAGGCAGGAGGGGGTAATACGACGCCACCCACGGCTCATTGTAGCCATGGGTGGCAACGGTGGCATAGAGGGAAGCATCCCAGCTCATCCAGGAGCCGATGAGACCCGACCAGGTGAGGTGCTGTCGTGCCGGGGGCGCCGCTACGACGAATGCGCTGCCGATATAGGCAATGGCGAGCAGCAGCAGACGCTGGCCCGCCCAGGCGGTGGCCGCGTCGCGCCAGGCGCCGCGGTCGAAGACGCCTACGGACGGGCTCTCAGCGTGCGCCAGGCTGTGGGCGACGCCGGTGGCGGGGGTGGGATCGGGCACCGCACTCTTCACCAATTCCATGTCGCTTCCGCCTCATTCCGCGCTTCTGGGGGGCCGCCAGGGAGAACGACGGCCACCTCCGCGGAAAGTATCGGACATAGCCAGAAGAGCCCACAAGGGCCACAGGCGCCAGATGGCGAGTGACAGACTTAAGAAGTGACGAAAGGTGGCATCCCGTGAAGAAATTGGGGCGCAAGTGGGCTTGTACAGCCGCGCCGGTCATGGTATACTGGCCGCGGAGGCGAGATAGCCGCCATTTGTGTGCGATAGGGGATCGCATGCAACAGTAAGACGCTCGTCGGTGGCCTGCCGGGGGAATGAGTCGGCCTCGGATTTGGGACGAATCCCCCTCAGTAGTTCTCCCCACAGCGTTCTCCCCAGCGTTGGGTATGTCGCGAGCCTTGGGTGCTCGCGCGCCATTGGCCAGCTCGCAAGAGGCGCGGGCTGGCCGGAAGGAAGGTAGCAAGCTTGGCCACCGATCAGACACTTCGGTGTCGCGAGTGCGGTCGTGATTTTGTCTTCACGGCCGGCGAGCAAGAGTTTTACATGAGCCGGGGTCTGATGAACACCCCCTCTCGCTGTCCGGAGTGCCGTGCGGCGCGCAAGGCGGCCATGTCGGGAGGCGCCTACGGCGGCGACCGACCCGCGCGTCAGATGTATACCGCGACGTGCTCGTCCTGCGGACGTGAGGCACGCGTACCGTTCCAGCCGCGAGGCGACAAGCCCGTGTACTGCAGCGAGTGCTTCCAGCAGCAGGGCAGTGGCAGCCGGAGCAACTACGGTTCCTCTCGCTGGTAGGACCCAACAGCCGGTAACGCAAGAGCGCCTGGATCGTGACGATCCAGGCGCTTTGTCGTCCCTTCCCACCAGCCTCCTCTCCGCCGCGGCGAGGAGGGGGAGATGTAAGGGGTGGAGCGGAGTCATGAGGAGTCATACGGCAACTGGTTGAACCGTTGCGCCTGCGCCCGACGGGCGTCCACCGGACGCCCGTACACTGCGCGACTGATTATCCAGATCTGGTATCAGAAGCCGCGAGCGGCGAAGGAGGCGGCCACCAGGGCGAACAGGGCGAGGAGCAGCGGCACGCCGAACCACCAGGAGAGAGGCGGCTTCTCGGACTGGGCTGATTGAGGGCCACGCAACCCATCCCACGCGCCAATGCCCAGAGCCGCCAGCAACGGCGCCAGCACCCAGACAACCGCTCGCAGACTGGCTGGCGCGGTGACGAGGATGGGCAGGATGAAGGCCGCGGCGAAGAACACGACGACGGCGGCAAGCTGCAGCGCCTCCGCCAGGCGGAAGAGCGCCAGGTCACGGCCGCTGGCCTCGGTCAGCTCGCCGGCGGCGAGATCCAGGTCGCCCTCGCCCTCGCGCAGTGCGGTGGAGCGGGCCACGACGGGCAGGCAGCAGGCGAATGCGGCGGCGGCCAGAATGCGCGCCAGGAGCGAGACCGTGGTGAGAGGCGTGTGCTCGGTGGCATCGGCGACGGTAAGCTGCATGGAGCTGACCTGCTGAGCAATGGCCGATAGCGCGAGCACGAGGGGCACCACCGCGCCGGCCAGCAGCCGTGCGCCGCGATCCGCGGCAAGCCGCGCATACGGTGAGGGCGTGGCCCAGCCCACGAGCAGTCGCGCAAACGGTACGATCAGCAACAGCGCGCCTTCGACCGCCAGATCGCCCGTGAGGCCGAGCGACCCGACCAGCGGGTTGCCGGGCACGGGAAGCAGCACAAGAGCGGCGATGGGCGCGGCCACGGCGACGACGGGCACCAGCGCGAGGATGGCGGTGCGCACGCCGGATGGGGCGAGGGTATCACGTCGCAGGGCAGCTTGCAGCTCCGCCAGGACGCCGAGCGGGCCTGGACGCTGGCTGTTGCTCACAGTGGCCCGAGCGACATCGCGCGACCAGACGAGAATCCAGGCCGCGGCGAGACCGGCGAGGATGCCAGGGTAGAGCAGCAGCGCAATCACAAAGGCCAGTACGCCGTTCATTGCTTTCCTCCATGCTGTGTGCCGCCACCCGCAGACTCGGGGCTCCCCACGTCTCGATCATCATCGGGCGCCGAGCCAGCCGCCGAGCCAGCCGCCGCGCTCCAGCTATGTTCGGCCGCCAGCAGCTGGCTGGCCTCGACGATGGCATCCAGGATAGCCTGGGGTGAGGGGGGACAGCCGGCGATTTCGACGTTGACGTCCAGCTCTTCGGCGCCGTCGTCCACCACCTCGGGGCTGCCGCGGAACACGCAGCCGCCGATGGCGCAGTTGCCGACCGCCACAAGCGCGCGCGGCTGCGGCACGCCCGCCAGCATGCGGCGAACGGGCTCGCGCGACGCCTGGGCAAGCGCGCCGGTGACCAGCACCACATCGGCATGGCGCGGGCTACGGGCCCATTGAACGCCATGCACGCGCAGCTCCTGCGCATAGCGGGGCGCCTGGAGGGCGTAGATCTGCTGGGTGCAGGCACTGCAGCCGCCACTATCGAGCGACAGCACCCAGACCGAAGCGCGCAGCGGAGGCCTATTCGTGTCCACGCGTCACCTCGTCACTCGGGGTGGTGATGGTGGCCGTCTCATCGTCCAGGTCCTCATCATCGCCGGGCTCGGCCTCCGGGTCGTCGTCCTCCTCGTCCTCTTCTTCGTCTCCGTCTTCGTCGTCATCAATGCCGGAGAGCAGCCATTCATTGGCCGGCAACGTCCAGGGCGAATCAAACGCCCGCTCCAGGTCGCTCCAGGCGGCCACCGGGTCAATGAGCGTCTCGGTCTCGTCGGCAGCATCCAGCTCGACAACGTCCAGCGCAGCCACCAAATCCCGCTCCTCCTCACGGCCGCCGCGGAAGATGGGCGCGACGGCGCGGCCGGTGCCAGGCAGGAGGGCAATGACGGCGGCGGACACGATCACCAGGGCCAGCCAGCCTAGCCCGCTAAGCCACTGGGTGGGGCCGGCGGTGTAGCCCAGAGCATTGGCCTTGAGCACTGACTCCACGGAGCCATTGACAAGCAGGGGGTGGGTGGCGACGCCAGCATACAGACCCAGCAGCAGTCCAGGGAAGATCCCCATGAGCAGAGCCACCACGGCGAGCAGTGTGGCCGGTAGGTCAGCGACGGTGGCGCCGGCGAGCACACTACCGAAGCCCGAGGTGAGCGCCGCGCCACTTTCGGCCAGAGCGGGGGCGGTGGCACGAAGCAGGGCCAGCGCCAGCAGCGCATCGCCCGCCCAGCAGATGGCGCCGAGGGGGATGTTGAGCCCGGCGGCCTGGAGCACGCCAGCGGCGATGAGCTGGCGCGGAGCGAAGCCAGCCAGCAGTGGCGCGCCGATGAGCGTGACGGCACCGATGGACCACGCGGCCAGGGCGAGAGGCTGGAGTGGTGTCCCAACTGGGCGCGGCCCGTCAGACTCGGGCTCGATATCGGTAGTGAGGGCGCCGCCGACAACCAGCGAGGCGATCATGGCGCCGAGGCCCAGCACGGCGGTGGCGAGCAGGACGACGACGCCGAGCAGAGCGGTAACTTCGCCCGCGCCGATGCCGACCAGGCCCCAGCCAACCTGGGCCACGGCGAGCAGAGCGAGCAGCGCTCGGGCGTCACGGCGGCCAACGGCCAGCAATCCACAGACCGCAACGGTCACCGCACCCAGCACGCTAAACGCGATACCCGCCGTGATGGGGGGTGGGGCCGTGCTAGACTGGGGCGCGGCGCCAATGAGGGGCCAGCGGTTGAGTCCATCGGCCGCGACGACATAGGTGCGGGCGGCGATGTAGAGCACCGCGGGGAGCATGAGCATGGTGAGGGCGGCGATGCCAGCGGGCGTGGCCAGCGCGGCGCGCCGGCGCATCCAGGCGATGGCAGGATAGGCGCCACCAGCCAGCGCGAACGCGACAGCCAGCACGATGCACTCGAAGACGTTGAGCGGCGTGCGCCCAATCAAGTCGAGGAGACGTGGGGCCCCAGCGGCGCGAGCGGCGATGAGGATGACGACCAGCCAGAGCACCGGCCCAATCAGGGAGACCAGCAGGCCGGTGCGATCCAGATGATCGGGGTCGGTCGCGGCCTCGCCCACGCCCCAGGCCAACGCCACGGCGACGATCCAGGCGACGCCCAAAAGCACCAGACTGTCCGCGAAGATGCCGGTCAGGGCGGCGGTGCCGAGGATGAGGGACAGGCCAACGCCACGCCACAGCTGCGGCGCAACGATGTCATCCAGGCCGATGAAGGTGTGCCAGTCGAACGCGGGAGACGTCTTGGGATCCGCGGAGCTGGCAGCCGCCGGCTCGCCCGCGGGATCGGCCGGCGCCTCTACCGCATCGGCAGCGTCCTCCACGTCCACGTCGTCATTCGGTTGGGCGCGCTGCGCGAAACAGAGCCAGAGCAGCAGCGGTAGGACGACGTAGGCTACGCCCATAGCGGCGAAGACGGCGAACGTGTCCAGACGATAGGTAGGCAAGACCCAGGCACCGAAACCCGAGCCGAGGCCGAATGGACGCACGGCGACCGGGTAGCCGAACGCGACTTGCGACGCGAGCAGCGGCACTCCTACCACAGGGACGATGGCGCCCACGATGGCGAGTGCGAGCGCCAACCGGCGCGTGGCATACCCGGCCAGGCCGAGGGCGAAGACCAGGATGCCAAGTATCGCAGGGGCGAGCGTTACGATTGCGATAAAAAGTGTGAACGACAGGGCGGTCACCGTCCTCCCTCGGGCGGCGCTAGAGCGCGCACCCTGCTTGTGCCTTCGCGATCCCTACGCAGGACCTCCAGGACCTCCCAGATCAGAGGTCAACGCACTCGACGCACAGATCCAGGCTGGCCAGCACCAGGGGCGCCAGTCCGACCGGCTGCCCCGCCAAGATTTCCGGCAGAGCCACCACGAGCGCGCTGGGGCCGGATGAGCGCAGGCTAAGGTGATCCACCGTGCCGGCAGGCGACACCGTGATGGTCGCTTCGACGGGGCCATGCGGCCCCTCCACCGTGCCGTTGCCCTCGCGCGCGCCCGTTACCTTTGTGCGCCCATCTACCAGGGAGGTGTCATCGGCCCCTGGGATGGCCTCCAGCAGGTCGAGCGCGAGACGATAGCTAGTTGCCAGATCGGCGACCGTAGCGGCCATACGCGCGGACACGTCGCCGGCGGGTGGTGGCACGTCGCCGGTGGTCTGCCACTCGAACGCGACGTCGGCGTAGCCGCTATAGGGGGCGTCACGACGCAGGTCAGTCTCATCACCGGAGCCGCGTGCGGCCATGCCGGTCATGCCGAAATCCCTGGCGCGGTCATGGGTGATGCGCCCCACACCGGCCCCAGCGCGGCCAAGCGGGCCACGCGGGCTGGTAGCGGCATGCCAGGTCTCCACGCTGTTGCTGAGCTGCTCGACGGCGGCGCGAACCGGCGCGAGCTCGGCGTGCTCCTCAAAGCGGCGCACGCCGCCCGGCTCGGAGATGGCCCAGAACACGCGCTCGCCCGTGGTTTCCGCCAGCGCATCGTAGAGCAGCTCGCGCTGTTCGAGCGCCTCACGCAGGGGCGCCTGGAGGTTGGCCGCGCGGGCGGTCATACCGAGCATCCAGAGCCGTGCCAGCATGCGCTCGACTTCCGCAAAGAGCGCGCGGACCAGCCGGGCGCGCGGCGAAGGCGCGGCGCCGGTGGCCGTCTCGATGGCCATACAAACCGCGAGACGATGGCTCTGGCCGGCGAAGCCGCAGGAGCGCTCGACGATGTCCAGCGCCTGGCTGGCTGGCTTGCCAGCGGCATGGGCTTCGATGCCGCGGCGACAGTAGCCAGTGCGGGGTGGATCGACCGCGACGATCTTCTCGCCACGCAGCTTGAAAGTCAGCGCAATTGGCTGCGGAAGCGCTGGATGGTAGGGTCCCAACGGGAACGTTGACGTGCTCGTGGATCGCTCCTTCCGCGCAAATGTGCGGAATGTGCGCTTGACGCGAGCGCCTCATCCTGGGGCACTCCCGTCGAGTATAACACGGGGACTTCCATGGCACAATGGGCCAAACGGCGGAGGGTTCCACCCACTCTTGGAGGCTGGCGGCGGCGGGCGTCCCCCGGACGCGGCGGGCGTCCCCCGGACGCGGCGGGCGTCCCCCGGACGCCCCTACGGATCAGGCGAGCAGCGTGCGCCTGCTGCCCCTCGATTCCTGGTGGAACCACGGCGGAGGGGATTCCCTCTCCCGGCCGCGGCGGAGAGAGGAGCCGGAGCGCTGGGAGCAAGGGGAGGCGAGCAAGGGGAGGCAACCCTGACTGGATGGACGCGCAGTAGGAACGGGCACGCGGAGTGTGAAGCTAGCTATATCGCGGCCGAGCGGATGTTTGTGCTATGGTGACGCCCGGTACCCCACCGATCCTGTGGCCTAACGCTGGTGATGTGCCGCGGCGCGCGCCGCGGCTACTGGGCCCAGGGCGGACGGGCGTTGAGAGGAGCGTCGCATGGCGGATCAGGCGTCTCTGGACTCGATTCCCGCGTCGTTCGCGGGCATGAAGGAGCAATTTCGGCCCGACAAAGCCGCGGGCGTGGACAAGACCATTCAATTTGATTTCACCGGGCGTGAACCGGGGTCGTGGACCCTCATCGTGCGTAACGGGACGCTCGAATATCAGGAGGGGGCGGCGACCAATCCAAATACGACCGTGACCGTGGATTCGGATAACTGGATCAAGATCTTGCGCCGCGAGCTAGACCCGACGATGGCGTTCATGACAGGCAAACTAAAGGTCGCGGGCGACCTGGGCGTGATGATGCAGTTCCAGGGATGGTTTGAGCAGCCCAAGTAGGGCACGAGACACGATGGAGGGCCGTCTTGCCGGCGCGGCAGGGCGGCCTTTACATCTACACATGACACCGTGCGGCTCGACCTACGCATGGGTGGCATACGGGCAGCGAAGTACGGCTCCTCGGACAGGAGGCCGCCCAACTGGAGGGTGCCAAAGACGCGCGGGCGCGCGGGCGATTACGAGCGGCGCCGGCGGGAGGTGCGGCGAGCAGGGAGGCGGGGGTTGACGGAGTGACCCGCGGCGAGGGAGGGTTCCCAGAGGGCAGGCTGCCAGAGCGGTTCGGGGGAGGGTGCCGGCGTGGTAGTAACCTCGCCGCCGCAGACCTTGACGGCGGAGCGCACCTGGGTGAGGACCTCGGTCATTTCGTTGTTGAGCTGGGCGGTGGTGAAGCGGAGGATGGACCAGCCGCGGGTGGTGAGGAAGTTGTTGCGCCGGTTGTCGTGGCGGGCGCTGGCCGGGTTGACGTGGTAGGTATCGCCGTCGCACTCGACGTCCAGGTTGCGCTGGCGGCCGAAGATGGCGAAATCCAGCGCGTAGCGGGCGTCGCGGTCGGCCGGGACGTGGTATTCGCGCTCGGGCTCGTAGCCCTGGGCTTTGAGGACTTCCCAGAGCGTGTCTTCCAGCGGGCTGGAATGGAAGAGATCGTTGATCTCGGCGGCGGTGGCCAGCTTGGCGCGGGTGGTGGGAATGAAGGTGATGCGGCGCAGCCGGCGGCTGGGGATCGGCCGGGGAAGCGGCTCCAGCGGCCCGAGTGCCAGCCGAAGATATGAATCCGTCGCGCGTTGGTGGAGCGGCTCGTCGGGCAGCAGATCGAGACGGGGGTGCGTGGTCATGTCGAGCAGGGGCGCACACCAGCGGACATGATAGGCGTCGTCGCCGAAGCCTTTGGGCAGATAGAAGGCGATGGTGCAGATCTGGCCGGCGAGCAAGGCTGCGGGGGCTTTGTCCGCGGGGATGCGATACCAGCGCTCGAGTCTGGCGCGGTCGAAGTCGGGCCGCCGCGGAACGATGGCGACGAGCGCGTCCACCGCGGGATGCGCCCGGCGGTTCGTGGGGCGGGTCGCGGTGGTGGCAGGCGACGGCGAGCGATGGGGCATGGGCCACTCCAGATGGTGAGCGGCGCGCTGGGCCAGGGAAACGCCCAGCAAGCATGTATCAAGGTTACGCCGCTTGGCACGCGAAGTCAATACGCGCGCGCCAAAGCAAATGCCCACCGGACGCCTCTACGGACACGAATGGCAGAGTAGAGGCGACGCGGTGGTGGGGACCAGAGGGGCACTGGGGCGCGGCAGCGCAACGGAGATTGCACGAGATAGCAGCCAGACCTGCCATGCTTGAGACCAGCCAGCCGCATCGAGCCAGATCTGGACGCGGTCTGAAGACGTTGTTGCAAGACGCGACCCGGCGTATGCTTGGATCAATAGAGGAGGGGGAGGCACAAGATGAATAGTCACAAGACGTGGGAGCCAGCGATGCGTCCTGAAGACCTGGCGCGATTCTTCGTGCTGCGTGCCAATGCGGGCGATGTCGATGGGCTCGTTGCCTTATATGAACCGGATGCGGTCCTTGCCGGTCCAGACGGACAGGTCATGAGAGGGAAGGACGTCATCCGAAGCTTTTATGCCAGATTACTTGCGGACAGGCCGACATTTCAGGCGGGAGACCAGCGCCCAGCTTTACGCCTCGGCGACTTAGCGCTGACCTCGTCGCGGCTCGTGAATGGCACGGTGACGGCGGAGGTCGCTCGTCAACAGCCGGACGGCACCTGGCTATGGGTCATCGATCAACCCGCCATCGCTCAGGAGGCTCGGTAACTGGCGCAGGAGGCGCGCCGCGACACCGTCGAGCAACAGGCGGGCAGGCGCCACCACCGGATCGCAAACACGCTCTGTGTCGGACTGGATGGGAATCGAGGGTAGTAGGGCCATGCGAGTTGACACACTCTGAGCGATACCGAATCCCGTTGAACGGTCGCGTCTGTGCCGGCCGGGCGTCCGGTCGACGAGGGCGCATATCCATGCGCCCCTATCATGCGCGAACGATGATGCCGATCTGGTGTGATTGGTATTGCGAGCGCGCAGTGTGACGCGACGGCGTGGTTTCAGAGCAGGCGGAGGCGGGTGAAGGCAGTGTCGATGTAGGCGAGGTAATGGCGGGGGTCGGCGAGAGCTTCCAGCTCGGCGGGGGTGATGTGCGCGGTGACGTCGGGATCGGCTTCGAGCATGGCGATGAGGCCCTGGCCGGCGTCTTCATTGCGCCAGACCTTCTGGGCGTT
>CAYQFU010000024.1:30279-36206 GCA_964416775.1 uncultured Ktedonobacterales bacterium
TGTAGGCGGTTTTGCGGTCGAGGCCTTTGTCCACAATGGCCACCAGGATGCGCGAGGAGTAGATCAGCCCGCGAGTCATGTTGAGGTTGGCGAGCATGCGCTGCTCGTCCACCTCCAGCCCGGCCATGATGGAGTTGAAGAGCCAGAGCATGTAGTGGAGGGTGGCGGTGGCGTCGGGTAGGATCATGCGCTCGGCGGAGGAATGGCTGATGTCGCGCTCGTGCCAGAGGGCGACATCTTCGAGTGCGGTGACAGAGTAGCCGCGGAGAACGCGCGCCAGCCCGCTGACGCGCTCGGCCTTCTCGGGATTGCGCTTGTGGGGCATGGCAGAGGAGCCCTGCTGGCCGGCGCCGAACGGCTCGAAGGCCTCGCCGACCTCGGTGCGCTGGAGGTGGCGAATCTCCAGGGCCATCTTCTCCAGAGAGGCGCCGATGAGGGCCAGGGTGGTGACGAACTGGGCATGGCGGTCGCGCTGGATGATCTGGCTGGACACGGGCGCGACGGCCAGGCCGAGCTGCGCGCAGACGTATTCCTCGATGGCGGGCGGGATGGTGGCGTGGGTGCCGACGGCGCCGGAGATGGCCCCCACGGCCACGGCGTCGACGGCGTCGTCGAGCCGGCGGCGGGCCCGGCGCAGCTCGTCCACCCAGAGGGCGAGCTTGAAGCCGAAAGTGGTCGGCTCGGCGTGGATGCCATGCGTGCGGCCGATCATCAGCGTGTGGCGATGACGCACGGCGCGCTGCGCCACGGTGTCGTGCAGGGCGGAGAGGGCGTCGCGCAGCAGCGCGCCGGCCTGCACGAGCTGGACCGCGAGGGCGGTATCGAGCACGTCCGAGGAGGTCAAGCCAAGGTGGAGGAAGCGCCCCTCGTCGCCCAGCCGCTCCTGCACGGAGCGCAGGAACGAGATGACGTCATGATGCGTCTCGGCTTCGATCTCGCGCATGCGGGCGATATCGTAGGTGGCGTCGCGGATCTTCTCCAGGTCTTCGGGCGAGATGGCGCCTTCACGCGCCCAGCCTTCGCAGACCAGTATCTCGACGCGCAGCCAGGTGTCGAGCTTGTTCTCGTCGGACCAGACGCGGGCCATTTCGGGTCGGGTGTAGCGTTCGATCATGGCGCTCCTCGGCGGGTAGGGGTATGGGCACACGCCAGGTATTGTAGCGCATGGAGCGGGGACGACGCTGACCTGTAGGCTGGATGGCCGCGGAGGACCGACGTGTTGGGGACTGCCAGGTCCGGTAAGCGGAGCGACGAACTGAGGGCTCAAGACGAGCGCGTCGTGGCCTGCCGACGCGTTGGCGGCCACCGCACGTGCCGTGACGCTCGTACGATGGCCGTCCCTGTATGTGGCTATGCGGCCGACGCCTGACTCCTGGCGACCGGCCTGTGCCCTCCACTGACCTGGTGCTCAGACCTGCAGTTGTCTGGGTGTTTCGTGCCGCGCAAGGGTACCGTCGCGCGTGACGCGACTATGCGCCCATCGCGATCAGGGATTGTAGCAGCTCTTCGGCGTTGGGCGAGCCCCAGCCACTGGCCAGATCCCAGCCGGGTAACGCCCTGTAGCCCGTAACGCCGGCGAAGCTGTTATTGCCGACCGTAATGTCGTGATAGTCCTGGGACGCCAGGTGGCTGGCGCCGATCTTATACAGCGCTGGATTGATAAAACCCATGGGGTGGCCGGCCCACTGATCGCCGTCGGCGATGATGCCCGCCCATTGTGGCGAGCCTTCGCTCGTGCCGCCAATAGCATAGTAGCCTGCCTTGCCAGGAATGAAACTCAGAAATATCAGAATGCTCGTGAACGGGTCTGCGTTGTAGGAGATGTCAGGCAGGCCGCGGTGATCGTCCAGCGTCGACTGGATGGAGCTCGACAGGGTCGACTCCTGGTAGCTGGGCTCCTCGAAGAACTGGCTGATGCCGCCGCCGCTCGCCCCGGTCTTGTTATTCCAGACCGTTTCGTGCCGGTACTCGCCGGTGACCGTAGCGAACAGGCTGGTGCCGCCGACGGCCGTCACCAGCGGCGACGACGCGGGGAAGTTGACCGTGGGGAAGGGGTAAAACGCGCCCTTGATGTTCACATTGGCGGAGCCAAAATCGCCCGACGACGCGAAGACGGTCACATGCTGCTCGGCGGCCTGGGCGTACAGCTGCTCGAAGTCCTGGAACACCTGCCGGCCGGCAGGGGTGAAGAGCGTGTTCTCGGTGGCGCCCCAGCTCTGTGAGATGACCTGCCCGAGATGGTGATTCAGGGCGTACTGCTCCAGGGCCAGGAACTGCGGCATGCCCTGCACGCCCTCGGTCTCGGCCACCGGGCTGGTCATCAGGACGATGTTGGCGCCCGGAGCCATGGCATGCGACCATTCGACGTCAAGCGTGGTCTCCACCGCCCAGCCGACCATGGTTGGGTCATTGGAATTGAACGGCACGGTGCCGAGAGGAGCGAGGACCTTAAACGAGGGCGGATCAGGGAGCCCATAGCCATCGTCAAATACGTGCAGGTCGTGCGCGATGGTTGGGCTGCCGAACGAATCGACGATGACGATTGACTCGCCTTTGCCAGTGAAGCCTTTGCTCAGCACGGTGTTCAGGTTGTAGGCGTCGCGAATTTCCTGCGGGCTGTAGCATGGAAAGCCGAGCGCGGCGCGGCACTGGGCGTCCGAGGGAGGCTGAGCGCTCCCCGCCACCAGGACAGTGTGGCGGCTGTGCGACATGCTGACAAGCGCTCCGCCAGTGATGCTTTCAGACGCGCTATGCTGGGTGGCGGCCAACGCGGGCGCGAGACCGAGGGTGAGGGCCGACGCGGCGAGAGCGGCGACGGCGAGACGGCGAAGCTGGTGACCGAGCGTACGTCTCACGAGCTGAGCCCCTTTCTGAGGTACAAAGCACACCATGCGATGGGCGCATAGGGCAGACGCAGGGACACGATCTGCCTCCACCGGCCGAGGTCGCTGAGGGAAGCAGATCGTGTCACGAGCCACGTCCCAACGCGAAGACAGGTCTACGCGGTGCAGGGGTTGGACGACAGGGTGCGGTGGAAATCCTCGAACTTGAGCTGGACGCCTCCCGGCACGGGATAGAAGAGCGTCAACAGCGCGCCATACTCAGCCTTCGAGGTGCTGCCGGGGGTGGCGTATCGCCGCGCCGGCTTGTGTACAGCGCCCCATTGCGCCGCCTACGCACCAGTGTAGTAACTGGGAGGCGGACAGATATATCCGGCAATCCACCTATGTTCCAATGGGAATTTGTCCGAAGCTAGCTCGGGACAGTGAGATGCCTCGCCAAGGAATGCGTATGCTCGCGAATACGCGAGGTGCTTGCTCAGGGCCCAACCCAGCACCGCCGCTGATTGGACGTGCAAGTAGGTCAGCTAGGCCTCATCGCCCCTATTGGGCATGCAGTCGTCGCGGAGCAGGTTGCAATAGCTCCATGGGCGCTGGGGTCGCCGGTCTGTGAGACGGTAACCGGCACGATGGTTCATCTCCTGCATACCAAAGGGGGGTGGTCTATTAGGAATGCGTCATGTCGGTGCCAGCGGCGATCTGCGCCGGCTGCGGGAGCACGTCATCCGTGAACATCTTGAGGTACTCGGCATAGGCGAACCGGCGGTTGCGCTGCCGCTGGGTCATCTCCTGGAGGATGCCCAGGTCTACGAACTTAGCCACCAGTGTGTTCGCGGCTCTATACGTCAGGTTCAGCCTCTGTTCAACCAACCTAACCGTTGTGACGGGCCGTGCATAGAGGTGTTCGAGCAGCTGTGTGGCAGTGCCAGCGCTATGTGACATCTCGCGGGCGATGAGAGCGCGGTCGCGCTCACGCAAACTCACAATGTTGTGGGCTGTGGCAGTGGCCTCCTGAGCGACGTCGTGGACACCGCGCAAAAAGAACTTCAGCCAGTCTTCCCAATCACCCTCATCGCGGACTCGCTGAAGATGCTCGTAGTATTCACTCTTGTTGAGCTTGAAGAAATGAGACAAGTACAGTAGCGGCTTGCCCAGGATCCGCTGCTGGCACAGATAGAACGTGATCAGCAGTCTCCCCACGCGGCCGTTCCCGTCCAGAAATGGGTGTACAGTCTCGAACTGCGCGTGAATCAGCCCAATCTTGATGAGCGTGGGCATCGGCTCCGGTGAGTGCATGAAACGCTCGATGTTACCCAGCGCGGTCATCATGTCCGCAGGAGGCGGCGGAACGAATCGTGCTGTCTGAATGGTCGCACCTGCGTGGCCGATCCAGTTTTGCGAAGTGCGGAACTCGCCAGGAGGTTTCTCACCGCCACGGACGCCGGCCATCAGCCTCTCGTGGATCTCGCGAATAAGTCGCAGCGAGAGCGGCAGCGTCTCCAGTCGCTCCAGGCCATAGTTCAGCGCGTTCACATAATTGACTACTTCCTCGATGTCCTGCGGATTCTCAGGCTCGGAAGCGGCAGCTTCGAATGCCAACACGTCAACCAGCGAGGCCTGTATGCCCTCGATCTGGCTCGAGAGGACAGCCTCTTTGTTGACGTACATGGCCACGAACAGGTCAGCGTTGGGCAAGATGGCGCTGGCACCGTCCAAACGGCCGAGAGCGATGTCGGCCGTGGAGAGCAAGGCGAGCATCTCGGCGTTGACCTGTATCGGAGGGTCGGGAGGCAGTGGCCGTGGGATGAAGGCACGGTACCCCCGCGATTTGCTGGACATAGGAGCCTGCGCGAGAACGATTTGCGTCCTTATTGTAGTTGTGTATCATAAGCGCCCCTCTTATTGAAGTTTTGCCACCGCAAACTTCAATAAGAATTCCACAGCGGTATGGAGGCTGAGCGGTAAGCAGCCATATCATCGTCACAGAGTACGTATCCGTAGTTGCACAAATGCGCAACTACAGTCTGAGGGCAGTGATCATATCGCAAGGCTTCATGAGCATGCTACGTGTCGGCGGGAGGGCTGGGAAAGAGCGGAGTCAGCGCCGCAGAGGTCTGCCCCCATCGCTTCCACTGATAGCGCTGATGCAGCACCACGCTCGCCAGGAAGGCCACAACCCCCGTGCCGATGGTCGCGCCCAGCGGGAGGTTGAAGAGCGCCGCGAGCAGCAGGCCGACGAACGCGCCCACCAGCACGCTGTTGATGACGGCGATCATCCCCGCCGTCGAGAGGAAGATCTGTACCCAGCCAAAGCGCATGGCCAGGTTGCTCATGACACCCACGTTGTCGTCGTACGACGACAGGACAAAGTACGGCCGCATCTCCGGCGCATACTCCTGGTACAGGTGGCGGATGCGATTGATCCCGCGCGCGTAGACGATGTCTTCGGTGCCCGATTGCAGCACCCGCTCGAAGGTCACCAGGCCGAGGAACACCAGCGAGGGGAACAGGACCAGGCCGAACACGAAGAAGGCCGGCCCCAGGCTCGCTCCCGCGCGGGTGATCTGTCCGACGAAGGCGAGCGCGACGAGGCTGGTGGAGACCGATCCCAGGAAGAGGCTCGCCCGTCCGTTGGCGTCAGAGATGGTCATCGCCCGACCTGATTGCAGGTTGTAGTGCTCCGTGGTCATGATGGAGATGAGTTGCGGGGAGAGGTCGCGCGTCGCGTGCGCCACCTGCGGTGCGTCCTGTCCGCTCTGTCCAGCTGTGGGTTCGCCGTCCATTCGTGCTGCCTCCTCGGAGAGACCGCTACTGGCCACATCACACCGGTGTGAAAGGTTATAGGGCCACAGCGCGCAGGTGACCAGAGGTGTCCAGATGAGCCCGCGGCGCGGACAGCAAAGGGTAGCGAGACCGCAATGGCGTGGATTGCCGCCGCATCAGCGCACGCATCATGACCAGGTCTCGGTGTGTGGCGTTCGCAGGAGGACGCGAGGGCGCGGCGAAGCCAGCCAGGGGGCGTGAGCCGTCGCGGAAGGGCGGTGCCACGCGAGGCACAGGCGAACGAGATGGCCGAGAGACCATTCA
>CAYQFU010000025.1:0-5935 GCA_964416775.1 uncultured Ktedonobacterales bacterium
GATGGACCAGTTGCCGAGCATGTGGAACGAGGTCAGCTTGCGCGCGTTGGTGCCGACGGCGTCGGCATCGTCGGTGCGCAGGCAGCGCTGCAGCGCGGTAAGCCGGGGCGAGGGCGGCGGCTCCCGCCCGCTCAGATAGGACATGAGCGGTTGCATACCCGCGATCACGAAGCTCGTGCTGGAGCCGGGCGCGACGAGGGGGCCGCCGGGGATCAGCAGGTGGCCACGCGCCTGGAAATAGGCGAGGAATCGCTGGGTGATCTCCGGTGAGGAGGGGATGTGAGCTGGTTGGCTCGTCATGATGTGCGCTCCCTTCGAGACAGGCGAGTCCGGGGTCGTCGCGCGGCGGCTGCCGGGATGCGCCCGGCGGTCACCAGCGGTCCGGTATGGGAGCGTGTGGATCGAGGGAGGGAGGCGCGTCCGCATCGCGCCCAAACAAAAAACCCACCCTGATTACACACTCAGGGCGGGCGAACAGATGTGGCCCGTGGTACCACCCGGTTTGGGAGCGGCACGCGACAGACACGCACGCCCCCCACTCCGCGGGCACGGAACGCGATGCGATGGGGCGAGGCGCCAGAAGGACGGCGGCTCGCCAGCGCAGAGAGGCGCTCGATGCCCTGCCCTCAGATAACGGGGGGCGGCCGGCGGGTGCTACTGGCCGGGGAGGCGGATACGCTCCGGCGGCGTTCGTCCCGCGTCGCGGCTCGGCGGACTCGAAGCGCCGAGCCAGAGGGGGGCTTCCACGTGGTGGGGACACCGGGCTTGCACTATCCCCGGCTCGCTGCGACCCGCACGGCGTGTACTCGTCCCTCGCGACGACATTGTTTGCGATATGTCAAGTATACCCCGCGCAGGTGGGGCTGTCAAGGAGCGAGGGATGCCCCTCTCCCAGCCTCTCCCCGCCGCGGCGGAGAGAGGAGCCACAGCGCTGTAGGCCGCGAGTGAGCCCAGGGGCGCGGGTGGGGGAAAGTGGCGTTGGGCGTAGCTACGAGTTCTGGCGCAGGGCGGCGAGGCGCTCGTCCTCGGCGAGTTGATCGCGCTCCATCTTGTGGATCCAGGCGAAGAAGATCATGCTCATGAGGACGATGTCCAGGAAGGTGCCGGGGATGAGGGCGATGCATCCGGCGATCTGCTGGTCGAGCATGGCGGAAATGCCCCAGGGATGGGGAGCGGCGGCGTACGTAGCGTAGAGCGGTGCACGGGCGAAGAGCAGCGCGATGGCGAAGATGTCCAGCGGCAGGCTTTCGAGCAGAATGTAGATGATCTGGATGGGGTTCGCCATACGTGTCTCGCGGCGCTCGGGCGTGAGCAGCGGCCACCAGCGGATGGCGCCGGTGACGATGATGGTGAGGCTTTCGAGATCGTGGACGGCCTCATTGTGCAGCCCTGGCTCGTAGAACGAGCCGACATGCCAGAGGAGGAACGTGCCGTTGAAGATGAGGGCGGCGGCGGCCCAGAGGACGAGCGTGCCGCCTTCGCCGAGCCGGCTGAGGGGCCGGAAGAGGCGGAGCACGAGCCACTCCGGGAGGCCAAGCAGGAGGAGCGGCGCGATGAGCGTGTTGATCAGCATCAACTGGAGCATGTGCGCGCTGAAGAGCGCGGTGCGGCCGAGGCTGTCGAGCGGGGTGACGAGTGTGAGGGCGAGGAGGACCAGGCCGCTGGCGAAATAGGCGATCTGCCGGGTGGTGGCGGGCGCGCCATGGCTCTGGCGGACGCGCCATGGACCGACGGCCCAGTAATACGCGGCGCCCAGGACGATCAGTCCCAGCCACAGTGCGGGGTCCAGGTTCCACGACAGGGTCAGCGACGGCACGGCTCTCTCCCTCGATGCGCGTTGGTGATATCGGGCGGCTGCGGTGGTGTGCGCACCACGCCGACGATAAGCATAGCATCGCGCCACGCAGGGGGACAAGGCATCCAGGCCGGATGGGGTGCGGTTACGGACCGCCCTCGATGGTGTACGTGATATAGCAATCGTCGCCGTCCACGACGAACAGCTCCATGACGGTGAGGCCGGCGGGAACCGGGGGCGCGAAGACGGCGTGGGCGGGGCCGAACAACGTCGGGATGGAGCCGACCTGGGTGAGAGGCCACTGGCGCTGGCTCACCAGTTGCTGGCGCGACCGGCAGGCAGTCTCGGTCGACGGCGCGTGGTCGCACCAGGCGGCACGGGCGCACATGCCGGTGTTGGCGTAGCTGCGGCCAGTGTAGGTGACGCGGAACGGGAGGCCATCACGGCCGGCGAGGGCATACTGGAAGTGGTTGGCGGTCCAGGGCTGGAAGGCGACCACGCCTACGCCTGCGAGGACGAGCAGCGTCACGGCGAGGGCGATCAGCCAGGCGCGCTTGCGGGCGGGGATCGACATGGTGGCATGTCCTTCCTGGTCTGCGTCCGGCGGGCGAGTCGACCGCCACATCAGGATGGAGTGGTCCATAGGGCGCCTGCGAGAGTCTATCGGACGCCCTCATGGACCAGGCCGTTGTGTCTGGACGCGGCATCGCGCTGCGCGAGGACGTGGTATGCCTGACCCCGAGCCCCTCCCGATGGCGACGGAGAGGGGCTGGACCGGCGCCCATGCGCGGCGGACGCTTCGGGGAAAGGACCACGCGCTCCCGCGCTAGCCGTTGAGGGTAAGGACCATCTGCGGCGGTGAGATCTGGTGGTCGGCGCGGATGGGCGTGACGGCGGTGCCGACGGCGAAGAATTCGATGATGTGGCTATCCCAGCCGTGGCTCGATTCTTTGATCTGGGTGCCGACGATGCCCTCGGATTCGAGGTTGACCGCCTCGGCCTGCATGCGCTCCATGGCGAGCTCGCGGGCGTCATAGAGCGCCTGGGTGAAGTTCTGCATCTCCGTGTTGCGGCCGACGGTCTTGAACCACTGGCCGAGGCCCTGATGGGCGACGTGATAGACGCAGGAGCCCATGACCAGGCCCTGTGGGCGATAGCCGGCCTGGAGGAGCGTGCGGAAGTCCTGGCCGGAGAGGTCGCTGGTGAAGGGTTTGCCAAAGCGGGTGCGGTGGCTGGTGCCGTCGCGGGACCGGACGGCAGTGCCGATGGCGATGAATTCGGCGAGGTCGGCACCCCACTCATAGCGGCCCACGTCGAGGCGAACGCCGACGATGCCGTCGGCGCCTAGCGCGTCGGCTTCGGCCTCCATACGAGCCATGGCCAGCTCGCGGGCCGTATACATGGCCTGGGAGAGGACCTGCAGCTCCTGGCTGAGGTTGAAGTAGGCCTGCTGATAGCCGATGTGGTAGATGCTGGAGCCGACGACCATGCCGACCGGATCGAAGCCGGCCTCTTTGACAAGGAGAAACTCGTTGACGGAGAGATCGCTGGTGAAGAGCCCGCGCTGACCAGCCTGGCCGCGCATGCTGCGCAGGCGCTCGAGGGCGTGTGGTGGGACTTCCACCTGGCCGGACTGTTGGTCGGGCTGGATCCATTGGCCCGCCTGCTGACCCTGACCTTGACCTTGACTTTGACTCTGGCCCTGCGGCTGCTTGGGCATGCTCGTGACTCCTTTGCGCTGCGCGGAGGATGGTCGGTGTAGTGACACTCGGGAACCAGCGATGGCGACTACGTGACCCTTGGCTCTATTCGAGCAGGCGCTGCATGGCGGCGCGGTCCTGGGCGCTGCGCTGGGCGAGGACAGCCAGCTCGGCGCCGAGCAGCTCGATCCACTCGTCGAGGCCCAACGGCTCGCTCTTGAGGGCGACGCCGCGGACGGTATGGGTGCGTGCGGCGGAGAGGTCGCCCCCAGGCCGGGCAGCTACCTCATACTCCCACTCACCGAGGTTGACCGCGAGGTGATTGACGGGGTGTGTGTGGCTGAACAGCCCGCCGCCGCGCGTGACCCGGACGCGATGGGGCAGCGCTCCGGCCAGCTTGGTGGCCAGCGCGTCCAGGAACGCCGCCGTATCGGTGGTGTCAGCGCGCAGGGAAGCGGCGAGCATCTCGAATCCGAGGCCTTCGTCGGCGGTGTCATCAGACATTGCGATTCCTGACCTTGCGTGTTTTCTTGCGTGCCGGGCCGCGTCCGTGGGGGCGCGTCCCGAGTGCATCCGGTGAGTGTACGTGCCGGCGGGCGTTGGGGTTGGATCGCCCGGCCGCGCGGCTCATTCGTCCAGGGTGACGACCATCCCGGGTGACACGATCTTGTGGTCGGCGCGCATCGCCGCGACGGCAGTGCCGACGGCAAAGATGTCGACGTAGAACGTGCGCCATGTCTGGGCGGCGGGCTCGCGGCTGATCTCGGCCTGGAACTCGGCATCGCTCTTAGTCAGGTCGCGCTTGACGTCCATGTGCATGCCCACGATGCCCTCGGCGCCCAGGGAGGCAGCTTCGGCCTGCATGCGGCTCATGGCCAGCTCGCGGGCGGTGTACACGGCGCCGGTAAAGCGCTCCAGCTCGGCATTGTTGCCGCTGAAGCCCCAGCCGGCGATCGTCTGATACTCGAAGCCGTTCTGGTAGGAGGCGTAGACGCAGGTGCCCATGACGAGCCCGAGGGGACGATAGCCAGCCTGCAGGAGCGTGCGCAGGTCCTGGCCGGAGAGATCGCTGGTGAAGGGCTTGCCAAAGCGGGTGCGGTAGCTGTTGCTGTTGCCGTCGCGCGCGCGCACGGCGGTGCCGACGGCGATGAATTCCACGAGATCGGCGCCCCAATCGTACTCGCCGGCCTGCAGGCGAACGCCGACAATGCCATCGGCGTTCAGGGCGGCGGCTTCGGCCTCCATACGCGACATGGCAAGCTCGCGGGCCTGGTACTTGGCCTGCGAGAGCACGCTGAGCTCCTGGTCGTCGTAGGCGAACCCATAGCCAAACATGGCGCTGGAGACGTAGGTCGGCTGATAGCCGACGTGGTAGATGCTGGAGCCGACGACCATGCCGACGGGATCGAAGCCAGCCTCCTTGATCAGCAGGAACTCGCTGGTGGACAGGTCGCTGGTGAAGAGGCGGGTTATGCCGTCGGGGCTTTCCATGCTCTTGAGGCGCTCGACGGCACTGGGCGGCATCTCGACCGGACCCGACTGCTGATCGAGGGGGATCGATTGGCTGGAGCCTTTTCCTGGGCTGGAGCCTGATCCGGGCGTTCGCGGGTTTCCTGGCATGCGCATCCCTTCCTCTCGGGTGTGAAAGTGGTGCCAGCGGGGACAGTATACGCTACCAGGGCCGGCACCTGCCCAGCCGGTGATACGAGCGACTAGGGCGTCACGGCGCGGCCGACGACGAAGAAGCGGCCGGTGGTCTCAGTGGCGACGGTGCCGGGCGCAGCGCCGGCGGCGAGCGCGGCGGCGAGAGTCTCAGGCGTGTAGTAGATCTTGAGGACGGCATGATGCGAGCCGTCTTTGAGCGGGCGATCCTGCACTTCGGCGGGCGAGCGGCCGGCGGGGAGCAAGGAGTCGAACACGAGGATGTGGCCGTCCGGATGGAGTACGCGGCGAACCTCGGCGAGGAAGGAAGGTACGCGGTCGAGGGGAACGTGGCTGAGGAAGAAGCCGAAGAAGGCGCTGTTGAAGCTGCGATCGGGGAAGGGCAGAGCGTAGGCGTCGCCCTGGACGAGCGTGGCGTCGAGGCCGGCGGCACGCAGGCGGGATTGGGTTTGGGCCAGCATCTCGGCGGCCTGGTCAAGGGCGGTGACGTGGGTGACGTGGGGGTTGGCGGCGAAGTGGGCGGTCCAGCGGCCAGTGCCGCAGGCGATATCGAGCAGGTGTCCGGCGCCGAAGGCGGCGGCGATGCGCTCGAGGGCGGCCATTTCGGTATGCCAGATGGCGTTGGTGGCCGGGTCGTCGTAGCGGCCGAGCCGGTCGTACCAGTCGTCATATTCGGGAGCGCGTCGGGCGTAGTACTGGCGCATGGCGTCGTCGAGGTTGGTCATGAGAGCCTCCTGTTGTGACAGCGACGGAGTGACACGGAGTGACACGGAGGAGA
>CAYQFU010000025.1:6035-17698 GCA_964416775.1 uncultured Ktedonobacterales bacterium
GGACAGGACGATGTGGTGGGAGCAGCGGGGGCGAAGGGAGCTGGACAAGCGAATATAATGTGGCACATCGTCGGCCAGCGGAGACCAGCAGAGAAAGGATGGGGGCAAGCCATGGATGGACTGCGGTTGATACCCGCGAACGGGGTGGATGCTGAGTCGCTGACTGAGGCGTTCAATCGGGCGTTCGAGGGGTATTACCTGCCGCTGCGACAGACGCGCGCGACGCTGCTGGCGATGATCGGAAACAACGATGTCAGCCTGGCCGATTCGGTTGTGGCGCTGGATGGGGACGGGGAGCTGGCGGGCGTGGGCTTGCTGGCAGTGCGCGGGGACCGGGCATGGGTGGCAGGGATGGGGGTGGCGCGGGCGTGGCGTGGCCGCGGACAGGGCGAGGCGGTGCTGCGCCGGCTGATCGAGCGGGCGCGCGGGCTGGGTCTGCGAGCGATGCAGCTGGAGGTGCTGGAGCAGAACACGCCAGCACGCCGGCTGTACGAGCGCTTGGGATTTCGCGGGCGGCGTCCGCTGCTGGTGTTCAATGGACCGTTGGCGCGGGTGCCGGGGAACGACGAGGCGGATGGCGCGGCGGGCGTGCACGTGGCGCGGATGGAGGTGGGAGCGGCGCTGGCGTGCTTCGACGTGATGCACGACGTAGCGCCCTCGTGGCAGCGCGAGCGGCCATCGCTCGAGCACATGGCGCCGCAGATGGACGCGTTTGGCGCGTTCGCGGACGACGGCCTGCGGGCGTATGCGCTGGTCAGCCGCGTGCCGGTTGGCATGGCGGTGCTGGATGTGGGGACGCTGGGAGACAGCACGGAACGCCGGGCGCGGTATGTGGAAGCAGTCATTGGGGAGATGGTGGCCGGGCGCGCGCGACAACCGGTGCGGGTGATCAACGTGCCTCCAGGCGATCCGCTGGGCGACGTGCTGAGCGGACTGGGGTGTCCGGTAGTGAGCCGGCAGTGGGAGATGGTGCTGGAGCTCGATCGGCCAGCGTAGTGGTGGATGCGCGGGAATCGGCGTGATGCGACGCTCCGCTGTGGTGTCCGGCGCTGAGACGCTCATGCACATCGGCGTGGGGGGCTTTCTGGTTTGTTGGCGCGGACGGATGCTGTGGCGACGCGCGGTGCGATGGGCGAGCGCGACGGGCGAGCGCGGCTTCGTGGCGGCGGCGCTGGCCGGGGCGGCGCCGGTCGGCATGGGGCTCGGGTGCCTGGGCATCGCCGGTCTCTCCATGGTCTATCCCTTCGACACGCGCGGGCGTCTTTGCCTCAGAGGCCCCTGGTCGCTCCTCCAGCGGGCCATTTCAGCGCGTGCTCAAGCCGAGGCTCTGCGCCACACGCCTTGTCACCTCTTCGACGCTCAGGTTGCCATCGACCTCGATCACGCGCAGGTGGAGAGCGGTCGTCTGCGCGACCACCTCGTCGGTGAAGAGCTGATCGCGGACCAGGAGATTGGACAAGGCTTGCTCGGGCTGGCTCGTCTTCCTCGGGATGTCCCACGTGAAGCCCCGGCGGTCGAAGGCGGTACGCCGGAATTCCGGGGTGGGGACGAGCCAGATGGCCTGGTTCGGTCGGCTCAAGAGCGGTGCGACCAGCCGGGGCAGCAGCCTGAATCCCTCGGCCACGATCGGGGGCTCCTCCGGCAGCGCCAGCAGATCGTCCAGGATCAGCTCGAATCCCTCGCCCTGAAACCAGGGGAACGTCTCGCACATCAGCGTTGGAGAGCGATGCACCCAGCGCTCGTCCATGTCCATGGCCAGGAAGGCATGCAGCAGTGGGGCGGCAGCGGGGCTGGAGCGACGCACATGCTCGGACATCCTGTCATCAGTGCCGTAGAGACGAAGCCCGTGGTCGACGGCGAGCTGGCGCGCGACGGTCGATTTGCCGGCACCGCTGCCGCCGCCGATCCAGCGGACGTGGCGCAGTCGGGCTGGCAATTGTTCCGGCACGACGGCATGTCGTCGCATCTGTCGTTGGTCCATGGGTCCGCCATCGCTCATGGCCATTCCCCCCCACGCAACATACAACCCTCCATCACGCGATAGCGCACAGTGCGAAGGACGACCCGCGCGGGTCGTGTGCCGCTGCGCTCCGCCAGAGCCCCTACCTTTTCATGTTGGGCTCAATACGCGGCCGCTGAACACGTCGAACCAACAAGGGCACGTTGTCATCGCCGGATCCAGATGAACCGTTGCGTCCGCGGCGGCCGGGCGCATGCCCATGCGCCCTTACGAAGGCGGAAGCGAGTACCAGCATCCAAGATAATTACCGGTCTTCTGTGCCAAACACGCTCTCAGGACGATGACCCGGGACGGTGAGGCGTGCGGGCTGATGTGGCGCGCGGGAGCATAGTGGACAATGGCTCGGCGCTGGACCTCACGACGCGGGCCTGGTGGCGCGGAGGACGAGGAAGTCGGCGGACCAGGTGGCGACGTGGCCGTCCCGCTCGGTGACCTGGAAGTGGGCGCGCGTCGCGGGTGGAGCGGCGAGCATGTCGCGGTCGAGGGCGGCGCGGTCGGCGTCGGGCATGCGCGAGCGAGCGGTCCAGTCGGCGAAGTCGTGCGTGCGGCGATCGAGCTCGGTGTGGGTGACGTCGAGGCCGGCATCGGCGAGCATGGCGCGCCACTCGGACTCAGTATAGTTGCGAACGTGACTGGGGTCGCGGCGGCGCTCGACGTCGTTCATGAAGGCGTCGAGGGACGGATCTTCGGGGGCGACATTGTCGATGAGGATGAGGCGGCCGCCGGGGCGGAGCACGCGTGCCATCTCGCGGCTGGCCGCGCGGGCGTCGGCGAAGTGATGGGGGGCGATGCGCACGGTGACGATGTCGAACGTGTCGTCCAGAAAGGGGAGGTGCTCGGCATCGGCCACCACGTACTCGGCGTTGGCGACGCCACGGCTGGTGAGGAGCTGGCGGGCGGCGGCGAGCATGGCGGGGGTGAGGTCGCTGGTAATGATACGGGCGACGTGTGGGGCGAGCGCGAGCGCGGTGTGACCCCCGCCAGTGGCGATGTCCAGGGCGAGATCGGCGGGCTGGGGATCCGCGAGGACGACGAGTCGGGCGAGATCGTGGCCCTCGGCGTGTCCGCGGCTGGTGACGTAGGCCTGGGCGGTGCGGCCGAACTGGGCGCGGACGCGCTCTTTAACAAGACCGGCCGCGTCAGCGCCGGCATCAGGCGGCGAGGTGTCGGCGACACTCTCGTTCGCGGCGGCGCTGGGGCCAGCGGGAACGGCGGACGCCGGAAGCCGCTCGAGGAATTCGAGACGGTTGCCGGCGGGGTCGCGCGTCTCGAAACGGCGGTAGCCAGGTATCTGGGCGTCAGTGTGGATGGGGCACGCAGCTTCCTCCAGACGGGCGCGGATGGCATCGAGGTCGCGCACGAGGAAGGCCGGATGGGCCTTGCGGGGTGGGGCGTAGTCGGGATCGACGCCCACGTGCAGGGCAAGGTCTCCGCAGCGGTACCACGCTCCGCCGCGGCTAGCGAGCACGTCGGGCTTGGGGATCTCGGGCAGGCCAAGAATCTCACCGTAGAACCAGCGGGCGCGGGCTTCGCCATCCGCGGTCTGTGGGATGGCGACCTGAACGTGGTCGAAGCCGAGAACCTGGTCGGCGAGCTGCTGGACGGACATGCGCTTTCCTCCTTGGAATGTAACGTCCGTGGGGTGGCGGCAGGCACGTGGAGTCGCGATGGGCCATGCCGCTCCACAGTGTAGCGCGCGGAGAGCTATAATGCCAGGCGAAGTCGGCAATAGGTAGTATTGGAAAACACGATAGATGGCGCGGCGGAAGGGGCGGAGGAGCGGAGGACGGGGAAGGAGCAGGGAGATGACGCTGGATCAGCTGGAGGCGTTCGTGCAGGTGGCGCGAGCGCACAATTTCAGCCGGGCGGGGGTGGTGTTGGGGCTGGCGCAACCGACACTCAGCGGGCGGGTGGCGGCGCTGGAGGATGAGCTGGACGCGCGGCTGTTCCGGCGGCACGGGCATACAGTGGAGCTGACGGAGGAGGGACGGGCGCTGCTGCCATACGCGGAGCGGATGCTGGCGTTGCGCATGGAGGGAGCGGAAAGCGTGCGCCGGACGCGGGAGGGCGGGCTGGGGCGGTTGGCGTTGGGCGCGAACCCAAGCTGCAGCCAGTATCTGGCGCCGAAGCTGATCGAGGCGTTCTGGGGGCGGCACGCGGGAGTGTCGGTGCACGTGCGCACGGCGCTGACGCCGGCGCTGATGGAGGAGCTGCTGGACGGGACGATTCAGCTGGCGCTGGGATCGAGGCCGCAGATGCACCCGCGGGCGGAGGTGCTGTGGAGCTACGAGGATGAGCTGCTGTTGCTGGCGGCACCGGGCCATCCGCTGGCGCGGGCGGGGCACTGCACGCGAGCGGACCTGGCGGGGCAGCGGTTCCTCTCGACACTGGCGGGTCCGACGCACCAGGGCCTGCAGTATCTACTGCGGGACCCGGAGGGGGAGCCGGCGCTGGAGGCGACGGCGGGCGAAGTGATGAAGCGGCTGGTGTGCGCCGGGGCCGGGCTGACTGTGCTGCCGCGGCTGGCGGTGTGGGATGAGCTGGCGTCCGGGGCGCTCGTCGCGATCCGCGTGGAGGACGCGGCGCTGCCGCGGTACGAAGTGGCGCTGGCGCGCTGGCCGGGACGCGAGCTGTCGCCGGCCGGGGAGGCGTTCGCGGCCATGGTGCGTGCGGTGCGGGTGGCGGGGCTGTCGTCATAGGGGAGCACGTGGCGAACGCGACCACCGGACGCGGCTCCAGACTGAGCCAGGCGTCCGGTGGAGGGGTGTGCGGGACGGTGCGCGCGGGGCGACCGGGCCGCGGGGCGGGCGGTCAGCCGCGCGGCGCCCTGGTGGCACCAGAGGTGGCGCGGCTGGTGCGAGCACGGCCGGTCTTGTGGCCGTTGTGGTTGTGGTGGCCACTGGCCTCACTCGCCGAGACGGCGGCAGCGGCGACTGGCGCGCGGGACGCGGTGCCGGTGTAGACCGGCTGGCACCACTGCTCGTATTCCGGCCGATGGCCGCGCACGACTTCGCCGTAGAGCCGCTGGAGGGCGCCGGCGACGGGACCAATCGTGCCCGAGCCGATGGGGCGGTGGTCCACCTCGATCACGGGGGCAATCTGCGCGCCGGTGCCGGTGAGGAAGATCTCGTCGGCGCCGTAGAGCTCGGTGCGGTCGATGACGCGCTCGCGCGTGATGCGGTCCAGCTCGCGGCGGGCGAGCTGAATGACGGTGTCGCGCGTGACGCCGAGGAGGATGTTCTCGGAGGCGGGGGGCGTGATGAGCTCGCCGTTGGCCACGAGGAAGATGTTCTCGGCGCTGCCTTCGCTGACGTGACCTTCGGCGGTGAGCATGATGGCTTCGTCGAAGCCGTTCAGCTGGGCCTCGGTCTTGGCGAAGGCGCTATTGACGTAGGCGCCGGCGATCTTGGCGCGGGCGGGGATCATGTTGTCGTCCACACGGCGCCAGGACGAGACGCCGCAGCGGAGCCCAGACGTGCTGACGTAGTCGCCCATGGCGACGCAGTACATGGTGAAATGGTCTTCCAGGTCGTGGAGCCTGACGCCGATGATCTCATCCGCTTTGTAGGCAAAGGGGCGGATGTAGACATTCTCGCGGAACTGGTTGCGGCGGACCAGCTCGACGGAGATGTCGACCAGCTCATCCACGGTGTATGGCAGCTTGATGTGGGTGATCCTGCACGAGCGATGGAGACGCTCGAAGTGCTCGCGCGCGCGGAAGACGAAGACGTCCTGGCGCTGGTCGCTCCAGTACCCGCGGATGCCCTCAAAGCACCCGGTGCCATAGGAAAGCGCGTGGGTCATGACCCCAACGCGGGCTTGATCGGCGCGCACGTACTCGCCGTTGAGAAACACGTACGCATCATGTTGCTGGGAAAGCGCGGCTTTGTCAGACACGCTGGATCGCCTCCTCGGTTGCGGCGCCATTGCCGACACATAAAGGCTCTGGCACGCGCTACGCTGATCACTTCCTTCCCCATTGAAGGAAGCCACTTAACGAGCTATGGATCGCTCGTCGAACGCGATAACCTGGATCGCCTCCGCGATCATTATCGCAGCGCATTAGCCGCTGTCAAGAGGGAAGCAGTCAGGTTGGAGCGCACTCAACGGTCATTACGCACACGGCGTGCCGCGCGGTTGCCCCGCGGGCACGTCTCGGCCAATCCACCTCCGTTTCACCCCAGGCTACGACGCTCATCCGCGCGGCACGACGCCACCGCGGACCAGGCTCAGAAGATGCGCTTGCCAGCGGCGGAGAGCACCAGCTCAGCGGCGAGGATCGCGGTGCGATTTTCGCGGTCGAGAATGGGGTTGACTTCGACTACATCTAGAGACGTGAGGGTCTTGCTCTCCGCCACGAGCTCCATGGCGAGATGGGCTTCGCGATACGTGACGCCACCAGGGACAGGGGTGCCGACGCCGGGGGCTTCGCTGGGGTCCACGACGTCCATATCAAAGCTGACGTGCAGGCCGTTGGCGCCCTCGGTCACGCGCTTGATGGCTTCGCGCGTGACGGCGGTCATGCCGCGGCGGTCGAGGTCAGTCATGGTGTAGACGTGGACGCCAGCTTTGCGCAGGAGGGCACGCTCGCCGGAGTCGAGGTCACGAGCGCCGACGATGGCGATGCGGTGGGGATCAATGTGGGGACCAGGGCCGGCGGCATTGACGAGGCGAGGATCGCCAAGGCCGGCGAGGGCCGCGAGGATCATGCCGTGGATGTTGCCGCTGGGAGTGGTCTCGTCGGTGTTGAAGTCGGCGTGGGCGTCGAACCAGATGACGCCGATGGGGCTTCGGACGCGCGCGACACCACTGATGGAGCCGAGCGCGATGCTGTGATCGCCGCCGAGGATGACAGGGAGGCTGCCGCTGGTGACTTGCTGGGCGACGCGGTCGGCGGTCTGGGCGCTCACGGCGACGATGGGATCGAGGTATTTGAGGTGCGAGTCGCCGATGTCGCCCGCTTCTGGGCCTGGGACGGGCACATCGTCGAGGTCTTCGACGTCATAGCCGAGCGCACGCAGCTTATCGCCGATGCCGGCATAGCGTATCGCACTGGGGCCCATGTCCACGCCGCGGCGATCGGCGCCCAGGTCCATGGGCACGCCCAGCAGGCTGATGTGCATGAGAGATCGATGCTCCTTGACGGCGAGCGGACGCGGACGGCCACGGCCAGGCGAGCGGCGCCCTGCCCGTCCGTCCGACGCTCTCTCAGTATACCGCATGACGGGAGAGCTTGGTCCGTGTGGGGGGGTGTGGACAGGAGGGGAGATGCGGACTTACTGACCACACGGACGGCGGAGGAAATGGGCAAACGCACGAGCATCGAGCTCTGCTTCGGCCGCGTCTTCAGCCCGTTCAGCCGCATTCGCTTGCCGCGTGCGCTCGCGGTGGGCTGGTCCGCCGTCGCCACACAGGTCGCCCTCGTCTATACCGCCACGGCTGTCGTGAGGCTGGCTGATCAGCATGCCCACCGCCAAGACCTCATCCGCTCACCGACACGGGTCCTCGCTCATCTCTGGGAGGATGTATCATACAGTCGAGCGAGGTGACCAAGGTCTTCGGCCTGTGGCGATGTGCTGACTGCTTGCTTATCGGGCGTGCCAGTTGGCACCAGGAGGACCATGCTATGCGAATGCTGAGCTGGCAGGAGGTGTGGGGCCGACGACTCGCTCAGCACGCCTTGCTTGCGCCGGCACCCAAGGAGCGCCTCGTAGAGGTCGTCCGCACCGTCTGCGGAATTCATAGCCAAATGCTGTCAGCGGCCGAGCTCTCGGTTGGCCTACGGGTGGCTGGCGCGACCCGGCAGGATGTGCGCGCCGAGCTGTGGCAGCGGCGAGGCCTGGTCAAGACCTATGGCCCGCGGGGCACCATTCACCTCTTCCCGGCCGATGACGCGCCGCTGTGGTCGGCTGCGCTACGAGCGAACCAGCACCCTAACGACGCGCGGCGACTCGCGCAGATGGGCTTGGACCCGGCGCAGATGGAGACGCTGGTCGCGGCGATTGGAGACGCCCTGGATGGTCAGTGTTTGACGCGGGAAGAACTGGGTCGTGAGGTGGCGAAGCGACTCGGCTCATGGGCCACCGAGGCCGTCAGCCCGGCGTTCGGGGGGCAGTGGCCGCGCTGGCTCATGGCCGTCGGCACGGCAGCGAACGCCGGTCTGCTCTGTTTCGGACCAGATCAGGGCAATAAGGTGACGTTCGTACGGCCAGACCAGTGGCTCGGCAACTGGACAGCGGTCGATGGAGCGGCGGCGCTGCGGGAGGTCTTCCGGCGCTTTCTCTCCGCCTATGGGCCCGCTACGCACCGCGAGTTCGCCCAGTGGTTTGGCATGCAACCCAGTCGGGCCCTCAGCTTGATGCGCGAGCTGGCCGACGAACTGGAAGAGGTCGATGTCGAGGGCCATCGCCCCTGGATGCTCGCGAACGAGGTGGCAGGTTCCTGGCCAGTGGCACAGGAAGTGGTGTTGCTCTTGCCCCACTTCGACTGTTACCTCATCGGGTGTCATCCTCGTGAGCGCCTGGTTCCAGCCGACGCGACGAAGCGGGTGCTGACGCGCGGCGCCATCGGAAATCTCCCTCTTCTGGTATTTGATGGCGTTGTGGCCGGCCTGTGGCAACAGCGACGGATCGGTCATCGCCTCGAGATCGGCGTCGAAGCCTTCCGGCCCCTGAGCCCTCGGCAACACGAGCAGCTCGAGGCGGCCGTCGCGCGGGTTGGGGAGATCGTCGAAGCGGAGTGTACGCTCGCCTTGGGCGCCGTGGAGGCGCGTCCCCATCGCTGAGACTGCCTGGCGCACTGCCTTGTGGGGGGCCAATGCGCAGCGAGAGGAATCTCACTGCGAGGAGAGGGATGGGATGCGGAGCCGGTCAGGCGCTGGCGCGGGCGGCAGGATCTGTGGGGAAGGCGTCGCCACGTTGGGCGGACGGAGGGAAGATTTCGAGGCTGGGTGCTTCGAGCGCGCGGCGATAGGTCACGGTGCCGTCGGCGTGAGCGAGACGCTCGACACGGCCGAGACGGCGCAGGTGCTCGAGATGGGCAACGGTCTCAGCCACGGCGAGACGGCGGGCGTCGAGCCAGCGCCAGCGGGAGGGATGCAGGCGCTCGGCCAGCATGTAGGCATTGGTGCCGTCGGGCGATTCGGCGAGATGGCGAGCGACGTGGGCGGTCTGGCGGGCGTGGATGCCGCGCAGCTCGCCGGCGCGTGAGCGCAGGTCGGTGAAGGGCTGGCCGTGGCCCGGAAGGACGAGACGGACGGGCAGGTCGGCGACGGCGGCGAGGGAGGCATCGTGGTCGGCGAGGGGGTCGGGACGCGACCAGGGATACCACCCGATGGTGGGGGTGATGCGGCCGAGGACGTGGTCGCCGGCGATGAACAGGCCGTCATCACGGAGCAGGCAGAGATGGCCATCGGCATGGCCAGGGGTCCACAAGACGCGATACTGGCCGCCGGCGAGGTGGATGCGCTGCTCGTGCGCGACGAGGGTGACGTGGTCGGGGGGCTGGAGGGCGCCGCGTAGCTGGGCGGTCTGGGTGACGAGGCGCTGAGCTTCGTCATCGGGCATGCCGTTGCGGGCGAGGGCACGGGCGGCGTCGAGCATGGCGGCATTGGACGGCTCGGCCCATACGCTGTTGATCATGTGGGCTTCGAGGCCGAGCAGATAGACTGGCGCACCGGAGCGGCGCTGCCAGCGGCCGACCGCGCCCATGTGGTCGGGATGGCCGTGGGTGAGCACGATGGCGGAGATGTCTTCGGGCCGGGCGCCCGCGGCGGCAAGACCGGCCATGAGCGCGGCTTCGGCACGGTAGCTGCCGAGCGGGGCATCTACGAGACACCAGCCGGAGGCGGTGCCGGCGCCACTGCCATCGCCGCGCAGCAGGTAGGCGTTGACGCTGTGGATGGAGAAAGGCAGCGGAAGGGGGATGCGCCACACGTCGGGCGAGAGCTGCTGAGGCTCCAGCGCTTCCATGTCGAGGTCAATGGCTTCGGCGGGTGATACGTCCTGCATCTCGTCCTCCTTCATGGAAGCGGCGCACGGCCTCGCCACGTCGCGAGGTCAGGCGGGGCAGCAGCTACCCAGGCACACTGCGTCCGACGATGCCAATCTATACAGGTAGTACGTGTGGCAAGCCGTGGACGTTGCACGATCTGGCGACGGCGTACGGTTGTGCGGTCACGCTGGCACGGGCGGCGCCTCGCTGCGCAGAGCACAATGCGACGCAGGCCTGGAATACCAGGCTGCGTCGCAGGTTTTGCGCCAGTTTTGAAGGTGCGCGGAATGAGTTACGCGAGCAGGGGAAGGATCGCGGTCTGGGCGGGGACGCCGGTGACTTCGATGTCGCCGGGCAGGAGCAGGACGTCCACTTCGGTGCGCAGGCCGAAGCCGTCGTCGGGCAGGTAGATCCCAGGCTCGACGCTGGTACAGGTGTCGGCGAGCAGGGGGCGGGTATCGTGGGTCTCGAAATTGTCGAGGTGGGCGCCGCGGCCGTGGACGGTAGTGCCAATGTTGTGGCCGGTGCGGTGGACGAAGGCGCGGCCGTAGCCTGCGCGGTCCACGACGGCGCGCACATAATCGTCCACTTCCCAGCCTTCGACGCGCTCGCCGGCGCGGAAGCGCTCCTGCAGGAGGGAGATGCCGGCGTTGCGGGCATCGCAGATGACGGCGAAGAGCTGGGCGAAACGCTCGGGCACGCGCTCGCCGAGAAAGGCCATCCAGGTGTAGTCGGCGAAGATGCTGTCGTCGCCGGGCATACGGGCGCTGAAATCGAGGAGGAGGAGATCTCCACGGCGGACGGGGGCGTGGTGGTCGCGGGTCGGGCTGTAATGGGGGTTGCCGGCGTTGGCGTTGACGGAGACGAGGGGCGGATCGTCGTCGGGGACGACCAGACCTTCGGCGCGCATGAGGTCGGCGAACTGTTGCTGCACGCTGTACTCGGTGAGGTCGGCGCCAGCGTCGAGCTGCGTGCGCAGCCAGGCGTAAATGGCGTCCTTGGCGCGCAACAAGGCGCGGCCGGCGGCGCGGTGCGACTCGATCTGGGTGGTAGAGAGGACGGCCTCGAAGCGTTGGGCGATAGCTTCGGAGCTGACGACGTCGGGACCGAGGGAGCGGATGAGCTCGACGGTGCCGGCGTCCACGGTGGCGACGTAGGGATTGGCATTCTCGGGGGAATACTCCATGGCGACGCGGCCGGCACCGGCCAGCATCTCGCCCAGGAGCTGGCGGTACTCCTGCCAGGTACGGAACACGCGCAGATGGCCGGGGAGGGCGTTGAGAACGTGGGACTCGACGGCGCTGACCAGCCGGGTCGGCTCGCCCTGGGCGGGGATGTAGTACATCCAGCGGCGGCTGAAGAAGCCATGTTCAGGGAGCTGGAGCACGCGGTGTGCGATAGGGTTGGAGCGCCGGAAGTCGTACAGGAGCCAGCCGTCGAAGCCTTCGTCCCGGATGGCAGCCTGCATTGCCGCAACGTCCACTGTGATTCTCCTCGATGAGATGGTGTGGGGGGTGATGACTGATGACAGGGTCGATGCCGCGACTATTATACGCGCGAGTTTGGGAGCCGTGTCGCGCGCCTGAGGGCGAGGGCCATCAGCGGTCATCAGCGGTCATCAGCGGAACTGGTGCCGCAGGCGCTGGACGTG
>CAYQFU010000025.1:17798-20918 GCA_964416775.1 uncultured Ktedonobacterales bacterium
CATCAGCGGTCATCAGCGGTCATCAGCGGAACTGGTGCCGCAGGCGCTGGACGTGGTCGGTGTTGAGCTCCACGAGCGTATCGCCAACCGCGGGGACGTGCGCGCGGACGGCGCGGCGGACGTGCTCGGCAATCTGCGCGCCCTGGGCGACGGTGGCCTCCGGGTCCACTTCGATGCTCAGCTCGACGAGGACGTCGCTGCCATGGGTGCGGCCGGTAACGCCACGGACGTCGCGGACGCCAGCGACGCCGCACGCGGCAGCGCGCACCTGTTCGAGGACGGCGGGGTCGAGGTTGTGCTCGAGGAGCTCGTGGCTGGCTTCGCCCCCGATCTGGACGGCGGTGACGAGGATGAGGCCGGCGATGACGAGGCCGGCGGCGCCATCCACGCGGGGGGTGCCGATGCGGGCGCCGAGCACGCCGATGATGACGGCGATGGAGCTGAGTGCGTCGGCAAGGCTGTCGCGCGCGTCGGCGCGAACGGCGAGGGAGGTGACGTCGCGGGCGATGGCACTTTCGACGCGGACGACGACAAGCTTGACGAGCAGGGTGCCGATGGCCACCCAGAGAGCGAGCAGGGTGGGGGTCGGCTCGCCGACGATGAGCTTCTGGAGGGATTCCCAACCGAAGAAGAGGGCGGCTCCAGCCAGGAGAAAGGCGGAAGCGGCAGCGGCGAGCACTTCGGCGCGGTCGTGGCCGTAGGGATGGTCTTCGTCGGCAGGGCGGCGGGAATAGAGCAGGGAGCCGAGAACGAGGAAGTTGTTGGCGAGATCGGCGCCCGAGTGGCCAGCGTCGGCGAGGAGGGCGGCTGAGCCTGAGACGACGCCCGCGAAGCCCTTGACGATGACGAGGGCGAGATTGACCAGCAGGCCGAGCAGCGGGCCGCGCACGGCGGTGCGGAAGCGCTGGGCGGCGGTTCGCGGCGGCGGCGGGGACACAGGCTGGCTGCCACTCGTGGATTGGCCGTCATGCACCGCATTGCCGTCCTGCGTGGGCTCGCCATGATGCGCGGCGCTGGGGGCTTCTATTGAGCGGGACGCGTCGTCTGGCTCGACCATGACAGATGGTGCCTCCCGGCGCACGCGGCTGCGATGCATGCTGCCGGTGTGCGCCGCTGCGATCGGTCGATGGGGCGTCGTAAAGCGTGCCATTCAGCGTATCACCTCACGCGGGGGCTGGCAAGGAGGATGAGCCCGCGCACGGGCTGGTGACAGGCATGTGAGCGCTGACGTCGGCACGGCGTGCCCAACCGGGCAACCGCTGGTGGGCGGCGGCTATCAAGTGGCGTCCAGCGCGGGAGGGGCCGCCGTTGTGCCTCCGGTGTCAGCCAGATCGGCTCCCGGCACGCCTTCCAGATTGACCACGATGGGTTCGGGACCGTTTCTGACGATGACCCATTCTGACACAGTGTCAGGTGATGGATTGATTTCTTGATGCGGCAGGTAGGCTGGGATGTAGGCAAACGAGCCAGCCTGAACGAGCGCTTCCTGTTGCAGGTGGGCGCCCCAGCGAACCTTCGCTTGACCAGATTTCACGTAAATGACCGTCTCCTGGTCTCCATGATGATGGAGACCAGTGGCGGCATTCTTCTCGATAACCGTGATGCCAGCACAGATGCCTTGTGCGCCGACCAATTTCCTGGAGATAGCGGCGAGGCGCTGCATCCCAGCAGTCTGGGTCGTGTCCGGATCAAACGCTTCTGGTCGTACGACTCGTACCCCTGGCTCTCGTTCTCCTGTGAGTTCCTGTCCGTTCAGGTCAAGAGACGGGTGCATCTGTTCCTCTGGACTCGTGGGCATCTTGATCCCTGCCTTTGTCACATGCGTGTGTGGATGGTGTGTGCCTGTCGACACGAGGTCAATCAGCGGTTGACGCCCACGTCTGGGGGCATCTCGAGCACGAACAGCAGCACCCATCCTGGAGAAGCCTCGCCGAGCGTTTCGCTCCTGGCCTCTTTCCTGACGATAGAGGGAAGTCGGATCAACCAGAAAAGCAAGCGGTGCATAGGCATATAGTTCTCTAACTGGGAAAGCGCCGCATGAAACGTACCGCTCCCTGCAAGACCGCTGGACCGCCCCTTCGCTCAGGGCCCCCTCCTGCGCTGCGGCGGGAAAGGAGAGCGGGCGCGGAGGCCCCGCCGCCAGCCCCATGACCCACGTGGTGGAGAGGGAAGCCAGAAGGGGATGGCTACCCAATCGCATAGGCAAGGGTGCGCGCGTCGCAAGTCAGGATCGGGCGAGCACGGTGAGCGTCAGGACAGCGCCGGCGCTGGGCTGGGCGCGAGTTCGGCGGGCGTGCGATTGAGCGCGTACAGGACGAGCTCCTGGGCCACACACGCCGCGTCGCCCCAGTGGGCGGTCAGCTCGCGGACCTGGGATTCGTCCGGCATGGCGCCGTCCAGGTAGGCGGCGCCGATGGCTTTGCGCACGCCGAGGTCGCCAGAGACGACGACGGGGCGGCCGAGGGTGCGGGCGAGGTACCACTCGGCGGTCCAGCGGCCAATGCCGCGAATGGCGGTGAGCTGGGCGATGATCTCGGCGTCGGGGGCGGCGGCGAGCGCGTCGAGGTCGAGGGTCCTGGAGGCGATGCGCCGCGCGACGTCGACGATGTACTCGGCTTTGCGCGTCGTGAACTGAAGAGCGCGCAGGGCATCCACGGTGCAGGCGGCCAGCTGGGAGGCGGGCAGGCTGTAGACCTCGTAGGGTCCAAAAATGTGGCGCTGGCCGGCATGCTGGGCCAGGCGGCGGCGCGTGGTGGCGGCCCAGGTGAGATTGACCTGCTGCGCGCTGATGGAGCGGACGATGGCGGCGATGCCGTCGGTCTGGACGATGGGACGGATGCCGGGGTAGGCGGCGTCGAAGCGGGCGATCACGGAGTCGCGTGCCGCGAGCTCGACGAGAGCTGCGCCGGTCGGCACGACGAACATGCGCCGGAGGGCAGCCGCGGCGATCGGCTGGTGGGCGGGGTCGGCGACGTGGACGCGCACGCCCGGGTGCTCGACCGTGCCAATGCAGGTGCAGGCATAGGGGATGGCGCCGCCGGCATGGGGAGCGGTGCGGATCAGGGTGGTGCCATCCCAGCGGTCCAACAGGTCGTCGCCCCAACGGCGAAAACGCTCGAC
>CAYQFU010000025.1:21018-35574 GCA_964416775.1 uncultured Ktedonobacterales bacterium
GGCGGACTCCTCATGGGTGAGCGACGGCACGCGCTGGACAGGGCGGCGCGCTATCTCATGATTATATGCACGCGCATGACACAACACGACACATTTGGGGGAAACACACGTGCGCGGGCGCGGGTTGCAATCGCGAGCGAGCCAGCGCGGTGCAACATGCCGCGAAACAATCCACATGACAGGCATGCGCGCACAACTGCGCGAGCAGAGTGGGCGTCGAGCACGCATAGCGCAACCAGAAACGCCTATCCTTGGAGCCACACCCGACAGGGCGCCGCCAGGTCGCGGAGGAGATCGCGCACGGCGACTTGAGGCAGGCCGCGTGTCCTCGGCCCCACCGGGTCCGTATATTGAAATTATGCTGCTAGCTGTGTATCAGCTGCCGGAAATTGTTGGATTGAGATAGACAATTCAGTGAGCAGACTGTATAATTGGTCCGACGAGCGAGCTCTTTCTCGCCCGATTGCCATCAAGTGTACGGTTGTAGAACAGGAGCAACGGTGTGCGCATTCTCAGTGCTGTGAGCGCAGTCGCTTCCCTCATCGCTCTGGTCGTTGTGCTGTTCGGAGTCAAGAGCGTCACGTTCTTTGGCGCCACAATTTATGCCGAAGATGGCACCACCATCTTCTTGACCGCGTTTCTTATCCTCGTGAGCCTCGTCACCAGCGCTATCGTCGCGTTCAAGCTGTTCCGGGCCTCGCCCGCCGCTGCGACGTCAGCGAGCCACCAGTAGCACTCCACGGACATCAGACAATATCAACGCCCCACGAATAGCCGTACGGCCGTGGGGCGTTTTCAGCGCCTGAGCGCTCGGTTGCCATCAGGACGGATCGCGCCAGCGCGAGTGAACCGGAGCCTTTTCACTGACACGCAACGCCTATGCACGCGTACGGGTTGCAACTGGGAAGGGGGTGGGTGTGTTTCACTGTACGTAGACACGAAACGAGGAGGTGACGCGAACGTGGATGATGCGGAGCTGCTGGCGCGACTGGCGGCTGATCTGGATGGCGGCTTCGAGCGGCTGGCGCTGGCCTACCAGCACCGGCTCTACGCCTTCGCGCTACGTCTGACAGGGCGGCGCGAGGACGCTGAGGAGATCGCTCAGGATGCGCTGGTGCGGGCGTACCGAGCGCTGGCGGGCTATCCAACACAGCGGGTGCGCGAGCTATCCCTGCGGGCGTGGCTGTTTCAGATCGCGCTGAACGTGACGCGCAATCGGGCGCGGGCGCATGCCCCACCGGTGGTGTCCCTGGACGGAGTGGAATGGTCGGCGGCGCTGGAGCCCGGCGACGCGGCGGAGGAGCGGCCGGAGGCGCTGGTGGAGCGGGCGGAGCGCCGGCGAGAGTTGGCGGCGCTGGTGGCGGCGCTTCCAGAGCGCTATCGGGCGGCGGTAGTGCTGAGGCATGTGGAGGGGCTGGGATACGGGGAGATCGCGGTGGTGCTGGGGCAGCCGGTAGGGACGGTCAAAGCGAACGTGCATCGAGGCGTGCGGCTGCTGCGCGAAGCAATGAGCCGGCAACTGAGCGAGGTGAGGTGAGTAGAGATGGCATGGGACACACAGAACGGAATGGCAGGCGCACGAGCGCTGGTGCGTGAGCTGCGCGCCCTGGGTGCGGTGGAGGCGCCAGAGGGGCTGGTGGCGGCGACGCTGGAGCGGTTGGGACTGGGCGACGGTTATTGGACGTTGGAGACGCCGCTGGGGACCGTGTATGTCGGGTACAGCAACGTGGGAATTACGGTGGTGCGACACGCGGACTCGGCGGCGGACTTCGAGACGGCGTATCGCGCGCGCTTCGGGCGCGCGGTGCGGCGCGTGAGCGCGCCACCCGAGGCGCTGGCGCGGGCGGTGACGCGGCAACTGCGTGGGGAGGCGAGCCAGCCGCCGCGGTTCGATCTGCGTGGGCTGACCGAGTTCGAGCGGGCGGTGTTGCTGAAGGCGCTGGAGATTCCGCGCGGAGAGGTGCGGCCGTACGCATGGATCGCGCGCGAGATCGGTCGGCCGCGGGCGGTGCGCGCGGTGGGCACGGCGCTGGCGGAGAATCCGGTGCCGCTGCTGATCCCATGCCATCGGGTGGTGCGCAGCGATGGGCACCTGGGCCAGTATAGCCTGGGCGGTCCAGAGGCGAAGCGGACCATCCTGGCGGCGGAGGGGGTGGAGCTGGCGCGGCTGGAAGCGCATGCGCGCAGGGGGGTGCGGTTCTACGGCAGCGACACGACGCACATCTTCTGCTTCCCGACATGCCGGCACGCGCGGCGCGTGACGGACGCGCACCGGATGCTGTTCAGCACGGAGGCACAGGCGGAGGCGGCGGGATACCGGCCGTGCAAGGTGTGCCGGCCGGGCGAGGGAGCGTGATACCACCTGAATCTCCCGAATCTCTCGGCATACAACCCGTGGCACGCAAGGGGCACCGCTCGAGCAGCGGTGCTTCTTCTCGCTGGTGCCGGACGCCGTCTCATGGAAGAAATATGGAAGAAATAGGGCGCCGCACACAGTTTGCGGAACGATCAGTGCGATCCTCTGTCTCTCATGTGCGGGGTGCGCATCGTGAACACGGCCGTATCGAGACCGCCGCCGCGCGTCCGATAGGCCAGTGCGCGATGGCGCACCCAGACGTGGTATCACGTGGAGTGCGTGGCGGTTGGACGGCCGCCGCACGCGCACGAGCTGGCACTGGAGATCATGGATGAGCGGATATGACGCTGTGTCGACCGGTTACCCATCGCGGCGAACACCCAGGCGCTCACGGCGAACGCGTCGGGTTGTGGTGGTCGTCGCGCCGCGGACGCTCTGGTTGACCGCGGCAATCGTCGCCCTGTTCATCATCACTGCGCTGGTGGTCATCCACGCTCTTGCGGTGCTGCTCCTGCTGTTTCTGGCCATCACGCTCGCCGAAGGAATTCGGCCACTGGTCGATTGGCTTTGCATGCGACGGGTGCCTCGGGCCCTGGCGGTGCTGGCGATTTATCTGGGCATCTTCGCGTGTGTGGTGGGGTTGGGCTGGCTGCTCGTGCAGCCTTTGCTCACGCAGAGCGCGTCCTTCGTCGCGAACACACCGAGATACGTGACCCAGCTCCAGGGGCTGGTGAGCCAGATGCAGGAGCAGACTCGGCAGCATCCTGAAATCGGGCAACTGCTGAGCCTGGGGGAGGGGCAGATCGCCGGTGTCCTGTCGCAGGTGGCGCCGTTTCTGTTGCGGGTGCCCCTGGTGATTGGCGAGCTGTTGTTCAGCGCCGTGGTGACCATGGTCATCGCGTTCCTCTGGTTGACCACCCTGGACACGCTGAAGCCGTTCGTGCTCGGGCTGTTGCCAGCGCAACACCGGCCATTGACGGCCGATGTCCTCGCGGACATGAGCGAGCGCATTGGCGGATATTTGCGCGGCGTCGTGTTCAATATGGTGGTGATCGGCGTGCTCAGTGGACTGGGCGATCTCATGCTGGGAGTGCCGTATCCGGCGCTGCTCGGTATCTTCGCTGGGATGACTGAAGTGATCCCTTACTTCGGGCCGTGGATCAGCGGAGCGGCGGCGGTGTTGGTGGCGCTGGTGGCCGTGAGTCCGCTCAAGGCGCTGGAGGTGGTGCTGCTCTACGTGTTGATCCAGCAGATCGAGGGGAACACACTCATACCGCTGGTGATGAATCGGACGGTCCGGCTGCATCCGCTTACGGTGGTGCTTGCGGCGCTCTTCGGCACCGCGATGCTCGGGATCGTGGGAGGCGTGCTGGCCGTTCCAGTGGCCGCGGTTGTTCAGGTGGTCATCGTCAGTGTCCTGGTGCCCGTCGCTCGCCAGTCCGCGGAGCGTGCGGCGCACGGGACTGGTGGTTTCGCGGAGGCGACGCCGGGAACCGCATTCGAGTCGCGCCCTGCCAAGAAGGGAACCGGCCGCCACGCTCAGCGGCCGGCAAGCGTTTCCGCGCCCGAGCCCCAGGAACCTGATGGGTCCGATCCAGAACACGAGTCGAGGTCGGATCTAGCACGCGATGGCTGAGGTCGCGCGCCGGGTGCGTCGAGTCGCCTCGCGCCCGGCGCTCGGCGCCGATGTAGTGGGAGAAGCAGCATGGATCACACGTCCGCGCGAGAGCAGCCGGCACCCTCGCACGAGCCTCACGTGAGAAAACAGGTGTCCAGAACACCGACTCACCATGTGCGACCTGCCCATTCCCAGCCGGCGCAGTACACGCGACCACTCTATCGGCCTCCCGGGGCTCCTCTGCGATGTCCGCCACCACCCGCACCGACGCGGCGGGCTGCCCCAGGGGCGCCTCCCTCCGCACTCACGCAACGGGTCACCCGGCTCGCCACAGCAGCGTTCATCAACCCCAACTTCGCCAAGCTGTGGTGGGGCCAGACGATCTCCAGCGTTGGCGACTACACCTGGGATACGGCGCTCGTCCTCTGGATCGCCGCCTACCTGGCCGCGGGCGCATCGTGGGCACCTCTCGCCGTGAGTGGCGTCATCGCCGCGGCCGCTGTCCCCCAGATCGTCATTGGGCCACTTGCCGGGGTCTTCGTCGACCGTTGGGACAAGCGGCAGACGATTTTGGCCAGCACCGCGCTTCAGGCGGTGCTCGCCGCCCTGCTGGTGCTGGTCACCGGCACAGTTCCCCTGCCGTTCATAGGCAGAGCGCACCTGCCGGTCACATGGCAGCTGATCGTCATCTACGCCGACGTCGCGCTCATCACCATCTGCGCGCAGTTCGCCAGCCCCGCGCAGTTCGCGCTCATCAAAGACATCGTCCCGGATGAGCGGCAGGATCAAGCGATGGAGACGACCCAGGCCATCCAGGGGCTTTCGGTGATCATCGGGCCGCCGGTGGCCGCGGCGCTGGTCTTCGGTCTGGGGGTGGAGTGGGCGCTCGTGCTCAACGCGCTCTCGTTTGTCGTTTCGTTCCTGACTATCCTGAGCATCCAGGCGCCGCCCTCGGCCCATAGTGTCGCACCGGGCGAAACGAGCCACTTCTCGCGCGAGTTCCTGGAAGGGCTAGGCTACGTGACCGGGCACGTGGTGCTGCGCACCATCCTCATGGCCGAGGTGCTGACGTGGCTGGGTTTCGGCGCGCTGCAGTCCCTGGGCTATTTCTTCATTACAGGCAATCTGCACGCGCCGGCCACGGACTATGGCCTGTTTGGCGCGGACTTCGGCGTGGGCTCGATCGCTGGCGCGCTGCTCGTGACGCTCTACGGCAACCGCATTGGCCTGGCGCGCGTGATGTGGATCGCGCTGATCACCTCGGGGCTGTTCGTGATCGTCATGTCGCATGTGACTAGCTTCGCGATCGCGCTCGTCGCCGCGTTCTTCTTCGGCGTCTCGGCTACCGCCATCATCGTGACGGCAGGACCGCTGGCGCTGCACGGTACCTCGCGCGAGTTCGTGGGGCGGGTGATGGCGGTGATCAATCCGCTCGGTCGTCTGGCAGCGCTCGTTTCGGTGATCGTCGCGGGTTACCTGGTCAGCACGGTGCTGCACGACGTTCACGCGCGCGTCCTGGGCATTACGTTTGGTCCGGTGGACTCCGTGCTCACGGGCATGGGCCTGCTGGCCGTGGCCGGCGGTATCTATGTGCGGGCGAGCCTGCGCGGGGTGAATGGCGCCAGCGGTGGAGAGGCGGCGCCCTCCACGCGCGAAGAAGGTAGACCGGGTGGCACCAGCGCGGACCGCCATGCACCGAACCAGACGCCCGCGAGCGCTGGGCACTCTCCACCCATGTAGTGGAGAAGGATTCAGTCGGCCTGATAGAGTCCGTTCCAGCGGGGATCGGCGCGCAGAGAGCGGAGGAGTGGCTCGCGCGACATCATGGCGCGGGCCTGGTCAGATTCGAGGTGGAAGGCGCGGGCGAGGGCGTCGAAGGCGTCGTCGGTGCGGCCGAGGATGGCGTAGAGGCGGGCGAGATTGGCCTGGGTCGTAAAGCTCTCGGGGGCAAGCCGGGCGCTGCGCAGCAGGAGCGACTCCGCGTCATTCCAGCGGCGCATCTCCAGGTACACGACGGCGAGGTTGTTCATGGCTTCGTGGTCCTCGGGGTTGGCGGCGACGGCCCGCTCCAGGCAGCGGCGCGCTTCCGTCTTGCGGTCCAGCTCGTAGTACATGAGGCCTAGCTCGCGCAGCATCGAGCTGTCGTCGGGGTGCGCGTCGAGCCAGGCGAGGTAGGCCCGCTCGGCGCCCGTGGCGTTGCGCTGGAGGAGCTGGGCCTCGCCCAGGGCGCGGTAGTGGTCGACCTCGTCGGGGGCGTGCTCGACGGCACGGCGCAGGAGGTCAATGGAGGTGAGCAGCCAGTGCTCGCGCAGGCAGCAGGCGAGACCATGCAGCGCGGGGGCGTGCGCGGGATCGAGCTCGATCGTGCGCAGGTACTCGCGCATGGCGTCGAGCGCGAGGGACTGCCGGTCGTAGACCTGAGCAAGCAGGAAGTGGGCATCCGCCATGTTGGGCGCGGCTTCGATGGAGAGGCGCAGGGCGCGCTCGGCCTCGTGGAACATACCCTCATGGGCATAGAAACGACCCTGCCCTAGATGGCGCAGCGATTGTTCGATGGTCTCGATCGTGTCGAGCCATGATTGGGCTTGTGCGCCATCCTCAGCGCGCTCGTGTGCGTTTCCATCCATCGTGGCGCCAACCTCTCTTGCGATCCTGGTGCGCGATATCCCCACCCGCCGGCGCGTGGGGACGGATGAGCGGGATCATCGTCACACGCTCCCGACCCATCCGTAGGCCGGGTATCGTGCTGGTGCGTTGCCTGGTGTGCGGACGCCGGATATACTGCCTTGACGGTGCACGGCACTGCTCGCAATCCGTCCTACTCTGGTAACGAATGAACGGGGAAATGGTAGACGCGATGGCGGACCAACAGGCCGAGATCGTGGAGGAAGTGCGCGCGTTCGTCGAGCGGAACGGTCTGTTGCCCGGCGCGGGGCGCGTAGTGGTGGCGGTTTCGGGCGGCGCGGACTCGCTCTGCCTGCTGGGGACGCTGGATGCGCTGTGCGGGCCGGGACGCGCGTGGCCAGCGGTGACGCTGGTGGTGGCGCATCTGGACCACGGGCTGCGCGGGGAGCAGGCGCGCGAGGATGCGCGCTGGGTGGCGGCGCTGGCAAGAGATCTTGGACTGGAGTGCCGGGTGGGCGAGCGCGATGTCGCCGCGCTGGCGCGTGAGGTCGGTCGGGGCGTCGAGGACGCGGCGCGGCGGGCACGCTACGCCTTTCTGCGGGAGGTGGCACGTGAGGTGGGAGCCAGTCGCATCTGCCTGGGGCATACGCGGGACGACCAGGTGGAGACGCTGGTGATGCAGTGGCTGCGCGGCAGCGGACTGGCGGGGCTGGTGGGCATGCGGCCGCTGGCGAACGACGTGGCGCGGCCGCTGCTGGGGCTGGCGCGGGCGCGCACGCGGGCGTATTGCGCCGCGCGGGGCTGGGAGCCGCGAGACGATGCGAGCAATCGCGACCGGCGCTTCTGGCGCAATCGTATCCGGCATGAGGTGCTGCCGCTGCTGCGGCGGGAGAATCCGAACCTGAGCGAGACGCTGGTGCGGAACGCGGAGCTGCTGGCGGAGGATGAGGCCTATCTCCGGGAGCGCGCGGCGGAGGCATGGGCGAGCGTCGCGCGCGAGGACACGGCGGGGCGTGTGGCGCTGGATGCGGCAGGGCTGATGGGCCTCCCGGGGGCGCTGCGGGGGCGTGTGCTGCGGCGAGCGGCGACGGTGGTGGCTGGTGGCGAGCCGGCGCTGGAGGCGCGGCACGTGGCGCTGCTGGAAGCGCTGGCGTTGGGACGGCGGCCGGGGCGAGGGATGCACCTGCCGGGCGGACTGCGGGCATGGATCGAGGGGGAGACGCTCGTGCTGGCGCCGCGGCCGGTCGCGGAGCGTGAGCCAGGGCGCGGTGAGCGGAGCGATGGCGCTGGAGCGCACCGTGAGATGGACCCGGTGCGGCTGCGCGTGCCGGGGAGCGTGGTGCTGCCGGGGACGGGATGGCGGGTGCGGGCGGAGCTGCTGGACGCGGACGCAGGGTCGCCGCCGCCGGGCATCGCCCCAGGGTGGGATGGCGAACGAGACGTCTCACGCGATATGCTGAGTCCAGCGGAGGGGACGGCGGCGGCCGTGGGGCGGGCGGAAACGTGGGCGTACGTAGACGCGGACGCGGCCGGGCAACCGCTGTGGGTGCGGACGTGGCGGCCGGGCGACCGCTTCCGGCCGCTGGGCATGAGCGGCGAGAAAAAGCTGCACGACTACTTCGTGGATGCCCGCGTGCCGCGCGCCGAGCGCGCGCGCATCCCGCTGGTGTGGGGGCCGAGCCATCTGCTCTGGGTGGCAGGCCATCGGCTGGACAACCGGGTGCGCATCACGCCCGCGACGCGCCGCGTGCTGGCGCTGCGGCTGGAGCCAGTTGCCGGCGACGAGTGAAACGACGAAGGCAAAGAAGCCGACCAACACGATAACGGAAGGTATGACGAGCGCATGCACAATGATATCGAAGAGGTGTTGATCCCGGAGGAGGCGCTGCAGGCGCGCATCGCCGAGCTGGCGCGAACAATCAGCGAGGATTACGCGGGCAAGTCGCTGCTGCTGGTGGGCATTCTCAAAGGCGCGGTTATGTTCATGTGCGATCTGGCGCGGTCGCTGGCGGTTCCGTTGGAGATCGACTTCATGGCGATCAGCAGCTATGGCAACAGTACGGAGTCCACCGGGGTGGTGCGCATTCTGAAGGACCTGGACGAGCCAATCGAGGGCAAGGACGTGCTGATCGTGGAGGACATCATCGATAGTGGGCTGACGCTGCAGTACTTGAATGAGAGCCTGCGGCGGCGCAACCCGGCCAGCCTGCGGGTGTGCGCGCTGCTCGACAAAGACAAGTCGCGGGCGAAGGCGCTGGAGCCACACTACGTCGGCTTCCGCATTCCCGATCGGTTCGTGGTGGGCTACGGGCTGGACTACGCGCAGTTCTACCGCAACTTGCCGTACATTGGCGTGCTGAAGCCAGAGGTCTACCGCGAGTCCTAACGCGCTGGCCTCCCTCCCATCGCGGCGAGAAACGGGAGGCGGAGGGTCGAGTTGTTCACCTGGACGTGACTCTGCTATAGTGGTGCGGCGGTGTGCGGGCGGAAGGATGCGCCGGTCGTATGCCCGCGCTCGGGTAGATGAGTCTGGAGAGCCGCAGGCCGGCACGGACCTGGGCACGACACAGCGGGCGCTGGAGGAATGGATGGGGCGACGGCGGCGGCTTCCGTGGGGGAGTCTGGTGCTCGGCGTGCTGTGCGTAGTGGTGGCGGTGTGGGCGCTGGTCGCCATACCGGGCGCGACCAGTGGGGAGCGCGGCAGCTTCGTGGCTACACCGGCGCGCGTGGTGATGCCGGAGACGCCAACGCCGGTGCCGGCGGCGACAGGGACGACGCCGCCGGGGCGCTGAGCACGCTGGCGCGCGGGGGACCGCGCGGCGAGGAGTGGCCGCCGCGCATGGGCGGCCGCACGGGTGGGCAGGCATATGGCGCAGAGGCGATGAGATGAGCGGTGGGCAAGCCACAGAGAGAGCATGGCGGCATGACGGAAACCGTGCGTTGGCCGGCGGACGGAGCGCGAAGGCTGCCGTGACGGGCGGTGCGCCGCGAGATGGGCGGCGGATCGAGACGACGCCACGCGCGCACGACGTGCGGCGCGCGCGGCTGGGCGCGCTTGTGGGCCTGTCGCTCGTGGGGCTGGCCCTGGTGGTGGCGGGCTGCGCTGGGGCAGGCAGCAGCGTGAGTGGGCCGCGTGGCGCGGACCTCACGGCGCAAGTGGACTACGCGGCACAGGTGACGGTGGGGACGACGGACCAGGTGACGCTGACGCTGACTCCGCGGGCGCACGCGAATGGCGCGGCCAGCGGAGCAGCGGCGGGGACGATCACGCTGCCGTCCGATCCCGCGACCTACACCGACATCGGGGTGTCGGCGGACGCCGTGGGGAATGGGGGCAGCGCGCTGGCCTGGGAGCTGATCACCCCGTACCGGCAAAGCGTGCTGGGCGCGGCGACCGGCGGGGCACGGGAGTACGTGCCGGTGACGTTTCGCTGGCGGGTGACGGCGCTGGGAACCGGGCGCAGCACGCAGCGGATCGTGCTGGGGGTGTACTACACCTACCGGGACGGCAGCGAGCACGACGGGACGGTGGACCTGACGGCCGCGCCCGTGCCGATACGTGGGGTAGGGGCGACGGTGCTCAACTCCGATCTGCCACCGCTGCGCTGGCCAATGGTGGGGGTAGCGCTGCTGCTGGCGGCGCTGGCGTTCCTGCGGTTTGGATGGGGCATGGTGCGGGCGCTGGCGGACAGTGGACGGCGCCGGCAGGGCGGCGAGTGGGGGGCGATGGCAGGGGTACCGCGCGGCAAAATCGGTCCAGGGCGCGGGCGCGAGGCACGGTTGCCGGCGCCTGGGGCGCGGCAATTGCTGGCCCGGCCACACGAGGACGAATGGTAAGCCGGGCGTGCTGCCCGAACCCGCACGAGCGACGGGCCTGGATCGGCCCACAGGCGCGGGCTGGCGCGGGCTGGCGCAGGCTGGCGCAGGCTGGCGCGCAGTGGATGGCCAGCGGTACAGGAGAAGGACAACCGCGGTGGACGCGGAGAACGCCGAGAGCGGGCGGGCACCCCGGAACGTGGGAACATGACCTAACGCTGGTATTACGCCGGCACGACCCACAGGGCGTAGGCGACACGCTCGGGCACGGTAACGGTGCGGTCGCCGACACGCAGATCGACGGTGCTGGAAGCGGGAGCGAAGGCGGTCAGGGAAAGGACGGTGCCGGGGGTAAGGCCGCGCTCGTGGAGGTAGGAGATCAATTCCTCCTCGTCCTCCACCACCTCAGACACCAGCAGGATGCGCATGGGCTGGCCGGGCTCGGCGTCACGCAGGCGCAGAGCGCCCTGGTCGGCGAGATAGTCGCGGGCACTGGGCACGAAGCCAGGGATGGGATTACCGTGCGGGCAGGTGGTGGGGTGGTCGAGAGCCGAGGCGACGCGGGCTTCGACGGCGCCGGAGATGCGGTGCTCGAGGCGGTGAGCCTCCTCGTGGACCTCGTGCCACTGCATGCCGAGCATGTCGGTGAGGAAGCGCTCGGTCAGGCGGTGGCGGCGCAGGACGGACTCTGCCAGCTCCACGCCAGCAGGGGTGAGCGAGATGTGGCGGCGGTTGTCCATCGTGACGTAGCCGTCGCGTACGAGCCGCTGGAGCGTCTGGGTGACGGTGGGCGGGGCGACGCGGAACTTTTCGGCGAGCCGCGCCCCGATGACGATGTCGCCCTCCATGGTGATGTTGTAGATCGTTTCGCAGTATTCCTCTGTGGTTTCGGACGGCGACTCAACCATGATGGCAACCCCTCATTCAGACATGCGCTGGTCCATATGCATTATCGCACGAGCGACGGCGGCCAGGGCGCGGAGCGGCGGCATCGTCATTGCCTATGATGCTGTGCGGGCATAGCTGGGGTCAGTTTGGACTCGCGGCTAGGTTGGGGGACGAAGTTGGCGCGAGTTGTGCGATGCGAAATGGAGCATTGAGCATCCGGGCAGCCGCTTACGTATGAACGGCGTATCAGGAGTCGCTGACATGTCCGCTATTTCACGAAAGCTGCCCCTGGGCCAGAAGACTGACGCGGCGATTGGGCAAGACATACCTCAATCGCATCCTGTCAGTGCGAACGCTCTCGACTTGATAGCGCTAGTCAATGCTGATGGCATCGTGACGTATGCGAGCCCAGCCATCACCTCTTTGCTCGGATATGCACCGGACGAGCTCATTGGCCGCGGCGCATCTGATCTGGTCCATCCCGATGAGGTTGAGAGCATACACCGCGTGCTGGACGCGCTGGGGCAACCGCCAGACAAGAGCCCGAACGCCAACGTGCGTCTTCGCTGCAAGGATGGATCGTGGCGCACCTTTGAGGCAAGTGCGATCAATCTCTTGCGAGTGCCGGGCGTGGGCGCCATAGCGGTCAATTTTCGTGAGGTGACCAAGCAGCAGCTCGCGCCAGACGAGAAGCTGAGCGACGTGAGCGCGCCAGAGCACGTGGTTCAGTTCTACGAGACGGAAGACTATCTCCTGGACACGGTGAGTCGATTCATCGGCGCGGGTCTCGACGCCGGCGAAGGGTGTGTGGCGATTGGCACGCAGGCGCACGGAGAGCACGTCGAGGAGCGATTGCGGGCGGGAGGATGGGATCTCGTCGGGGCTCGGGCGCGGGGAGAGTACCTGTGGCTGGATGCGGCCGAAACGCTGGCGCTATTCATGGTGGATGGCTTGCCCGTGGCAGAGCGGTTCGCCGCGGTGGTTGGGCGGACGATCGCGCGGGCAGCAGAGGGGCGTCGCCACGTGCGCATCTTCGGCGAGATGGTGGCGCTACTCTGGGCTGAGGGAAACCAGGCGGCAGCCATTCAGCTAGAAGAGCTGTGGAACGAGCTGCGTGAGAGCACCGCTGACTTTACGCTCTTCTGTGCATACCCCATGGACAGCTTTGCGGGCGAAATGAACGGGGCATCGTTCGCAGAGATTTGCCAACGGCACTCGCAGGTCATCCCTGATGAGCGCTACACCGCGCTCGCCAACCCGGACGAACGGCAGCGGGCCATCGCAGTGCTGCAACAGCAGGCCGGCTCACTCGAACAGGAGATCGTAGAGCGCAGGCGGGCGGAGGCACGGTTCCGTTTCGTGGCTGAGTCCATGCCGCAGAAGATCTTCACGGCTGGACCCAGCGGCGGTATCGACTACTTCAATCCGCAATGGATGGAATTCACCGGGCTTTCGTTTGATGCCATGAAGGATTGGGGGTGGATTCAGGTCATTCATCCGGAGGATGTGGACGAGCATGTGCGACGCTGGCAGCGTGCGATCGAGCGCGGCGAGCCATTCTATTTCGAGCACCGCTTTCGCGGGGCCGACGGCGTCTATCGCTGGCACGTCAGCCGGGCGATCCCGATGCGTGATGAGGCGGGCAGTATCACGATGTGGATCGGGTCCAGCACGGATATCGACGAGCAGAAGCAGCAGGAAGAGCGCAAGAACGCTTTCATCAGTATGGCCAGTCACGAGCTGAAGACGCCGGTGACCAGCCTCAAGGGCTTTACGCAAGTGCTGCGCCGGCGCTTGCAGCGGCAGGCCGATGTACAGACGCTCCTGTTTCTGGACCGCATGGATGCGCAGCTCACGAAGCTAACGGGTCTCATCAGCGATCTCCTCGACGTATCCAAGATGCAGACAGGGACGCTTCCGTTTCGCGAAGCCAGGTTCGATCTCGACGACCTCGTGCGGGAAACGGTGGAGAACGTGCAGGCGGCTACTACGACACATCAGCTTTCTGTACGGGGAGAGACCCACGCGCAGGTGTTCGGGGACCAGGATCGGCTGGGACAGGTGCTCATCAACTTGTTGGCCAATGCCATCAAGTACTCGCCCAAGGCTGATCGCGTCGTCGTGTGGATGCGCCGCCATGAGGACCAAGTAGAAGTGGACATACAAGACTTCGGCATTGGTATTGCTGAGGAGCACCACCAGCGCATCTTCGAGCGCTTCTATCAGGTTACTGACCCGCGAGAGAACACGTATCCCGGTCTTGGAATCGGGCTGTTTATCGCGCGTGCGATTGTCGAGCGACATGGTGGTCGCCTGTGGCTTGAGAGCCGCAAGGAAGCAGGTAGCACCTTTTGTTTCAGTCTCCCGCTCGCAGACACAGTGCACGATGTTGCTGAGCGCTCCGCACGAGGAGAAGCGGTCTCATGAACGCGACGAACAAGAAGATCCTGATTGTGGACGACGATCCCGATATCGCGCTCGCTCTGGCCACCATGTTGGAGGATGAAGGATTCGCGGTGGTCGCGACGGACGACGGCGACAGCCTGGCGCACGTGCACGAGCATGAGCTGCCCAGCTTGATTCTGCTGGATATGTTGCTCTCGGGATGGGACGGCCGCGAGATCACGAGGCAATTGAAGCGGCGCCAGGCGACCCAGCACATCCCGATTCTGATGCTTTCGGCGCACCCGACGGCAGAGTGCGAAGCACGGGCCGCTGGCGCCGATGACTTCCTGGCCAAGCCGTTCGAGTTGGACGACCTGCTGGCCAAGGTGGCGCTGCACACGAAGTGATGGGAGCGCCTGTCGGACGATGGCGGTTGAACGCTGCGCCTGGGAGGGCGTGCCGCCGCGAAGGGCGCCCGCGCGACGTACCATGCATTGCTATGACCCCGCCACAGGCGTCAAGCGTCAGATTGACACGCCGCAGACGTACGGAACGAGCGATCAGTCTGTGCACCAGACCCGGCCCGGGTACGATGACTGGCCTGAGCCCGGACGCGCCAGGCGGCACGCGAGCCACCCCAGCCGGCTCATCGGGTAGTCCACATGGGCTTGGTACTCGACATTCATGCCCTCACCCTGCGGTATCAAGCCTCCCATCCGTAGACTCGCGCCACCAGCCCGTTGTCGCGCTCGCCCGCGATCCATACCTATGAGGATCGAGCTCTCTCTTCGCTACATGGACGCGCAGGACGCGCAGGACGCTCGCCGAGGGGCTGGTGGTCGTCGGGGCCACGCCGGCGGCGCTCCTG
>CAYQFU010000026.1:0-20585 GCA_964416775.1 uncultured Ktedonobacterales bacterium
CGCGGCCGGCCCCACCGCCGTTGAGCGCGTCACACCTGGCGTGCCCGAGAGGAATCGAACCTCCCACCTCCGGTGTCGGAGACCGGCGCTCTGCTCCGCTGAGCTACGGGCACAGATGACGGTGGGGACCTATTGGCCCCGCAGGACGCCAGTGTGGGAGTCGAACCCACTCATGCCGGAGTTGCAAACCGGTGCGTTCCCGTTTCGCCAACTGGCGCGAATGCCAGAGCGGGGACTCGAGCTCCGAACAAACGGCTCGTGATGCCGTCGCTCTGCCGTCGAGCTCCTCTGGCCGATGCCGCCATCCTCCTTCACCACACGCTGGCATGGGCGCCAGGACTCGAACCCGGACCAGCTGATTTGGAGTCAGCCATGCTGCCATTACACCACGCCCAAGTAAGGTGACCAGCCGGATTCGAACCGGCGTCGCGCGGTCCACACCCGCGCGTCCTGACCGCTGGACGATGGCCACCGCGTTCGGCGCTCGCGCGCCGGCGCCCCCGACGGGAGTCGAACCCGCTGCTTTCTGCTCGACAGGCAGATGTGCACGCCGGTACACTTCGAGGGCTGATTTGTCGCACCACCCGGCGCGGCTGGCCTGGGTGAGAGGAATCGAACCTCCGACCTCCTGGTTCGTAGCCAGGCACGCTCTCCACTGCGCCACACCCAGAGAATGGCGACCTGCCCCTGCTCCGCTCGGTCGCCGTGTGTCAGGCGTCCTTTCCGGCGGGATGTCCCGCCGCCGTCCGGACGCAGGCCCCGGCCAGGCCCGACACGCCCCCACGGCCCGGCGGACGGGACGAGCGCCCGCAAGGCCTGCGTTGCATCGCCGCACCCCCAGCACGCTGGAGGTGGCTCGAGGAGCAGGACTCGAACCTGCATTGACGGGTTCAAGGCCCGCCGCCCTACCAGTTAGACCATCCTCGAAAGGAATCGTGATCTCCGACCGCCCGTGCCTGCCTCGCCCCCTTCCTGGCGTTCCCCATCGCCGACTGGCTGGTGGGCCATCCCACACGTGCCGCGACCCAAACAAAAACGCGCGTTCCGCTCTGTGAGCGGTGCGCGCGTGTCTGGTCGTGGCTGATTGTTTCTGGCCCCTCGGCCGGTCCTCCTGGCTTGCGTCTGGAGGACTGCGTCAGGCCCTCAGGACGAAGACGAGAGATCGGACAGGAGGCGAGCCACCCGGCCCGCGCGCTCCCCGGCGGTTTGCGGCCGTGCCGCGCCGGAGAGATGCTCGTGGCGCACACTGAGCGCCACGAGACACGTATCGGCGCACGTCCGCCACCACAGTGTGGTGCGGCGTCGCTGATACGCCTGTCCTCGCGACCGCATGCTCGCCATCGTCATCCGTCCTTCACTCAGCGCTCGTGCCAGCCGTCTGTCCACGACTGGCTACCAGCGTTGTGCATAGTGTAGCGAACTATTTGCGCTTTGTCAAGTGTGTGCTCGCGCATCACTCCCACGTCGTCTCGATCGGCGGTGGCGTGCGCAGTGTCGAAAGTACGACGCAATATTTCTCCGCCTTTTCGCGCAGCGCCGCCAGTTGATCCGGGCGGGCTTTGGGCGCGACGACGTCGATGCGCGTGCGAATCGCTGAGAACCCTACCGGCGCTGTTGGATCAATGCCCAGCGTGCCCTTGAGGTCCAGATCGCCTTCGACGGTGACGTCTATCTTCTCCGCCTCGATGCCGAGCGACGTGGCCACCATCTGGGTGGTGAGCTGCGCACAGGCGGCCAGCGCTCCCAGCAGCAGATCGCCCGAGCAGGCGCCCGTGCCAGCTCCGCCGACTCCAGGGTGAGCCTCGGCCTGGTAGATGGCGCGCCCCAGGTCCACACTGCAGGCGATGGGCGTGCCCGTCTGGTCGCCCCTCGCGGTCAGTGTGATCAGGGCCTCATCTGGCTCTTCCCGATAGCGCGCCTTTAACGGCTGCTGTCGTGCACGTAGGTCGAACGACATGCGAGTACCCTCCTGGCTCCGGGCCGATACTGTCTGGCCTGGGCACGTCAACCTATCGGACGCTCGCGTGCCGCCCACCCTCGGCACCCCTCACCGCAGCAGCGCGTACTCCTCCAGGAAGCGGTCCATGCGCGTAATGTAGTCCTCGTTCGTCGCCGCGCGCAACCAGCCGTGCCCCTCGCCGGCATACATGTGCAGAATGACCGTTTTGCCCGCCGCTTTCAGTGCCGATCCCATCGCCTGCGCCTGGTCCGGCGTCACGGCCACGTCGCGGTCCCCCTGTAGCATCAGGAGTGGCGCCCCGTAGCGCGCCGCCTGGAACACTGGCGAGCGCTCGCGATAACGGTCGGCGGCCTCGGGCAGCGGCCCGACGATGCGGTCGAGATAGTGCGCCTCCAGCCGGTGCGTCGTGCGCGCCAGGCTGAACAGGTCGCTTACGCCGAACAGACTCACTCCCGCCTTAAACAGCTCTGGATAGAGGATCGGCAGCAGCAACACCGCATATCCGCCCGCGCTGCCGCCCCACACCACCACGCGCTCGCGGTTGGCCCAGCCCTGGCTCGTGACGTGCTCGATGCCCGCGGCGATGTCCGCCATGTCGGCGCCGCCCCATTCGCCCCGCAGCGCCTGGATGTACTCTCGCCCGTAGCCGGAGCTGCCCCGCGCATTGGGCGCCAGTACGGCCCATCCCCTCTGCACGAAATACTGGTTGATGGGCGAGAACAGCGCACCCGATTGCCCTGTCGGCCCGCCATGCACGGACACCAGCAGCGGCGGCCGCTCCCCGTCCGCCAGACCCTCGGGCCGGTAGAGCACGCCGTGAATCGTCAGCCCGTCGACTGCCGTCCACGTGATGGACTGCGGCCGGACGAAGCCTTCGCCGGCCATCCCCCCGAGCGCAGCCGTCGCGACGGCCCGCTGTGTGCCGCGCCTCACGTCCAGCACCACCACCGATGGCGCGACCATAGACGCCTGGTAGATCGCCAGCAGCGCGTCGCCTTTTGGCGCCCAGCGCAGCCCTGTGTACGAGCCGTACTCCTCGCCCAGTCCTCGCGTTTCGCCACTCGCCACGTCAAGGAGCCGCAGCCGCCACATCTCGTGCTCGTTGCGCAGATAGGCCACGCGCTTGCTATCCGCCGCCCAGGCGTAGCTGACCTGGCCCGAGCCCCACGTCGGCCCCGTCTGGTCGTACGGCTCATCGATCCAGACCGTGGCGTCCGAGCCATCACCGTTCGCGCGCCACAGCCGCATGTAACCGCCCTGGTCGCACATGAAGGTAAACGTCTTGCCGTCTGGGGACCATTGCGGCGACGTCGCGGACACCTCAGGCTGGCCCATTACGACACGTCGCTTGCCCGAACGCACGTCGTAGATCACTACGCGGCTCTCGTCCCATGCCATGTTGGGCACGCTCCACTCGACCCACGCAAGGTAGCGTCCGTTGGGCGACCAGACGGGATCGGCCACGAAGTCCGCTGGAGCGGCGATCTTCACTGGCCAGCCTTCGCCCGTCGCGTCGGCGATGCCGATGTCCGAGGTCGTGCCGTCGTCCGCGACGTACGCGATGCGCGTTCCGTCGTGCGAAAACGCCGGCCCCGACACGCTCACACCGCCAGTGGGGATCTTGCGCGCGTGCCCGCCTCCAACCGGCATGCGATAGAGCGCGCGATCCGCTCCCAAGTACACGATGGCCTCGCGCGAGACGGCGTAGAAGCCGCCCGCGTACGCCGCGACGGGCGCGCAGGCCGGGTCGGAGGTCAGGCGCACGGCCGGTCCACCCGCCGCTGGGACAGCGAGGAGCGCGCCCTGGCCGTCGTGCGACTCCAGGTAGTGGACCACCGTCCCATCCGCCGACCAGCGCGGCTCGGCCAGGGCGCGCTGCTGCGCGATCATAGCGGGGGTGAGGCGCCCCGGGCGCAACCCCGGCCGCGCGCGTGTGGAAGGGGCGCTGGGCGGGGCCACGATGGTATCGGACTGTGGATGCGTAGCGACACGTGCGGGCATGACAAACCTCCAACTGCGCACGACATGGTGATGCCAGGGTGCGCCAGCACATGGCCGAGGCGCACCCTCTCATCGTATCACCGGTATCCACCGTAGATGGCATGCCCTGCCAGCATCCAGAAGCAATCCACGTGTCGCAGTCCCGCCTCGCGCATCCAGAGCAGCTGCTCGAACAGGCGCGACGGTTGATCCATCGGATCCGCGCCTTCCGGCGTGTAGAAGTTCCACGCGTCCGCCTGGAACTGTTCGTATGCGCGCAGGTCGCCCGTCCGCACCAGGCTCTGTTCGCGCGCCGCGTCATCCCATTGGCGGGCGAAGACGGCTCCAACCCGTGGCGAGAGTGGCTCGACCAGATCCGCCAGCAGCAGCGCGCCGCCAGGTTCGAGCCGTCCCGCCAGATCGCCGTAGAGCCGACGCTTGCCGTGGCCGTCTAGATGGTGCACGACCAGCGACGAGACCACACACCGAAGCGCGCTGGGCAGCGCCTCCCGCCAATCCTGCGCGAAGAGATCGAAGTCGCGCACCTCCACGCGCTCGCCGTACGCCGCCAGCCCCTCTCTGAGCTGCGCGCGCATCACGTCAGAGCCATCCAGCGCGACGTAGTGGCAGAGCGGGAACGCTTCAAGCACTGCCCGCGCCAGCACGCCGGCGCCCGCGCCCAGCTCCACTACCGTGAACGCCTCGTCCGGCCGCGCTGGGATCAGGCCCACCAGTGTGCGCGTCTGCTCCGGCCGCGCCGGCACGTAGACCTCTCCCATGTCAATGAAATGCGCTGAGTTGGCTTCGGTCCATCTCTCGTCCGCTTCCTCGCGCGTCGTATCCGTATTGGTCATTTCGTCTCCTCTCCCGCCGTCAGCGGCCCCACGACAGTCCGCGGGGCGCGCTGGCGCCGCGCCAGCGCCGCCACTCCGTCCACGAGCCAGTCCGCGCCCCGCTCCAGCAGCAATAGCCCGAACAGAAAGGCGAGCACGTAGACCACCATCCGCCACGGCTCTGGCAGCGAGCTGGCGAACGGCAGCATGTCGTCTCTGAACCGCACGCGTGCGGTTCAGGCTCAGCGTGCCCACCCATCTTATCACCGGGCGAGGCGGCGAAGGATGGTACCCGCACGCTCATCGACGTCTGATGGGATGATCGGCACGCATCGCCGCGGCGTAGCGCTGCCGCCAGCCAGACGGCTACATCAGGTGCAGACAGGTGTGGCCCCAGGTCCACGCCCCAGCAGAATGTATCCGCCGCCTCGCGTTGGAAGTCTACACCGGGCTGAGGCCCAGTTCTTGCGCCGGTTGGGTTGCCCTCACGTGACATATTCGCCGGCGCAATGGGCCCGTGCGTCGTGAGGGCGTGCGAACCAGCCTTGAGCCGGGCCGCACCGAATCGACCATCACCGCGCCGCACAGGAGCATTCGCCATGCCGCAGCATCGCGCGCCGGACGCCGGCCATGTCGCGCCGGTCGCCATCGGCTGCATCGGCTCGCGCGAACTGCGGGCAGATGCAGCGGCGGCCTGCCGCCAGATCGCCGCTGACCTGGCGCGCGGCGGCGTCACTGTGGTTACCGGCGCCACACCTGGCGAGCCGGGGCGCGACCTGTGGGCCAACTGGGCCTGCGGCGCCTTTGCGTATGGTGCCGCGTGCGTCTCCTCCGCATCACTCACAGTCTGCCTGCCCTGGCGCCACTTTCCCCATGGCAGCGGCGCGCCCGCGCCAGAGATCACCGTTTGCTATCCCGACGACCACCCGGAATGGACCGCGGCGGCGGCGGCCTTCTGGACCGCCACGCATGACGATGGCGAGGGCGCCTGGGCGGAGGCTGTGCCGCGAGCGCCCCGGCTGCTGCGCACCCGCAACGCCGGCATCGTGCTGCGCTCGCGCCTCGTCCTGGCCTGGCCGGAAGGCGACGACGACGAATCGCGCATCGCCATGCGCTTCGCGGAGTGGCGCGGCGTCCCTGTTCTCGACCTGACGCAGACCTCCTGGTGGACCGTAGCGCCGGCACTGGTGGCGCGCCTCGCCGCCAGCCCGGCGGCGCCGATCACGCTTCCTGGAGAGTAGGCCGATGAGCCGGCCGATTTCTGTCGCGCGGCTCATCGGCCGGGGAAATCTTCCCTTCCACGCCTCCTCCGTGTAACGCCATGTGCCCTCCGTGACCGCCGTGTCGTTTCGTTCTCTCCCTGCCCTTGGCTCGACTCCATTGCCAAATGTTCGGCGCCCGCCCGTGTTCCGGCTTACTCCTCCAGCCGGTCCAGTTGCGCGTGACGCAGGAACACCGCGAACTCCTCGACGGCCTTTGGCCCATTGCGCACCAGGCCCGCATTGAACGCCGCCTGATCCACGACGCGGAAGCCCAGCCGCTCCGTCGCGAACGGCGCCAGCCGCCCGCCTCGCCGCCGCAGCTCCCCGACGCGCGCGACGTTCTCCATCGCGGAGCGCACGTCGTCGGCATCGGTCCATGCCGCCTTGTACGCGATCAACCCGCCGCGCATCACGATCCACGTCATGTTCGGCAGCAGCCCATAGCTGCGGTGGCAGGCCCCGTCCAGCGCATCCACCAGGATGCGCCGCCGCACACCCTGTTCGTCGCGAAATATGCGCGCGTGCGCCAGCTTCCGCTCGAAACTCGTGTGGTGCGGCAGCATCTCGCCGGGATGCGCCTCGCGCGTGTAGATGAAAGACGACTGAAAGCCCCGCTCAGCGTACTCCGCCGCCAGCTGATCCATAGATGGACACGCCATCGTGCAGTACGGTCAGGTGTAGCTGCCGAACTCCAGCATTACGTGATGCTCGCGCCAGAGGGACGACAGCCTTACTTCCGCACCCTCCAGATCGGTCAGTACGCCGTCCGGCGCCTTCTGGCCTGGATGGATCAGTCGGCTGAATCCCTCGATGTCGAGGTCGTCTTGACCCTCGAAGATCGCATAGTTATAGCTGTCGTCGCTCATGCTCGCACCTCCCAGGCAGCCGCTGCTCCCGCCACGACCGGGTTGGCCATGGTAATGTCAGCATTATACTGCCACGCGACGTGCCCGTTCACCATCGCGGAGGCGTACGTGCCTTGAGCGCCTGCTGGTGCATGGCGGTCTACGCGGCGATGCCGAGAACAAACCCAGGAGCCGTGCGCTCTGTCGTGCTATCGGCGGCTGTGCGCAAGGGATTCGCGCGCATACGGTTGTTTCCGACGCGCTCCCGCGCGCGCCATATTATGGGTCGGTTGTATCAGCGGAGCTCCGTTGTGGTGTAATAACGGGTGCGGCTGAGCGCTCGCGGTTCAACCGCGCCTGGGCAGCCTTCGCTGGCACGTACGCTCCCTGCCCCGCCGAGGCCGGCTATGCCGACACCCTGACTATCCGCGTCCACGACGACACCATCCTCGTTCATTCACAGCGTGGCGGTCGCGAGGTTCCAGCCGTTGCGCTGGATGCCCGGACACTGGCGTGCGATCTCGGCTTGCTCGAGCTGGCGAGAGCAGAGGATGGCACGGCAACGCTCGAGCGCGGAAAGGCCTATATTCTGATTCGCCAGCCCAATGGCGGCCTCGCCGATCGATAGGCGTAGGCGCTCGCCGCCGGGCTATCCATCATTGCCAGGTGTGACGAGGGGCATCGCTCGCTGCCCATAGTGCTCTTGCCAGAACGTGTGCAGCTTCGCGATCTCATCTTCCGGCAGCGGCACAGGCGTGCCGAGCTGGCGCGCGATGGCATAGACACGCGCGCTGTCTTCGAGCGCATGGGCGATCGAATAGGTCCGCGCGAGGTCCACGCCCACTACCATCGCGCCGTGGTTGCCCCAGATCACCGCAGCCCCATCACTCAGGTAGTCCGCGATCAGCTCCGCGAACTCGGGTGTGCCCGACATCTGATACGGTGCCACGGGCACCTCACGTCCAAGGCACAGCGCCGACTCCGCCAGGATCATTGGCACCGGCTGGTAGACCACCCCAAACGCCGTGGCATACGGCGAATGCGTATGCATCACGCAGTGGATGTCGCGCCGCCGGCGCAAGATCAGCGTGTGCAGCGGCAGCTCCAGCGTTGGCCGCCATTTGCCTTCGACGACGCGAGCCGCCTCGTCCACCACCACGACATCCTCGGCATTCAGCCGCTCGTAGTCGGCCCCGCTTGGCGTCAGACAGATGAGCCCGCTAGCCGCGTTGCGCGCGCTCAGATTACCCTGCGTCGCCCGCACCAGGCCACTGTCGTGCATCTTGCGCGCATACTGCGCCACGTCCGCTCTCAGCTCAGGCAGCAGCATCGAGGGCCTCCTGGTGACTTGGATGGGTGTGCGCCACGACGCCAGGTTCATCTGCGCCGGCACATACCCATTATGCGACACCAGGACCGCCGCGCTCTCGTCTGAACGGCAGGCGAGGTTATAGTCCTACACCACCAGTGCCTGGCGGAAGCCCTCCAACGCCAGCGCAGTGCCCACGAGCTCCCGTTCGCGCCCATCCCTTTCGTCGCTGAATCGGTCGCGCGGCGCGCGACTGCTCAGCTGCTGATCAGCCTTCGCGTGAAGGCCGCCACGAAGACGCCCTCCAGCAGCAGGCCCAGGAATGACTCCAGGCCCATCAGCAGCACCGTGGACTGCGGCAGGGAGATGCCCTGCGCCACCAGCCCGTGCCCGTGAAACGCCGTCACACTCAGCGCCAGGGCTGGCAACAGGTGCGGCCAGGTCAGCGTCTCATGCGCCTGCACGAAGTACACGCCCGCGAACCCCAGCACCACCAGCACGTACGTGCCAAAGAGCCGGCCCAGGTAGTCGCCGTAGCCGGCGAACGTACCCAGCAGCCACGAGAGCAGCCAGCGTCCGAACACCCACGGCGCTGTGAGAAAGCGGAATGAAAAGAGTCGCGCGAAGACCTCGTAGAGTACCGCGTAGCGGTCCATGAGCTGCCCGCGATAGTGGAAGCGCCTGGCCTCACGCGCCAGTCCCTGCGCGCGCATCTCTGTCGCCAGCGCCAGATACGCCCGCGAGGCATTGGTGTATTCCTGGCTCACCTGCCATGCCGGCTTGCGCTTCCCGGTCATCCGCACGCGCCAGTCATCGGCGGCGTATACCACATCCATGCTGCGCGGGCGCCGCGCCTCTACCTCATCCCCCAGCCGCCGAACATCCCGCCAGGAGACGGTCGTCAGATCCACGCCGTTGAAGCTGACGTGCGCCAACGCCACACGGTCCAGATCGGCCTCGTTCAGACGTGACGACTTGTCCAGCGTCGCCTCGCTCAAATTGGCGCCCGCGAGCCGCGCGCGCGTGAGGTTCGCGCCCTCGAGGTGGGCCTTGTAGAGATTCGCACCCTCCAGCACACTTTCGGCCAGCAGCGCGCCATCCAGCTCCGCTTCGCCCAGGTTCGCGCCCGCGAGCCGGGCCGCGCGAAAGTTCGTTGCATCGGCGTGCGCCAGCACCAGGATGGCGTGCTCCAGCATCGCGCCGCGCAGGTTCGCGCCCTCCAGCATCGCTCCGCCCAGGTTGGCCTGGTTCAGCAGCGCGGAGCGCAGGTGCGCCCCCTCCAGATTCGCCACGCGCAGATCGGCGAGCTGTAGGTCGGCGCCATCTAGATCGGCCCCCTGCAGATTGGCCCGGCGCAGATTGGCGCTCCACAGATTGGCGTCGCGCAGGTGCGCCCCCCGCAGCGATGCGCCCTCCAGGTCCGCGCCCTGCAGGTCGGCGCCCTCCAGGTGCAGCGCAGAAAGATCGAGCGCCACCCGCACTGACACTTCCGTCCGCGCCAGGCGCAGCCGCTCGGCCGCCAGCACGATGTCCCCCAGCTGGCTTCCCAGCGCCAATGCCGCCAGGCAGAACACGTCCGCTCCTGTCAGCCGCACCTTCGCATACGGTCCGGGCCGGTCGGCCGGGTTGGCGGCCCAGGCGGCGCGCATGCCGTCCAGCTGCGCCTTGCGCTCGTCGAGGATGGCATCTCCCCAGCTCTCGCCCACCGCGAACGGCACCGACGGTTCCAGCTCGGCCTGGGCCGCCACGATGTCGGGCGGTGCTGTCGGCACAGGCGTTCGTGTTGACGTCGCGCGCCGGCGCGTCTTTCGGCCCTCGCTCATAGTGCACCGTCCCTGCCTTGCCGCTCGTCCCGCATCCTCATTCCACCCCAACGATCATCCTACGATCGCCAAGCGCAGTATAGCTGGGGAGCAGCGGGGCGTCAAGCGCCGGCAAGCGGTACCGACCGGTTGTCTCGTTCCCGCTCTCTATTGGCACTCCAACTGCGTTTGCCCTTGCGCCGTCAATACAAGCGGCCAGCACCTGGGACGGCGAAGGCGCGGCCCGTCCGCTGCGTCGATTCACCGCCCACGACCGGGAAGAGGCAGATAGCATGAACACGCAGGTATTCCTCCCTCCAGACGAGCGCGGCGGCTCCGGCCCCCAACCGCGCAACAAGAAGGCATCGCGACAACGACGTCTGGCACTGCTGGGCGCTGGCGTGTCCGCATTGCTCCTCGTTGCCTGGATTTTTCTGGGTCCCATGAGTAACTTTAGCGCGTTGGGCCAGCGCATGGCACCTGCCCAACCCACGAGCCCCGCTACGACCAGTGCGCCACTTCTCACGGCAACGGACATCCCTCTCGCCTCGACGCCAATCGACACGCCGTCCCCTACCTCTACGCCTACTCTGATGACCATAGCCACTGGGAGCTGGCCTGACTACATGGGCGGCAGCGCTCGCATGGCTACAATAGCACCGAAAGCGCCATCATCACCGCCTCGGCGTCGCGATTGAAGCAGCTGTGGCGCCTGCACGCCGCGGGATCGGTCTTCCGCCAGCCCGTGGTTCTACCGTGCGGCCATCATCTCTCATGACGTCCTCTACATAGGCAATGCCAGCGGCAATCATTACGCGCTCGGCCCGTAACCCGCTGAGGAGGTCACTCCGCCTCTCCGACCCGCCGAAAAGTGCCAGAAACTCTGGCGTGTTTCCCCCGTCATCATCTATTGTAGGGATGACTGGGATCGCACGGGAGCTTGTGTTCGCGCCGACGGTGACCGGCGCACGGCTCTCCACGTCGGAAAGGCAGCGTGAGTCGTCATGGCAAGCGGGCATGGGGGCGCCGGCCGCCCCGGGGCGCTGATTGTGGGCGCATCGTCAGGCATCGGCGCGGCTCTGGCGAAGCGCCTGGTGGCGGATGGCTATCGTGTCGCCCTCGTTGCCCGCCGCCAGGACGAGCTGTACGCCGCGTGCCAGCGGCTCAACGAAGGATCGGCCGGCGAGTCCGTCGCATTGGCGTATGCCCACGACGTCCGCGACTACGATTACGCCCCCCAACTCTTCCCACGCATCGCCGCCGACGTCGCACCCTTGCGTCTCGTCGTATACGCGGCCGGCGTCATGTCGCGAGACACCACGGGCGCCTCCTTCGCGGACGAGCGTGGAATGATTGAGACAAACGTCATCGGCGCCATGCGCTGGCTCGGCCTGGCCGCCGATCATCTGGCCAATCAGCGCGCCGGCACCATCGTCGGCATTTCGTCCGTCGCGGGCGATCGTGGCCGGCCGGGCAACGGAGCGTACATGGCGTCCAAAGCCGCCCTCAGCACGTATCTCGACGCGCTGCGCTTCCGGCTCAAGCCAAGGGGCGTGCGCGTTGTCACGGTGAAAGCCGGCTACGTCGCCACCCCTATGACCGTCGGTTTGCGGCTGCCGCGCCCACTCACGGTGTCCGCCGATGGGGCCGCCAGCCGCATCGCCCAGGCCGCGGCACGCGGCCGCGCCATTGCCTATGTGCCCGGCTACTGGAGCCCCATCATGTGGGTCGTGCGCCATCTTCCGGCCGCCGTAGTCGCCAGGCTCCCTGGATAGCGCAGACAGGAGAAGGACCAGCATGCCTGTACAGGAGGTACCAACGGCCGAAGCAACACTCGAAGGCCACGGCACGCGCCGGCGGGCGAACCGATGGGCAGCGCGCGTCCACAGTACTGAGGCGCTCGCCGGTGTCTTCATGGCCGCTGTCGCGTCGGGCAACAGCGTGGGCCTGCGCGGCACCGCCCACTCCGGGCATCGTGCCCTGTGACGTTACCTCCATCGCGCTGCCCCGTTGCACCGATTGATGCCGCAGGAATGGTGCCTGCCGGCCTGGCTGCGGCACCGCGCGCGGGCGTCTGCTCGGCGCCTTCCTTTCCGCGACGCGGACACACCCATCCGCGCTCGTCGTTCACTGGACGTGGAGTCTCATGACAGCCGCACTCGCGCACGACACAAAGCCCAAACCGGCTACCAGCGTGTTGACGCGCGCCGCGACCAGTGTGCCGGCGCTGCTGTTTTGGTTCTTCCTCGCGTTCTACGCGCTCACGTCGGCCGGGCGGCTCGATTCCGCCGATGGCACCGTTGTGGCGCAGACTGCGCGGGCTCTGCTGGAGCGCCACACGCTGGCGCTCCCGGCCGGGACGCCTGAGGCGGTGCTGGGCTTCGGCGGGTTCGGGTACTCCAAATATGGCATCGCCCAGAGTCTCGTCGAGATGCCCTTCGTCATCCTCGGTCTGGCGCTGCGCCACTTCACGCATCAGGAGTGGATGATCGACTGGGCCGTTTCGTTCACCAACGTCCCCATAACGGCTCTGGGCTGCGCCGTCTTCTACCTCGTGGTGTGTCGGCTGGGTGCCAGCCCTCGACGTGGGGTCGCGCTCACGCTGCTCTACGGTATCTGCACTCTTGCCTGGCCCTATGCCAAGACCGACTTCAACGAGCCCTTGCAGACGCTCAGCCTCCTGCTCGCGGCGTATGCCGTCATCCGCGCCAGGCAGAGCGGGCGAGATCGCTGGCTCTGGGCGAGTGGCGCCGCGCTGGCCCTTCTGGCGCTCACCAAGGCCGCCATGCTGGTCGCCGTCCCCGCGTTCGTCCTGTACGTCCTCGGCGATGGTCTGCTGGATTCCGGCTGGCGCGTGATGCTCGGCTCGTTGCGCAAGCCCGCCTGGTGGCGCGGCACGCTACGCCGCGAGTTGGCGCTACTGGTTCCCGTCTGCGCCGCCGTCGCCCTCACCCTGTGGCTCAACGCCGCGCGCTTCGGCTCGCCCCTCGACTTCGGCTACAGTCGCGCCGCGGGCGACGCCCCCTTCACCGCCCCCATCTACGAAGGCGCGTTCGGACTACTCTTCAGCTTCAACACCGGTCTGATCTTCTACGCCACGCCTATTTTGTTGAGCCTGGCCGGCCTGCGCCGCTTCGCTCGCCGCCTGCCCGCCGAGACGGTCCTGGTGGCCGCGCTCACTGTGATGCTGCTCATCCTCTACGGCGGCTACCGCTACTGGGCAGGCCTCGCCGCGTTCGGTCCGCGCTATCTCGTTCCCATTGTGCCTTTCCTCCTGCTGCCAGCAGTGGAAGCCTTTCCTGGTGTCGGCACGCAGCCGCGAGCCCACCGATGGGCGGTGGCGCTGATCACCCTGGCGGCGCTGGCTGGCTTCGTCGAGCAGACGCTTGGCGTGATCGTCAGTTTCGGTGCCTACAGCACGCTCACCTGTCTCCAGGTGCCCTGCCCCGCCTCGCTCGACGCCTCGCAGTCCGAGCTACTGTACGACGTCTGGCTGTTGCGTGACGCCGTGACCTATAACCTGCTCGGTCACCTGCCCCACTTCGCGCTCACTGATTATCCCTTTGGCACGCCCCCACCCGGCAAGCCCGGCTGGTACGACGATCTCCTCGACCGCATGCGCTACTTCTGGTTCGTGCCGCTTGGGCACGCCAAGGTGTACCTGGCCGCCGGTCTGCTCGTGTGCGGCGCAGCGATGGCCGCGGCCCTGCGCAGCGTTGGCCGCCGCCTCCCTCCGACTGGCCTGGCCGCGCCGCGGAGCAGCGCCTCCCAGCCTGCGCCTGTCGGCGTGGCCCACGCCTCCGCATCCGGGTCGCTAGACGCGTAACAAGAGGAACACCGTCTTCCCGTTCCGCGCTGGCGCCCGGGAGCAGCTCTCCTCGGCGCCAGCCCTTGTGCGCCCGGCTATGCCTCTGTACGCCCGCGCGGCGTCCCGCGGAGGATGTGGAGTGGTGTCGCGGGCATGTCGTCTAGCAAGTGCAACAGCGGGGTGGAATCTCCGCGATGCAATTACGCCTTCTCGCAAGCAGCATAAATAGGACTAGATGGCTGCCAGCATTCCGCAATTGACAACGTATGCTAAGCTAGCAGAGCGATATAAGAGCTCATGCGAAAACTTGGGTGAGCCCTGGATTTGAGCGGCTCGCCGGTGGTTGCGAACAAGCAACAAGGAAGTGTAGGTGCGTGTAGGGACCCAGGTCGGTCTAGATTGGACAGGTGGCCGAGGCGATGCGGGAACAACTCAACTGGATGCGCGGATGGCGCATGTGGCGGCAGCCACAGTGGGCGTTGCGGATGGGATTGCTGGCGGCGTTGCTGGCAGGACTCTGCGGCTCGGGCGGTTGGCTAGCCTACGCGTTCCGCGACCAGGTGATGGGCGCACTGGGTCAATCCACTCACGATCATGGCCCCAGTCGAGACCGGCGCGACGACCCGGAAGCGGCGAGCGCATGGTTTCAACTCTCGCACTTCGGCAATGTCATCCCTGCGCATGATGCGCGCATCAAGGCGCTGCAGCAGGCCAGGAGGCTGGCAATCTCACCACTGGGGCGCGAGCCGCGGCCGGGGGTGGCACCGGCGTGAAGGGCAGTGGGACGTCCTCCTCTCGAAGTGGATCGGGCTCCGGCTCAGGCGCAGGCGCGGCCACTGCCTCGGGCACTCAAGTTCTGACTGCGCAGACGAAGGCGCTTGCCAACACCGGCGCAGCACTTGGCAGTTCGCCTGGCACATGGACATCCCTTGGCCCGCAGCCGCTCAGCACGTCTGACAACTCGGCCAATTCCATGGCCAACTGGGGCGCGGTGACCGGTCGCGTTACGGCGGTGGCCGTCGACCCGGCGAATGGCAGCGATGTGTGGATCGGCACGGCTGACGGTGGGTTGTGGCACTCGACCAACGGCGGGACGAGCTGGACCGCGGTGTCCGAGACGACGACGGTGAGTGGGAGCCCCTGGCCGACGCTCTCGATCGGGTCGATCGCCATCGACGGAACCACGACGCCACATACGCTGTATGTGGGGACGGGCGAGGCAAACAAGATCTCCGACGGCTATTGGGGCGTCGGCGTGCTCAAGAGCACGGATGACGGCGCGACGTGGACCAATTTTGGTTACTCAAGCTTCGCTGGCTTGAGCATCGGGAAAATCGCCATCGATCCATCCAACCACCAGCACCTGCTGGCCTCGGTGGCGTGGCCCTACAACGCGTCACAGGCGCCGGGCGGCGCGCAGCTGGGTAGCGCTGGGAACAACGTAGGAATCTGGCAGTCTACCAATGGCGGCCAGAACTGGACTGAGCTGTTGGTTGACACGCGAAGTCAGGATCCCGATCCCAACACAGGAACGGACGTGGTCTTCGACCCGGCGAATCCGAATATCGCCTTTGCTGCCCTGGGCAACATCTTCCATCGGAACAACAGCAGCATGTCGGGCATCTGGGAGATCAAGTTTGGTCCCACGGTGACGACGACACAAATCAACGGGTTCCTCCCCTCAGGCACGACAGCAAGCGATGTGGAGCGGGTAAGCCTGGCGATCACGCCGGACGGCTCAAAGCTCTATGCGGCTGTCAGCGACGCGGATTACCGCCAGCTGGCGTCGGGTGAGCCGAACCGGGGTAATCTCCTGGGAAAGGCTATCTACGTCTGGACCACTGCTACCAGTACCTGGTCAGCGAAGGACGTTTCCAGCGTATCGGGACCGATGTGGACGGATGACGGCGAGAGCCAGTGGTGGTTCGACAATGCGGTCGCCGTGGACCCAACGGACAGCACGGGCAGTACGGTTTACGTGGGCGGTATGGAGCTCTGGAAGTCGACTGATGGTGGCACCACCTGGTCGAATCTCACCGATGCCTACGGGACCAATCCGTTACACGTGCATCCAGACCAGCACGCGATTGTCTTTGCGGGGAATACGTCGTCGTTCTATGCGGGCAACGACGGTGGGGTCTGGAGCTGCACTGGCGGGAGCACGCCGAGCTGCACGGACCTGAACGGCGGTGGACTGGACCTCACGCAGTTCTACGGCGGGAGCATTGGCGAGGCTGGCTCAGGCGCACAACTCTATGGCGGCGCGCAGGATAATGGCGTGGCGCGGTACCCGCTCAATGCCACCAACCCAGCCCAGTGGAACCAGGTATACGGGGACGACGGCGGGCAGATGGTGGTGGACTTCACCAACAACCAAATCGTCTACGAAAGCGACTACTTCCTCGGCATCCACAAGTCTCTGGATGGTGGGCAGACGTGGGCGTTGGCGACAAGCGGCATCGACTCGAACGACTCGGTGAACTTCATGGCGCCACTGGTGGCGGACCCGTCGAATCACAACGCGTTGGTCGCGGCGTCCAGCCGCGTGTACCGCACGACGAACGGAGCCGGAAACTGGTCGGCAATCAGCGGATTTCTTGACAATCCGTGCGGCACGAGCAATCCCTGTGCGCAGCCCATCTCCGCACTGGCTGTCGCACCAACGAATGACGCATACCTGTACGCGGGCGACAACAACGGGAACGTGTACCACACCACCAACGGTGGGGCGAACTGGTCCGGGGGTGGCGTGAGCGGGTCGACCCGCGGCATGGTGCGCAGCCTGGCAGTGGACCCAGCCAACCCGAACGTCGTGTACGCCACGTTCGCAAAGTTTGCGCCGGGCAGCGGCGGCCACGTCTTCAAGTCGACGAACGCCGGGCAGAGTTGGACGGACATTAGCGCGGGATTACCGAATATTCCGTTCGCCTCTGTGCTCGTCGACCCGAGCAATTCCAGCGTGCTCTTCGCCGGCAGCGACGCGGGCATTTTCGACAGTCCGAATGGCGGCAGCACATGGTATCAGCTGGGCACCGGGCTGCCGTCGGTCGCCGTCGATCAGATTTTCCTGAACCACACCGGCACGCGGCTGTTCGTGGCCACCCACGGCCGCGGCATGTGGGAGATGACCTTCCCCAACTTTACCGCCAACCCCAGTTCGGTGCTGACGACGACCGCTCCCGGCACCAGCCCTGCCAACCAGACAATCGCCCTCGGCAACAACGGCTTCGGCACCCTGCATATGACGGTGACCGCGCCGGCCACCCTGCCGTCGTGGCTCGCGCTCAGCGATAGCGGCGGCAGCCTCACCCCCGGCAGCACGCGCGACGTCGCCGCCGGCACGTCCGACAGCCTCACCCTGCACTTCACCCTGCCGACGAGCGATGCGGCGCAGACCTACTCGACCAATCTGACCTTCAGCGATCCCAACGCCGCCAATGGCTCGGTCACCATTCCCGTCACCGTGGCGGCGCTGGCCACCAAGTGGTATTTCGCCGAGGGCTATACGGGCGACAGCTTCACTGAATACCTCACCCTGGCCAACCCCTTCGCCACCCCCGCCAGCGTCCAGGTGCAGTACTACCTCGACAGCGGCGGCGCGCCGCTCACCCTGACCTACGGCGTGGCCGCCAAGTCGCGCCTCACCATCAACGTCAACCACGCCCTCAATTACACCAGCCACTCCGTCTCCATGGTCGTCACCTCGCAGCCGGTCGCCGGCTATCCGAACGGCGTGCCCATCATCGCCGAGCGACCCATGTACTTCACCTACACGGGGCTACCCGGCTATTCCATCCCCGGCGGCAGTGATGTGCTGGGGGCGACGGCGCTGGGCACCAGCTACGACTTCGGCTATTTGGACACCACCGCCGGGCATGACACCTGGCTGACCATCCTCAACCAGAACGCCAACCCCATGACGGTCTCCATCACCTATTACGCCGCCAACGGCACCGCCACCACCCGCACGCACGTGGTCAATCCCAACAGCCGCGGCTCGGTGCACCTCATCAAGGAGGGACTGCCGACGGGCAGCTACAGCGCGCTGGTGAGCCTCTCGGAGCCGGGGTTGGTGGAGCGGCCACTCTACCTGGTGGACGGCACGACGCAGTACACCGGCTCGGCCGATGTCATCGGCGTGGCCCAGCCGCTGGCTGACTGGTACTTCGCCGAGGGCTACACCAGCGCCAGCTTCAACGAGCGCTACATCGTCTCCAATCCCTGCCCGGCCAGTGGCTGCGCCGGAGCGCCCAGCGCCCACGTGCGGCTGACCTACTACCTGAGCAGCGGGGGGCCGGTGACCGACACGGCGCTGATCGCGCCGGGGGCGCAGCACGTCTTCAGCGCCAATGCGCGGCTGGGCAGCAACGGGGTCAACAACAGCGCGCAGGTGCAGGCCGATGACGGCAGCGGACATGCGGTGCCGGTGTTGGCCGAGCGCGTCATCAGCTTCCGCTACTCCGGCCCGGCGGGAGCGCCCCACGCCTGTTGTCTGGTGGCGCCGGGGGCTTCGGATGTGCTGGGGGCGGCGGCCCCGGCGCGGCTGTTCGAGTTCGCCGAGGGCTACTCGGGGGCCAACTTTGCCGAGTGGCTGACGCTGGAGAACCCGAGTGCGACGCAGGCGGCGACGGTGCAGATCACCTACCTGCCCAGCAATGGGACGGCGCCGACGGTGCAGACGGTGGTGGTGGCGCCGGCGACGCGCTACACGATCTACACCAACAATCTGATGAGTTTGACCTCGTTCTCGATGCAGGTGACGGCCAGTGTGCCGATCGTGGCGGAGCGGCCGATGTACTTTGCCTTCAATGGGGGCAAGGGCATCCAGACGGGGGGCAGCGACATCGTCGGCTACCAACCCTAAGCCAGGAGGTCGGTAAACCCCAACCAGTGACCACGGGGCGCCCTGGAGGAATCCCTCCAGGGCGCTTGCCTATACGCTCGCGGCGCTTCTGACGGTTTCTGGCATGTGGCTCGCGGATGCGCTAGCGTAATACTAGCGGCGGATACACACCCGACGCACGACCAGACCACCACTGCATCAGGAGCGATACCCGCCATGGGAATGACCGTTCTGCCTCCGCCAAATGAGCTGGGCGACCTCGTAGTCCGCGTCGCCAACGACCCGATCTGGCCCATTCCGAGGCCCGAAGGCTCGGCAGCATGGGAAAAGGCAAATCTGCACAAAGCGCTAGGCATCGCGCTGGCGCTCAAAGGTACCGGCGCCCGCGTCGTCTACTACGGTACGGCCGACTCGCCCATCCACGACTATGCACCGGACATTCCCATCGAAGTGGTGCCGCTGATCGAGGGTGGCATCGCGGAGCACCCGGAATGGGCGACTCGCGCGCGCGAAGACGCGTTCTACGGCGCATTCTACGAGGCGGTCGTACGCGAAGGCGCGCATGCCGTGATCGTCGGTGGCGATCAACAGTCCTTTCGCGAAGTGCCGGCGCTCGCCCAGGCGCTGCCCAGCACACGTTTCTTCTGCAACAATCATGGCCTCGGCCCCCACCCGGACGCGCCACGCGCGTACGAGCGCTGCAACGGGGTGGTGCGCTTTGTGGCTATCTCACATGCCCAGGTACGCGAATATCCGACCATCCAGCACGCGGGCGTGGTGTACAACTCGCTGCACCCGGACGAGTTCCGTCCGCAGCCTGAGCCGGTGGACTGCGTCCTTGAGCGAGCGGACCGACCACGGCGGCTGGAGGCTGGGTATGCACTGTTCGTGGGGCGCATGAATCGCGAGAAAGGGGCTGACCAAGCCATCGCCATGGCCAGAGCCGCGGGGATGCGCCTGGTGATGGCAGGTCCGCTGGCCCAGCGGGAGTGGGATCCCGACTTCTACGACCTCGAGCTACGTCCCGAGATCGATGGCGACCGAGTGATCTATCTGGGTGAGCTTGGCCCGGCAGACCTGGACCGCGCCTATCGTGGCGCGTCGTGTCTGCTCTTCCCCATCCAATGGGAGGAGCCGTTCGGTCTGGTGGTGGTGGAGGCCATGGCGCGCGGCGTCCCAGTGATCGCCACTCCGCGCGGTGCCATGCCTGAGCTGATCGAGCCTGGCATCAGCGGATATCTGGTGACGAGCGTGGAGGAGGGCGCCACGCGCGCTCAGGACGCCATCGCCCACGTGGACCGGCTGGCGTGCGCCGCGCGGGCCCGAGCGCGATTCAGCTGGGAGGTCACTGGCCACGACTATCTCGACCTCATCTGGCGCGCGCTCCACGATGAATGACTGAAATGCATGGCATCACATTTGCGACATGGCGGAACTTAGAGTGCCCAATCGGGCGCATCGCAGTGTTTCTGATGGGATCTGCCATGTATTATCCGCCAAAGCAAATGAGCGTACGCCTGCGGGTGATCGTCGCCGCGCTTGCCCTGGGCAGCCTGCTGAGCTTCGGCCTCGGCCAGGCGTTGGGCCACCGGGCACCCTCCCCGCGCACGGCTGCGCACGTCGCGGTCACACGCCACGCAACAGCCAGTGCCGGAGGCTCGCTCGTGGCGGTCACGAGTACCACGTCGCGCGCCCTCCCAACCGCCAGGACCACCAACTTGCCCAATGCCGCACCCGCACTCCAGACGCAGAACCTCACCTCTCACGGCGAGGGTGACCATGCGGGCGATCACGGTAATCATGGCAAGCATGACTCCCAGCGTCAGCCACCCGTGCCTCCCCCTGCTCCCCCAAAAGGCGGCACGGACGGGGGAAGTAGCGGTGACACCTCCTCCGACTGATCGCCTCGCCGCGTAGCTACTCGACTCGCGCGCCCCAGCCCC
>CAYQFU010000026.1:20685-35141 GCA_964416775.1 uncultured Ktedonobacterales bacterium
CAGCGCACGCTGACTGCCTGCCACCCCGACGCGCGTGAGTCGTTCAGTGCGTGCCGCGACATGCGGTGTGTAGCGTCAAACGTCCAGGAGGTCCACCATGAACACGACGGTATGCTGTGACACGTGCGATTGTCCGTGCGGGGAGTGCCCGTGCGGCTGCCCTGAGTGTCGGTGCTAGCGCTGGCTAGCGCCGAACAGCGCCCCCTGCCGGCGCCGGCAGGGGGCGCGAGACGCCGGGCGGGTCGCGCGATGGCGTCCCGACTCGGCACGCCTCGCTGAAGCAGGAATCCCTCCGGCTTTAGCCGTGGGGAGCAGTCAACCAAGGAAATACTCCCCCGCCGTATCAGCGCCGCCCAGGGTGCGCTCGAGCCGGCGCAGCCGGTGGAGGAGTCGCGAACGTTCTCGCTGCGCCGCCAGCCTGGCGCCGCCGGTCCCCGCGCTCGCCTCCAGCAGCGCCAGCGCCTGATGCACATAGGCACGCGCTAGCGCGTGGTCGCGCACGACGTGCTCGTAGTGCTTGGCCAGCTCCTCGAACGGCCGGACGTCCAGCGCCGCGCTCCCCACCGGCCCAGCCGCCACCAATGCCTGCCAGTGCCCCACCGCGTCGGCGGAGCGGCGCATCCGCTTGAGCAGCGCTCCCGCCCGCAGCCGCGCCTCGCGCACCACCGCGAGCCGGTGTTCGGCTCGCAGCGGACCCACGCCCACGAACGCCGCCTCAAAGCATGCGAGCGCACGCGCCGCGTCGCCCGCCTCCTCGTAACAACGGCCCAGCGCGAGCAGCTCGTCCGCGGCTACATCGGCGTGCACCGCGCTCCCCATCCGCGCCACATGCCCCAGCAATCGCGCCAGCGAGAGAATATCCAGCGTATTGTGGCGGAAGACGCCGGCCAGGGGACGCGCGTCTCGACTGCGCAGGTAGGCGAAATAGAACTGCGGGATCAGCCAGCCGGGCGTATCATCGGCGCGCCGCACGCCCAGCAGGTGGTGCTCGACCTGCCCGAGCGAGCAACTCTCTAGCCGGCCGCGCCACAGCCGGCGGGCCGTGAAGAGCAGGTCCACGTGCGCCGCCGGGTCACGCGGCCGGCGCGGCCCCGCACGCCGCGCCAGCGCGTAGCGTGTCTCCAGGAGCGGCCAGTCGAACGCCTTGCCGTTGTACGTCACCAGCACATCGCACTCGCACAGCTCCTCGGCCAGGAGATGCAGTAGCGCGCGTTCCTCACCCAGCTCGCGCATGAAGAGCTGGCGCACGACAAACTCGTCGCCGGTGAAGCGGCCCACACCCACGAGAAAGGCATACGTCCCCGTGCCTCCGGCGAGGCCCGTCGTCTCCGTATCCAGATACACCAGGCGACGTGGGTCCACGCGCACCAGCGCGGCGCGCTCCTCCACCGAGCGTGTAAGCAGCACGGCACCCTCCACCGGCGCCACATCGAGCACGGTCCCGAGCGCCGCGTGGCCGTGGCGGTGGGCCAGCGGGTAGTGCCATTCGGCGACGTAACAGCATCCATACGGGGTTTCACACACACGGCCTGGCAGCAGCGCCTCCGGCCCGTGGGCAGTTGCTGGTGGCGGACTCGATGGGGAGACCGCGGCGGACGGCACGGGCGGTGCGATCGGTCCGTCGGCGTCCGCCACGGGCGCATTGCGCCCCTCGCGCGCGACGTCAGCCGGCGCCGGGGCTTTCGTCGCTCCCTGCATGCTCCGCAGCCGGTCCCGCAGATTCATGCTTGCCTCCGCCTCCGAACTCTCCGCGCCCGCCTCGCGTCACAACCACTGGCGCCAGGCGATGCCCCAGGCTACGCCTCGGCCGCGTGCCGCACCAGTGCCAGCGCGCTCCGCTTGCCCGCCGGCCCAAGCTCCGCCGCGGGCCCCACGCACGACGGGCACCCCTCAGGGCAGGAGCAGCCCGCGATGGTCTCCGCCGCGGCGCGCAACAGACGGTCGTGCAGCTCATACAGCCGCTCGCTCAGGCCCGTACCACCGGGATACTTGTCGAAGAGGTAGATCGTCGGGCCGCCCGTGTGCGGCGACTTCAGCTCCGCCACTACGCCCAGGTCGTGCGGGTCACACATCAGAAAGAGCGGCGCCACCTGCACCAGCACGTGCGATAGTCCCAACAGCCCCGCCTGCGGATCGGCCGGAGCGGTGCCGCTCCGCGGCCGCGGTGCCGCATTGCCCCGCGCGTCGCTTGCCGGCCTGTCGCTTGCCTGCGCGCCGCGGGACTGCGGCGCATCCAGCGTCAGCCAGTACGCCGTCGTGTGCAGCTCCTCTTCTGGAAGATGAATGCGCCCCGACCCGACGTTCTCGTGCGTGTATAGCTTGATCTTCTTGAACATGGTCGGCTGGTAGGTCAACATCACGTCGCCATAGGTACGCCGCGCCGCGCCCTGCTCCTCCTCGGCGAAGATCTCCAGCGGCCGGATGGTGAACGCCAGGTTGGCATCCGTGTAGTAGTCGACGTCCACCCGCCGCACGTACGCCTTCTTCTCGGCATAGTCCAGCCGCTCCACCTGATACTGGTCGCCCTCGTGGATGTAGATCGCCTCGTCGTGCAGCATGGTCGGGGCGGAGATACGGTCCACCTCGCCGATGATGCGCGGCGCGCCTGGCACGTCGTCGATCACCACGAAGTTCTCGCTGGAGGCGCTGCGCAGGCTGATCCCTTCTGCCGGGAAGCCTTCGTGCGTCCAGTGCCAGCGGCCGCCCGTGTGATGCAGCAGGCCCGCCTCTTCGATCACCGCCAGCAGCTCCTGGGTCTCGGCCGCATTCAGCCCGAAGGCGTCTCCATCCATGAAGGGCAGCTCGAACGCGGCGCACTTGAGGTGGTTGGCCAGAATCAGCAAGTTGTCGGGGTTGATCAGCCCACTCTCGGGCGACCGGCCGAAGAAGTATTCCGGGTGCGTCACGATGTACTGGTCGAGCGGATTGCTGCTGGCCACCAGCACGGCCGCCGAAGCGCTGGCGCGCCGGCCCGCGCGGCCCATCTGCTGCAGCGTACTGGCGACCGTGCCCGGATAGCCCGTCAGGATGGCCGTCTCCAGACTGCCGATATCCACGCCCAGCTCCAGCGCGTTGGTCGCTACCACACCGCGCACACTGCCATCGCGCAGCCCGCGCTCGATCTCGCGCCGCTGGTTCGGCAGGTAGCCGCCGCGATAGCCGCGGATGGCATTCTCGCGGCGACGCTTCTCAGTAGCGTCGCCGGTAAGGTAGGTCAGCAGCAGCTCCACCGTCGTGCGCGCCCGCGCGAACACGATGGTCTGCACGTCGCGCGCGAGAAAGCGCGACGCCAGCCGGCGGGCCTCCAGCACGGAGCTGGCCCGCAGCCCCAGCTGGGGATTGACGACAGGCGGATTGTAAAAGATCACGTGCTTCTCGCCCGTGGGCGCGCCGTTGTCGTCCACCAGCGCCACGTCGTCGCCGACGATACGCGCCGCCAGCTCGTCGGGGTTGGCGATGGTGGCCGAGCAGCAGATGAACAGCGGGGAGGAGCCGTAGAACTCGCAGATGCGTCGCAACCGGCGGATGACGTTGGCCACGTGGCTGCCGAAGACGCCGCGGTAGTGATGCAGCTCATCCAGCACGACGTAGCGCAGGTTCTCAAAGAGCTTGATCCATTTCGTATGATGCGGCAGGATGCCGGTGTGCAACATGTCGGGGTTGGTGACCACGATATGTCCGGCCGAGCGGATCAGCTTGCGCGCGTTGGCTGGTGTGTCGCCGTCATACGTATGCGTCTTGATGTCCACGTCCAGGTCGGTGACGAGGGCATGCAGGGCGGCCATCTGGTCTTGCGCCAGCGCCTTCGTGGGGAAGAGGTAGAGGGCTCGCGCCTGCGGATCGCGCAGGATCGTATCGAGCACGGGCAGGTTGTAGCAGAGCGTTTTGCCCGAGGCGGTCGGCGTCACCACCACGACGTTGCGGCCCGCACGGACCTGCTCGACCGCGGCCACCTGGTGCGTGTAGAGGCTCTCGATGCCGCGCCGGGCCAGCGCCTCACGCAGGCTGGAGTGCAGGTGCTCGGGGAAGGGCGCATAGCGCGCTGGGCGCGCCGGCTGCCGCATCCAATGCGTGACGTTCTCGCGCAGCGCTGGATCGTCTCGCAGCTCTGCCAGCACGCTCTCCAGCCCCATGTGATCCCTCGCTTCCCGCGCGGGGTTGAGCCCCTGCCATCGCAAAGCAGTGTAGCACGTACGTTCCAGAGCAGCCAATGGGACGATGGGACCAGACCCAATGCGCTGACGTGCAGTACAATAAGGGCACGTGAGGTGGGACGGCAGGCGCATGGACGCGAAACGTCTCCGCCGCGAGTCGCTGGGTGCCGGCGCGTGCCGGGCCGATGCGATGGGGGGAGCATGGACCAGACCGAGATGAGCGGGATATCGCTAGGCACCGGCCTGGGTGTACTGCGGGTCGTGTGCACCGGCGACGCCACGCCCGCCGACGGGGCGGGCGAGCCCACCGCCAGCACACTGCTGGACGGCAACAGCGTGCACTGCATCCGCCAGACCGTCACGACCATTGGGCGCGGGCTGCAGAACGCCGTGATCCTGCTCGATCCGGCCGTCTCGCGCGAGCATGCGCGCATCATCTGCGAGCATGGCGAGTGGCTCGTAGAGAATGTGTCGACGCATAACCCCATCTGGGTCGGCGAGAACGAGGTGGCGCCGAACAATCACATCGCGGTCGCTTCGGGCGACACCCTGCGCCTGGGCCATACCACGCTCCAGCTCCTCGCGCCAGCGCGCGTCGAGCCGGCTGGAGCCGGCGGCGATCCACAATCCAGCTCCTCCTCGATCAATTTGCTCGATCCAGGCGTGACCATCCAGTTCGCGTTCGCCGGCCGGCTCACCAAACGCGCCCGCATTGCCGTGACGGGGGTCGCCGCCCTGCTCTTCGTCGCCAGCGCCCTCGTGACACTCGGCACCGCGACCCTCATCGGCGTCAACGCCATCGCGACGCAGGGCGTCGGCACGGTCTTCGCAGCCATTACCATTCCCCTGGTGCCGGCACTGGGAGCGGCGCTGCTGGTGGGCGCGATCGATCGCTACGAGCGCGAGCCAATCGTCGTGCTGGTGGGCGCGTTCGCCTGGGGCGCGCTGATCGCCATCCCGGCGGCGCTCTTCGCCGAGCGCGCGATCAATACGTGGCTACTCGCCGCGCAGGGAGCGCATCTGGTCGCGCTGGGCGCGCCAGGGATGGTGGTGCACTCCGCGCTGCAGGGGCTCAGCGCCGGGCTGACCGAAGAGTGCGTCAAAGGTGCCGGTCTGCTGGTGCTGCTGCTCATCCTGCGCGATGAGTTCGATAACGTGACTGACGGCATTCTCTACGGCGTTCTCATCGGCGCGGGCTTCGCGATGGTGGAGAACTACGTCTACTTCGCGGGTAGCCCGCGCGGCGACCTGGGCTTCCTCATTCTGGGCCGGGTCGTGCTGGGCTGGCTGGGCCACTCCACGTTCACGGCGCTCTTTGGCGCTGGGCTTGGCTATGCCCGCGAGACACGCGACCGGCGGCGCAAGTTGCTGGCTCCGCTCGTCGGGTTCGGCGCGGCCGTGCTGCTCCACTCCGTCTTCGACTTCGTGGATTTCCAGGCCAATGCCAGCGTCCACGGCCCTCACACCAGCCCGGCGGTGGCGACGCTGGCGCTGGTCGCCGTGCTGGCGGACTATCTGCCCATGTTCGCGGCCCAGGCGATACTGCTGCGTATCCTCTTCCGCGCGCTGCAACGCGAGGCGGCCATCGTGCGCGAGTACCTGGCGTCGGAGATCCCCTCGGGTGTGGTTACGCCGGATGAGTACGCCATCCTGCAGAAGTCCAGCCAGCGTGCGCGCGTCGAGCGTCACTACCTCCTGATCTGGGGTCCGCGCGCCTATCTCACGGCCCGCGCCCTGCACCAGACCGCCATTGGCCTGGCGTTCCGCAAGTGGCACGTCGCGATGGGCGACCAGCCCAAGGCTACCCCGCGCCAGCCCGAGGATGTGTACCGCGAGCGCATCGCGCGCCTGCGCCGTGCCCTCGCCCGACTGGTGCGCGCGAGCGCCCCGTCGACCGAGCAGGCCAGCTGGGACGCATGACGCCGCCCGTGGGCGGACGGGGATGCGTCCGGTCGCGCTGGTGTTGCTATCCTGCCGCCGGGCCGAGCATGACTGTCAGGTGATCGTACGTCGTCTGCGCTCCACGCACGACGTACTGCGTCGAGCCAGCCAGCGCCGTGTCGCCCAGCGAGCGCAGCTGGGCATCGGCCGCCGCCTCCATCTGCGCGTCGACCGCGGCCGGCAGCGTCAGGCCGCCAATGCTCGCCGAGAGCACGTGCACCACAAAATGGCCCTGGCTTGCCCCTGGCTGCAGCGTCATCGAGAACGTTCCAGGCTGGTTGAACGGCCCCAGCTGCGTGTCGGCGGAGAGGAGGATGCGATCTCCTGGGACGCAGTGGGCCGTGACGCCGCGGATGCTCGTCCCCAGTGGCACCTGATGCAGAGCGTTGTCGAGACTCGCCGTCAGGAAGGCGTCGTCCACCGTGACGGCGACGCTTCCACTTCCCTGGGTGGGAGGCAGCGGAGCGGGTTGCGGACCGGCGAACGCGAGGATGGCGATGGCCGCTGCCGCCCCCACCAGCACGCCGATCAGCAGGCCGAGCATCAGCCCTAGCATGCGCCGCCGCCGCGGACGGCGCGGCGGCGCGACGTACGCCCGGCTCGACGCGCGCTCGATCGGCTCCGCCGCGTCATCCGCGGAGCGGGGCCACGCGGGAACATCCTGTTTCCTTCTCCACATCGCTCACGCTCCCTCGCTCCGCGCCCGGTTCCTGCACGGCGACCACCATCGCACCCAGCCAGACGCTGCCGCTCATCGCGAAGGACGAGTCAGCACGAGCCGGACCACGCGCCAGTCTACCACTCTCGGAACGCGAGCCTCCTGCCGGTCCGGCTCTCGCGCGTTATGACTCGTCCGCGGGCGTGGAGCGCAGTCGCTTGATCGCCCCAGCGCGCCGCTTCTCCTCCATCCGGCGCGTGCGGCTGGCCGCCGTCGGGCGAGTGGGCGTGCGCGGCGCCACCACCCGCTGCATCGCCTCCAGGCGCTCTGCCATGCGCTCGAATGCCGCTTCGCGATTGGCATGTTGCGAGCGACGCTCCGTCGCCGTGACGATGGTGCCGGTCGGCCGGTGCACGAGCCGCACGCCGGTCTCGACCTTGTTGCGGTTCTGGCCGCCCGGACCGGTGGCTATGAAAAACTCCATGTCGCAGTCGCGCTCCAGTGAGGCACGATCCGTGGGGTACTCTTGCGGCATACACTCATCCGTCCGCTCGTCAAACGCGCCGCCGGCACTGAGGGCACGGCTGGCCGTAGCCTATTATATCTCGTGAGCGAGGGCAATCCCGTCGCGGCCGCCTGACGCCTAGCCTGATCTCCCTCCCATCCGCTTTGACACCTCCACCGGCGCGGCCATATACTCTGCATTGTCAGGAGCGGTGCGACAACGAGGCCTGCACTTGCTCACTATGTGCGACGATGGCGCGCCGGTGTCGCCACGTCTGCGTGGCGAGCAGCAAAAGGCAGAGCAACCGTGGAACAGAACCTCCGCATCCCTGGACCTACTCCCATCCCGCCGGCCGTCAGCGCGGCCATGGCCCAGCCTATCATCAACCACCGCGGCCCAGAGTTCGCGGACATTCTGCGCCGGGTCACCGAGCGCCTCCAGTATTTCTTCCAGACGGCGCACCCTATCCTCGGCTTCCCCTCGGCGGGCACGGGCGCCATGGAAGCCAGCATTGTCAATCTCTTCTCCCCCGGCGATGCCGTGGTGGCCGTGACCATCGGCGTCTTCGGCAATCGCCTGGCGAAGACCGCCGAGGTGTTCGGCTTGGACGTGACTCGGGTCGAAGCGCCGTGGGGGCAGGCCACCGACCCGGCCGCGGTGGTAGCCGCGCTGGACGCGCTGCCCGGCGCCAAAGGTGTGCTGCTGACGCATAACGAAACCTCCACCGGCGTCACCAACGACGTGCGGGCACTGGCAGCCGCCATTCGCGCGCGCCGGCCCGACATCCTGATCGTCGTGGACGCCGTCAGCTCCCTCTCGTGCGTGGATTTGCGCATGGACGAGTGGGACCTGGACGTGGTGTTCACCGGCTCGCAGAAAGGCTGGATGGTACCGCCTGGGCTGGCGATGATCGGCGTGGGGCCGCGCGCCTGGGCCGCCACGGAGTCCGCGCGCCTGCCGCGTATGTACTGGGACTTCCGAGCGGCACGACGCTCCCTGGAGAAGGGGCAGACGCCATACACCCCGCCGGTCCCCATCTACCAGGGGCTGGACGTTGCCCTCGACATGATGCTGGCCGAAGGGCGCGAGGCCATCTTCGCCCGCCATCACGCCGTCGGCGCGCTTACCCGCCAACGCGCGGGCGCGCTGGGCCTGCAGCTCTTCGCCGATCCCACCTACGCCTCCGATACCGTGACTGCCATTCGCGTGCCCGAAGGTGTGGACGGCAAGGCGCTGACCAAGGCGCTGCGCGAGCGCGAAGCAGTGGTGATCGCGGGCGGCCAGGAGCGGCTGGAAGGTCAGATCGTGCGCATCGGCCACCTGGGCTACGTCCACGAGCCAGAGATCAACGGCGCGATGGACGCGCTGGGCCGCCAGCTCAACGCGCTCGGCTATCGGCCGGAGCTGCGGGCGGCGGCCGGAGAGTCGGCGAGATAGGCCACCCCCACCCCCAGCCCCTCCCCCGCTGTGGCGGGAGAGGAGAGTCGGGGCGCCGGAGAGGAAGGCCTTGCCCGATGCCTTCCCAATGCAGTGGAGGAAAGAGTGGGTGACGGGCCGATCCGCAGCCCATGCTCGGCGCGGACGAGAAGACTGCGGATTCGAGAAGAAGGAGCGATGGCGATGGAGCGACCGGCGGTGATGCGCCACGAGCAAGAACATGGTGGCGGGACCACGCGCCCCAGGGTGCTGGTGGCCGATCCCATCGCGGCGGAGGGCGTGGAGTATCTGCGGCGCTTCGCCGAGGTGGATGAGCGCCATGGGCTGAGTGCGGACGGGTTGGTCGCGGCCATCGGCGCGTATGACGCGGTGGTGGTGCGCTCCGAGACGCGCGTTACCGCGCCCGCGCTGGAGGCGGCGGAGCGGCTGCGCGTGGTCGCGCGTGCCGGCGTCGGGGTGGATAACATCGACGTGGACGCCGCCACGCGCCAGGGCATTGTGGTCGTGAACTCTCCCACCGGCAACATCGCCGCCGCTGCCGAGCACACCATCGCGCTGCTGCTTGCGCTGGCGCGCCACATCCCCGCGGCCAACGCGGCCCTGCGTGGCGGCCGGTGGGAACGCTCGAAGTTCGTGGGCGTGGAGGTGCGCGGCAAGACGCTCGGCATCATTGGGCTGGGCAAGGTCGGCGCCGAAGTGGCCCGCCGCGCCGGGGAAGGCGGGCTGGGCATGCGCTTGATCGCCGCCGACCCCTACGCCTCGCCCGAGCACGCGCGCAAGCTGAACGCGGAGCTGATGCCCCTGGAGGCGCTGCTGCCACAGGCCGATTTCATCACGCTGCACACCTCGCTGACCGCCGGCACGCGCGGGCTGTTGGGCGAGGATGAGCTGGCGCGCCTCAAGCCAGGCGCGCGCGTCATCAACTGCGCGCGCGGCGGCATCGTGGACGAGGCCGCGCTCCTGGCCGCGCTGGAAAGCGGCCACGTGGCGGGCGCCGCGCTCGACGTGTTCAGCAAGGAGCCTCCCAGCGGCGATGAGACGCTGGCCGCCCTCATCGCCCACCCGGCGGTGGTGGCTACGCCGCACCTCGGCGCTTCGACCGAGGAGGCGCAGGTCAGCGTCGCGCTGGATGTGGCCGAGCAGGTGGAGGAAGTGCTGCGCGGCGGCGTGGCACGTGCGGCCGTCAACGCGCCGCTGATCCTGCCGGAGACGCTGCGTGTGCTGGAGCCGTGGATGGCGCTGGTCGAGAAGCTGGGCCGGCTCTATACCCAGCTGCACCCCGGTCCGTTGCACCGCGCCGAGCTGCACGTCAGCGGCGAGATCGCCGAGTATGACACGCGGCCGCTCAAGACGGCGCTCATCAAGGGGCTGCTGGAGTCCGTCTCGGAGGCGCACGTCAACATGGTGAATGCCCCGGTGGTCGCGCGTGAGTGGGGGCTGGAGGTCGCGGAGAGCCGCAGCACTACGGCAGAGCAGTACGCCAACCTCGTGACGCTGCGTGTCAGCGCGGACGGCGCCGGCGGCGCGGACAACGGCGAGGCTGAGGCGACGCGCGTGCTCGCGGCCACGCGCGCCTGGGGTGAGGAGCGCGTGGTGCGCGTGGACCGGTATGCCACCGACTTCACGCCGCAGGGCAACATCCTCGTCTGCCACAACGTCGACCGCCCCGGAATGATCGGGCGCGTGGGTACGATCCTGGGCGACGCGGGTGTCAACATCGCGCACATGGATGTGGGGCCCGTGGCCAGCGGGATCGCCGGCCGCGCGCGCCATCCTGGAGGCGAGGCGCTGATGGTCCTCTCGCTGGACAACCACGTGCCCGCCGCCGCACTGGAGCGGATTCGCGAGATGCCCGACATCACGGGCACCACCGTGATCATGCTCTGAACGCCGCTGATCCTGAGCCAAGTGCGGCCACCCCCTAATTAGACGCGGACTTTGACGTCCTCCTGGTTCGTCTATACAATCGACAGGCAGCGGACGCCGCATGGACGTCGGGATGGCACCGAGGCTGGTCGAGCCGCCGCACCGGCGCGCAGCGGGCGTCCACCGGACGCCATTACGGCGGCTATTACGGCGGGCATCCACCGGACGCCCCTGCGCCGGGCGTGGGTGCATATCGACGCGCCATGGCGACGCGCGCGAGCACTCGCCCTGATCTGGCGTGACATGCGGCTGGGCCGGGATAAGCCCGAATGACCTGTTGCCACGGAGGAATCGCCCTGGTGACGCACGTACACGCTGCCACACGCACGCGGGACGCCGAGATCGCACAGTCGTCGGGAATGCAGGTGGCGGACTCGGTCCTGGTGAGTCGGTTGGCGCGCGGTTTGACCAGCCGGTCGTCGAGACAGCTGGTGCTGGCCCTTGCCGTTGCGCTTGCCATCCGGCTGTTCGTCCTCGTCCGCGCCCAGGGCATGATGGACGGCGATGAAGCGGTGCTTGGCATCCAGGCGGAACAGATTCTGCGTGGAGGTCATCCGCTGTATTTCGCGGGTCAAGCGTACATGGGCACATGGGACGCCTATCTCGTAGCGCCACTGGTGGCGCTGTTCGGGCCTTCCGCGTGGGCATTGCACGTGGTAACCATGGGCGAATCCCTTCTGCTCGTGCCGCTGCTTGGGAGCCTGAGCGCGCGACTGTACGGCGAGCGTGCGCGCATGCCCGCGATGCTGTTGGCCGCGCTGCCACCGCTCTACGTCACCATCGGCGAGCTGCGCATGCTGGGCGGTTACGTGGAGACGTTGGTGCTTGGGTGCGCGGTGATGCTGGTGGCGACGCGCATCGCCGACAGGTGGGAGGCTGGCCGGCCGGCGGCCTGGCTGTGGATACTCATGAGCGGGCTGATTGGGCTTGGCCTCTGGATCGATCAGCTGATTGCCTACTATGTGCTGGCGACCGCCATCTGGCTTGCTCCGCACGCGATGAGGCGCGCACTCCTCGGCTGGAGACAGGACCTGGTGCGATGGGCCGGCACAACGCTCCTGACCATGATTGGATGTCTTGTCGCGGTGCTCATCGGTGGATTCCCCGCGGCTCTCTACGCGATCAGCAACCACTACGCGAATGTTTCCATGGTCCAGAGCTCTACCCATGTCCTGCTCCAGTCGGATCCACTGCGCGCTATCGCGGCAGAATACCTTGTCGTCGCGGCTCTGCCCAGGGTCTTCGGCATCCGATTTCTCTGGGGAGTGCCCTCCGCGCTGCACGCACTCAAGGCACTCGTCGGACTGAGCGCGGCGATGATTGCGTTTCTGGCGCTAAGCTATGCACTCGTGTTGTTGGTGATGCGCCAGCGAGTGGTCAATGGGCAGGGGTCAGCTCTGCGCGCCACGACGATGCGCGCACGCTGGGACTACGCATTCGCACCGCTGCTGCTGTTGGCCATTGGGCTGATCTTCTGGCGCAGTCCGGCGACGGGTGCGCCTCCGGTCAACGCCGTCATAGACTTCGCCGGGCGCTATGTCCTGCCGGCGACCACGGCCCTCACGCTAGCGCTCGCGGCGCTCATCGCGGATCTGCCCGCCCTTCTGGCGCCGTTCGGCGCGCGTATGAGCGGGACGTCGAAACGGGCGAGTGCGGCTCGCTCCGTCCCGCCGACGACAATGCTGGCCGGTCTCTTTGTGAGCGCGGTGATGCTCACATATGCCCTGCCGTACGCGATGACGGACGCCGTCCAGATCATGCAGTCACCTTTCCGAGGTGGTCTGACATTTCCGGCGGAACATGCGGAGCTGCTGGGGTACCTGGAGCAACATCACGTGCGCGTCGCGTGGACCAATCACTGGATTGGCAACGTCATCATGTACATGGAGGACGGTCGCATCGTGTGCGTGGATTACGTCGATCTCATGCTGGAGCATGGCCAGAATCGCTTTCCTGAGCAGATACCCATCGCCGAGCAAGCGGATCGTCCCAGCTTTATCGTCGAGTCGGACCCCGCGCTGGGGGAGCCGCGGGTGGCTCAAGCGCTCGATGCGCTGCACGTGACGTACACCTCCACGCAGTTCGGACCGCTCTGGGTCATTACGCCGCTGTCCCGCACGGTCGCGCCGGCGGAACTTGCCCCGGCGCTCAAGGCCGATTATTGAGGCGGATGTAGCAGGGGCTGTATGTGATGGCAGGCGCGAGGAGCGCCCCAACGTGTACTGCTGGCCTGCGCCGCATTGGCGCCGTACCACGCACCAGCGCCAGTTACGCCGCCACGATCGGCGGGGCGCTGGGCGCCGTCTGGTAGCGCCGCCTCAGGAACGGCCGCTCCACCCACTGGTACGAGGCGTACGCGAACGGCAGCGCAATCACGAAACCAACCGCCAGGGCACCCAGCACGCGAACCGGCACAGGCAGCGCCAGCGTGAACGGCTGCGCACCGAAGATGATCGGTCCATGCCACAGATAGAGGCTGTACGACACGAGCCCGACAAAGCGGATCGGCGCTGATTCGAACGGCGCCCGCAGCGCCCGCGCCCCCCAGAGCACGCCGAGCACCAGCGCTCCGTACCCGAGCCCTACCAGCATCGGTCCACAGATTGTCAGCAGGTTGCGTGGCTGTACCATGACGAAGTCTGGCGGTACCTCGATGTCGAGTGTCATCGCGGCCTTCGCCAGTACGAAGAGTGCCGCCAGTCCCACGACCACCAGGCAGGTGCCTACTCGCCGTGTCACCACCTGCGAGAACCCACCCATCTCTGTGCCCGCCACGTAGAGCACGCTGCAGAGCATGCCGATGCCAAACACCTCCAGGAACTTGCCCTGCGACCCCAGCGTGATGCGCGTGAACACCTGCGTAGCAAGCAATGTGTGTCCATGCAGCAGCGGAAACCGCGCCTGCATCGCCGCGTCCACCTCGCGCAGCAGCAGCGCTAAGGCGATCACGGCCAGCACCCCCGCCACCAGCCGGCGCAACGAACGTGTCTTGCCAACCAACCATGCGATGCCCGCCGCCATGAGCGGCAGCACCAGATAGAACTGCCACTCCACCGCCAGCGTCCAGAATGGATTCTCGATCGCCCGGTTGAAGGCGTCGAAGTCGTCATGGAGCAACACGATGTGTGTCGCAATGTTCTCCAGCCCGATGAAGGAGACATACGTCCCCCACTGCAGCGGCAGTTGCACGAGGATCAGGACGGCCATGCACACCCAGTATGCTGGCAGAATGCGCAGCGCCCGCCGACGGTAGAACAGCCACACCGACGGCAGCGACCGCCCCTGCAGCATCGCCCGGGCATAGGGCATAAACAGCAGAAAACCCGAGAGCACGAAGAACAGGTGGACTCCAGTCTGCCCAAAATACCACGCGAATGACACATCCTGGCCGAAGATCACCATACGGTCGGTAACCGACCGGAACGAGTGGAAGAAGAGCACACTCAGCGCCGCCACCGCGCGTAGCCCGTCCAGCGCCTGAATCTCTCGCGGTCCGTTGCTGAGCGGCCACCATGCTTGCAGCCGCTGGTGCAGCGTTACGGGTTTCGGCTCGGCCAGAGTGATCGTCACGTGGTATGTCCTTCGTATGTCGAATCTTGCTTGCCAACGGCGCGGCGTATGTTCCTCTCTCTGCGCTAACTATACTAACGAATGAGCCTCGGCGCTCTCGCCCTGCCCGCCACCATGGTACTTCCCACCCAGTCTCCACGGCGGCGTGCGGTCTCGTGCGACGAGCAGCCAGCTACCCTCAAGCGGTCTATCCCGTGCTGGGGGCTCCACAGCGCCACTTCCCTTCCCATCGCGCCGGGCAAAGGCTCGGCGCGCGGCAAGCCTG
>CAYQFU010000027.1:0-14377 GCA_964416775.1 uncultured Ktedonobacterales bacterium
ATTCCTCTCGGGCACGCCAGGTGTGACGCGCTCAACGGCGGTGGGGCCGGCCGCGCGCCTGCTTGCGCTTCTTGGCGCGATCGCCGTCCTGCTCGTCGTCCCGCGTGGAGCGCGCGCGGAACTGCAGCCGGATGGCGGTGCCTTCGAAGCCAAAGGCCTCGCGGAGGCGGTTCTCCAGATAGCGCTCGTATGAGAAGTGGTTGAGCGTCGGATCGTTGACGAAGAAGACGAAGGTCGGAGGGCTGACTTCTGCCTGGGTGGCATAGTAAATCTTGAGGGCGCGGCCTTGATTCGTCGGCGGCGCATGCCGCTGCACCGCCTCGCGCACGACCTCGTTGAGCTGGGCGGTGGGGACGCGCTTCTGCCGCTCGTCATAGATGCGCAGAGCGTGATCGAGGATCGGTCCGACATGGTAGCCGGTCTTGGCGGCGGCGAAGACGACAGGCGCATACGGCATGAACTTGAAGCGCTCGCGCACTTCGCGCATGAAGCCCATGGCATCAGGCGGCTCGTCCTCCATCGGCTGGGCACGCGGCGGCTCGGCGGGCTGCGGCTCGGCACGTCGACGGACGGCTGGCGACGCGACCACAGGGACGCCCGCAACCTCGCCCGCGCTCAGCGTAGCGACGAGCGCGGCCGTAGCAGCCCGCTCGGCGGCCTCGGCCTCCTCGGCGAGCCGGCGGCGCTCGCGCACGATGTCCCACTTGTTTACGACGATGACAATGCCGCGGGCGACCTCATGGATGTAGCCGGCGATGTGGGTATCCTGGGCGGTTACGCCCTCGGTGGCGTCGATGATGAGCACGGCGACGTCGCTGCGATCGATGGCGCGGGTGGCACGCAGCACACTGTACTTCTCTACGCCGGGGCCAACGCGGCCACGCCGCCGAATGCCCGCCGTGTCCACGAGGACCAGGCGGCGACCTTCGTGCTCGACCTCGGTATCCACGGCATCGCGCGTGGTGCCGGCGATGTCGCTGACGATGACGCGGTCCTGGCCCAGCACGACGTTGACCAGCGAGGACTTGCCGACGTTGGGCCGGCCGACGATGGCGAGGCGCGGCAGGCCCGGCGTTTCCGCTTCCTCCTCGGCATCCGGCGGGGGCAGCAGGTCGGTGATGGCGTCGAGCAGGTCGCCGGTGCCAGTGCCCTGCGTGGCGGAGACGGTGATGGGCTCGCCCAGACCCAGCCCGTAGAACTCGACGGCCTCCTGGCGCCGGGCCGGGTTGTCGGCTTTGTTCGCGCCCAGCACCACAGGCTTGCGCGAGCGGCGCAGTAGCTCCGCTACGTCGGAGTCGGCGCCAGTGATGCCATCGCGTGCATCGACCAGGAACACGATGACGTCGGCCTCTTCGATGGCGAGCTGCACCTGGGAGACAATGCGGCTGGCGATGTCTTCGCTGGCCCCGAGCTCCAGGCCGCCGGTATCCACGAGGGTAAAGATGCGGCCGTTCCACTCAGCATCGGCGTAGAGGCGATCACGCGTAGTGCCAGGCAGATCCTCGACGATGGCGAGGCGCTGGCCCACCAGGCGATTGAACAGGGTGGACTTGCCGACGTTGGGCCGGCCAACGATGGCGACGAGCGGTTTCATACACGACCTTTTCTGGTGATACTCCCGTGAATTGTATCATACCCGGCGCGGGCGAGGTCCTCGCGCGAATTGGGCGAGTGGTAGCGCGTGCGAGTGTGGCCAGCAGTCGAGGGCGCGGCTCAGGACGTGGCGCGGCGGCGTCTGGGTCTGGCGGCGCGAGGGGTCGTGGAGACAGGTGCCGAGTCAGCCGCGGCCGAGTCGGTGGAAGCAGGCGCGGAGGGGTCCGCGGAGGAAAGCTCAGGCACGGGCTCTGATGCAGCGGGTGCGGTCCAGGAGAGCGCCAGCGGATCAGGGAGCACCCGCACACCAGGCAGCAGAGCGAGGAGAGCCAGCAGCCAGCGACCAATGGCGGGATTGCCGCCCAGCTCGACCAGCGCCGGCTCATCCAGCACGGAACCAGCGCGCAGCGCCTCCCACGCGACGGCGAGCCGAGCGCACGGGATGGCGACCTCGCCGGGGCGGTGACCTTCCCGAGCGGGGGAGTACCACACGACGATCTCGGCAGCGCTGGCGTACAGGATCTCAAACTCGCCAACGCCGATAGGCGGCGCACACGGCCAGGCGAGCGCGCGCAGCCACTCCAGCACCTGATCGAAGTCGTGCACGTCGTGGCTCAGCGGGCCAGGACACTCTTGCGGAACAGCTCGGCGACCGAGCGTCCCTCGTGGATACGCACGATGGCGCCCGCCAGCAGCTCGGCTACGGAAAGCACCGTGATATTGGGCAGCCGCTTTTCGGGCCTGAGGGGCAGGGTGTCGGTCAGCACCAGCTCGGTGATGTCGCCCTTGCTGAGTCGCTCTACGGCCGGACCCGAGAGTACGCCGTGCGTGGCGGCGGCGAAGACGTCGCGCGCACCGTGCTCTTTGACGATCCGCGCGGCCTGCACCATGGAGCCGGCGGTGTCGATCTCGTCGTCCACAATCAGTGCGTGCCGGCCCGCGACGCTGCCGATGAGCCCCATGCTCTCGGTGCGCTCTTCGTTGCCGATGCGGCGCTTCTCGACGATGGCGAGGGGGGCGTTGAGCTGCTCGGCGAAGTTGCGCGCACGCTTGGCGTAGCCGGCGTCGGTCGCCACGACTGTGAAGTCGTCCAGCTCGCGGGCGAAGTAGTAGTGCGCGAGGATATTCTGCGCGGTTAGCTCGTCCACAGGGATGCTGAAGAAGCCCTGGATCTGGCCGGCGTGCAGGTCCATGGTGAGGAAGCGGCTCGCGCCGGCGGTGGTAACGCAGTCGGCGATGAGTCGGGCGGTGATGGGGACGCGGGGCTGATCCTTCTTGTCGGTCCGGCCGTAGGCGTAGTACGGCACGACGGCGGTAATGCGCTGGGCGGAGGCGCGCTTGAAGGCATCCAGCATGATCAACAGCTCCATGATGGAGTCGTTGACGGGGGAGCTGAAGGGCTGGATGATGAAGACATCTTTGCCGCGGACATTCTCGTTGATCTTGACGAATATGTTCTCGTTGCTGAACTTGGACACCTGAACGTTACCCAGCTCGACGCCGAGATGGCGACATATGTCACGCGCAAGCTGCGGATGTGCGTTCCCGGAAAAGACGGCCAACTCGTTCAACTCATCCCCCCTCACCACAAGCTCTCCCCCCCATCTCAGCAGCCAGCAGCGGGCCGCGCTCAACTATGGCGGCTGGAAAGGGAACGCACAGGCGCAACGCGCCAGCGCCAACGCGATGCGGTGGCCTTCGCGACCAGGCGAGAGAGAGGGTGCCGCGCTGGAGGGTGAAGGCACCGGGCACGCATTGGAGGATAGTCACGACCCATTCCACCCACGAGTATAACACCTCATCCAACGAGGTCGCAAAACGGCAAGGGTGCTCGATCGTGCTGGCCAGTCCGAGTGCGGCGCCGACCGTGCCGCGATGAAGCCGCGTCGCCTCCGCGGTCAGTCATGGTCCCTATCGGCTGGATCGTGACGATTACGACGATGGGGGAACATTGTTCGTAGGCGCGGCAGCGGCGACGTTAGCTCTGGCCAGCGCGCCGAGCCGCGGAGCGCAATTCGGCCATGAGCGCGTCGGCGTCGAAGGGCTTGCCGACGATCGAAGCGTGACAGGCTTCGAGTATCGGGCGATATGGCGCGATGTGGGAAGTGGAAAGCGCGGTACATACGACGACGGGAGGAAGCCGCAGGTGAGGCTGCGCCTGACATATTTCCAGCACTTCCGCGCCCGAATGGCCATCGGGCAGGAGCAGATCGAGCAGGAGCACATCGAAGGGGTGACTCTCGCGCGCAGCCTGTGCCAGCCATTCCACGCAGGTCGTGACGTCGCCACATGTCTCTACGGTGAAGCCTTCTTCGGGGCACAGCAGCAGCTCAAGCACGTCGCGGGTGTCATCATCGTCTTCGAGCAGAAGCACGCGCAGCAGCTGAGGCTCAGCGGTGGTGATACGGGGTGCCTGCAAGCGCCTGCGTCCGGACTTCTGCTTCATCACAACGCTCCCGCGTCAACGGCAATCCGTTGAGAAGACGAATGTGAACGTCCGATACACCTGCGCCACGGATGAACGAGCCACTGCGCTGGTTGAATCCAACCATGAGATGCATAGCGAACGTAACATACCTGGATGGGGGGTTCAATCGGACCCTAGACGGATGTCTAGACAATCCACTGGACATCGGCGCGGGCTGGTGGAGCACTGGAATGCAGGCACGCATCACATCACGACCTTGGGTGGATACCTGGACAATGCTCCACTGACGGGATATACTGCGGGTCCATCGGTGGACTCCGTACGCCCGTTGCTCGCACACGTTGGCTTGCACAAGACCGGGGAGACCTCAATGGACGCGCGCTATCGGGATGTACGCGCTGGCGCTGTTGGCGTGTTGCCGCGCGACGCTGGAGATACTCCAGACACCCTTCGTAGTCGAACCCATGGGGACTTCTTTCTCATTGGGGACGCCGCAGCCCTCACGGGTATTAGCGTGCACGCGCTGCGCGCGTGGGAGCGCGTAGGGTTGCTGGCACCACGGCGCTCGGCCGCGGGGGTGCGCCAATATACTGAGGACGACCTGGCGCGCGTACGCTTGATCGCGCGTACCCTCAATACACAGCGCGTGTCGCGAAGGGTGTTGGCGGCGATGCTGGCGTCTGGTGAGCTGCGACCGAATGCCAGCGACTACACCATCGGCCGGGGACCGAATGACGGCGCTGTGGCGTGTGGCCCCAACACACAGCAAGAGAGCAGAGACAAAGACGGTGCCGCGACGCCCGCGCAGCGTCTCGACGTGGCGCGCGAACGCCGGCTACTGGACGCGGCGACGCGCGTAGGCGAGGTAGTGGCCTCGGGCCGCGAGCTGAGCGAGGTGTTGACGGCCATCTGCCGCGAGACGTGCGAGGCGTTCGGCGTGGCGGATGCCCTGCTGTGGCTGGTGGAGTCGGGAGGCGAGAGCGACGGCTCGACCGGCGCGCCAGAACCCAGCCCGCGCGTGCTCGCGCTGGCGGCCGGCTATGGGTGGCATGCGCAGGTGGTGTTGCGCGAGAGCCGGAGTGGCCGAGTGCTGCCCGTGCGACTCCGTGATTCGCGGTTGACGGTCTCGCAGGTGTTGCGAACGCGGAAGGGCCTGCGCATTGATGCGATCAACACGTTCGCCATGGCGCACCCGGAGCTACACGATCTGCTGCCGGCCGCGACCATCATACTGGTGCCGCTCTTCGCATCGAGTGGCGACCCGCTGGGTGTGCTGGCACTGCGCGAGCCTTACGACCCGCGCCGACTAGGCCAAGAGGACGTGCAGCGCGCTCAGCTCTTTGCCAACCAGGCGGCAACCGCCATCGAAACGACACGGCTGCACGCGGCGATGCACTCGGCTCGGCGACAGGCGGAGGAAGACCGCACACGCTGGCAGGCAGCGATGGACAACGCGCCCGAGCTGGTATTGACCTTCGATGCGTCGCTGCGTCTGACATACGCCAGTCCTACTTACGAGCGCATGTTTGGCCGCTCGCTGGACCTCGCGATGGCGCCACAGGTGTGGGCAGTGTACAGTGGGCTCTATCGATCAGACGGCTCCGAGCCCTATCCGTTCGACGAGCTGCCGTTTCCACGGGCGCTGCGCGAGCAACGTCCCGTGCGCGGGGTGGGAGTCCTGCATCGCGGTGGTCATGGGGTGGAGAGACTGATCGTATGGGATTGCGCACCCATGTGTGCGGCGAATGGCGAGCTGTTGGGCGCGGTGGCAGTCGGCCGCGACGTGACACACGAGCAGCGCCAATTGCAGCGCGAGACCTGCCTCGCCGCCGTTACCCGGGCCGCGGTTGGCGCGCCTGACCGGGAAGGGGAGCAGGGACGGATGGCGCGGGTGCTGGCGGCACTGGTGGAGCACGCGGGGCTGCCAGTTCAAGCGGCGAGCCTGCACCTCTACGATCGTGAAAGTGATACGTTGCATCGTGTCGGGCTCGTAGGCACCAACCCGGCCAGGGACATCGGCGACCAGCGCTGGGACCGGCAACATCCAGGATGGGAGGCCCTGACAGCCGCACCGGCCTACTCGACAGACGAGGTCGAGCCGCCCGCGTGGTACGACGAGGCCAAGCGGCGGGTCTGGCCCCAGGCGGGGATTCGCGCGTGGGCAACGGTGCCCCTGCGTGTGGGAAACCGACTCTTTGGGGCGCTCACCGTCGGGCTCAGGCGGGCCCACACGTGGGACAACGCGGAGCGAGCGTGGATCGAGGCGTGCGGTCACGCCGTCGCGCTGGCCCTGGAGTACGACCAACTGTTTGCGGCCGAGCGGCGGCGGGCCGAGGAGCTGGAGGCCGTGCTGCAGTCGGTCAGCGATGGTATCACCGTGATCGGGGCGGATGGGTCCGTTTTGGTGCGCAATGCGGCCGCGGCGGCCATCACCGGACGGGATGAGTTCAATGAGACGGTTGGCGAGCGCGCGGCAGCGTTCGAGCTGCGCGACGCGTTGACGCGCGAGCCCGTGCCACTGGAGCGCACACCCATCATGCGCGCGCTTGCCGGAGAGACCTCACGGGACGTGACCTTACTGGCGCGCGACACCGCGGGCAATGATCGTTTGATGCTCTCGACGAGCAACCCCGTGCGCGATGGAGCAGGCCGTGTGGTCGCCGCAGTGACCGTCTTCCGCGACATCACCAAATTGCAGCGCATGGAGCGCATGCGGGAGGAGTTCCTGGCGGTGGTGGCGCACGAGCTGAGGACTCCCCTCACGAGCCTGTTGGGCTTCATTCACGTGATTCGGCGCAAAAGGCCCAACGAGGAGGCCCAGCGCCAGGATTGGATTGCCGAGTACGTCGACCGCATCGAGCATCAGGCGCTGCGACTGGACCGGCTGGTGGGTGATCTGCTGGACGCAGTGCGCATCCAGCAAGGGAGACTACAATATCGCCTGGCCGTTGGGGACGTGGCAGGCGCGGTGGCCGAAGCCGTAGACGAGCAGCGGGCGGCGCATCCAGACCGGCGCATCGAGCTCTCGCTCCCCGACGAAACGCTGCCCGCCCGGTTCGATCCGGACCGTGTCGCGCAGGTGGTGACGAACCTCGTGACCAATGCGCTCAAGTACTCCCGGACGGACCGAGGAGTGACGGTGACGGTCGGCGTGGAGCGCGGAGGAGGTGAGCCGGGCGAAGCGATCGTGCGCGTGCGCGACGCCGGCACGGGTATCCCTCAGGAGTATCTGGAGCGGGTGTTCGAGCGCTTCTACCGGGTGCCTGGCGTAGATGTGCAGAGTGGGTCGGGCATCGGGCTGGGCGTCGGCCTGCACGTGGCGCACGAGATCGTGCGGCGACACGGCGGGCGGATCTGGGTGGAGAGCGAAGTGGGGCAAGGATCGTGCTTCAACTTCACGCTTCCGCTGCTAATGCCTGGCGCGGAATGATGGAACGGGTGGAAGCTTCGGCGAATCCGCGATAGGTGCACCCGTTGCGACCATGATGACCGGGCGACCACCCGCGCCTGCGACGAGACATGATATGGCCAGGCTCGCGTCGCCCAGAACACTGGGGGCATTGGCGCGAGCCTGGCCCGAACCGAACGTGAGCGCGTCAGCTGGCGGGAATCAGCGGTTGATGCGGTTGAGCAGGCGCATCAGCAGCGCGATGCCCAGGAAGGTGGGCGCCCACTGGCCGATGAACAGACCGTCGCTGCGCTTGCCCCTGGCGTGCGTGATCACCGACATCAGGACGGAGCCAAGGCCGGCGCCGGCAAACGAATAGCTGGCGGCGTTGACCACAGGATGCGGCTGCTCTCGGCGGCCGATCAGTCGGGACAGCAGGGCGACCTCCATCAGGGTGGGGGCCCACTGGCCGACGAAGAGCGCGTCGTTGCGGCGCCCCATGGAGCGCAGGGTCGCGGCGGCGACAACGGCACCGCCCATGAGTATCGTCCAGAACCAGCCGGCCAGCTCGGCTTCGCGCGAGACTTGATTGACGGGCTTGCCAGTCAGCCGAGCGACCATCCGCCCGCCCTTGACAGGGGTGCGGCTTTTGACCAGATCTTCCTCCAGGAACCAGGCGCCAGTGCCGGCGGCGACGCCCATCAAGGCGGGTACGGCAAGCGAGCCCATGACGCGACCGAATTCTGCTGGGCTTTGCATCTCGCCCGTAATGGCCGGCTCGCCCGTGACAGCACGGCGGAAGTTTTGGAGCGCTTCCCGGACTTCACGGCGCGTTGCCTGTGTCAACTTGTCCAGCTTCTGTCCCGTCTGCCCGCCAGGCGGGGTATATTCGAGGCGCACCCGCGCCTCTGTGCGATTGGGGGAAAGCTCGCTCAAGCTCACAGTGCCAGCATTGTAGGGACCATTGATGCTGCGCCACGCGATGCGCCGAGCAGGCTCGCGCTCGGTAACCTCGGCATCCCAGTCTTGCTTGTTGCCGAATATGCGCGCTGCCCAGTGGTAGCGATCTGGTCCGATGGGCCGCACCTCCTGGACGTTGCTCATGAACTGCGGAAAGCGTGTGAAGTCGTTCCACCAGCGGTACACCTCGTTGATGGGCGCATTGACCTCGGTGCTCTCCTCGAAAACGAGACGGTTCCCGGTGGCTTGCTCGATCGGGCTTGTCTGCGACATGCAAATCCTCCAACCTGGCTGTCAGGAAAGCAACTGCCTGACAACTACCTATCTGCCACGCGGCCGGATGTCGCGGGCACTAGGGAGATGAATCGCCGCAGAATTCATGCCCACGATGCGAGGGTGAGACGATGGGTGCGGCGAAGCCATGCTGGCATGGCATACCATAGAGGATGGGCGCCGGGTGGCTGGAGCCGGGCCACAGAGCGGGCCTGGGGGTGGATCGGACTACGCTCGCGGAAGGCGAAATCGCCAGAAGAGGGTGCAATGAGCAGTGCAGGCAGCCAATGGAAGCGCGCGGCCATCCTCATGGGACTGGCAGTGCTGCTGGCTCTGAGCGCGTGTAGCACACCGGCGGCGACTGGAGGGGCGCGAAGCACACCAACGCGAGCGCCGGGAGTGGCGCAGGGCACGCTGGCCACGCCGCCGAACGCACCCCCAAGCGTGACTCCGGGTCTCGCGCGCTACACACTGGTGACCGTGGCGCGCGGGCTGAACCAACCCGATGATCTGGCGCTGGACGCGCAGGGCCGGCTGCTGTTCGCGGACATCGGCAGCGGACGCGTGGAACGCGTCGAGCCGTCCGGACAGATCACCATATTGGCGCATGGACTGTCCGAGCCGGAAGGGATCATCCCCGAGGCCGACGGGTCGCTGCTGGTAGCGGTGCAGGGCAGTAACGGTGAGGGGATAGACGAGATCCTGCGTGTTCCGGCGCGCGCGGGCACTCCCAATGTTTTCGTGCGCTTCGGCAATGCCACTGGAAACCCGGGACTCGACGGCATCAGCCTCGATCCGCGCACGAGGGAGATCCTCGCCGCGGACAGCCCGAACGGGCGGGTGTACCGAGTGAGTGCCGATGGGCGGCAGGTGACGCTCGTGGCCCGCGGCTTCGTGCGGCCGACGGACGCCATTGGCGATGAGGCGGGGAATATCTACGTGGCCGACGAGTACGGCAATCGGGTGGCGCGCGTCGCGCAGGACGGCACGGTGACAACGCTGGCGTCGCTCTCGCTGCCCGATGACCTGGCCTTCGACGTGGACGGTACATTGTTGGTCACGCAGCTTGGGGGCAGCACGCTGCTGCGGCTCGAACCCCGCTCGGGCCGGGTGCTGGGGACGGTGGCGGGCGGGCTGCACGAGCCGCAGGGGCTGGTCGTGGACCGTGCCGGCGACATCTTCGTGGCGGAACAGCTCGTCAACGTCGTGGTCGAGCTGCGGCGGGAGTGACGCGCGGCGAGACAGAAGACATCGGCGCCCGTCAGTGTGACGCCATCGCGCGGTAAAGCGGGTGGAGGTCACGTGGCAATGCATGCGAGCGATGCGGATGCACGAGGGCGGCACTGCGGGGCACCGCCCTCGTGCGTTGGAGTCGAGCAGCGCAACAGCCACGTCGCTCGCAAAGAGCCATGACGCTGACGATGCGCTTATCTGGTGGTGAGCGCGGCGGTGAAGACCTCTTCGTCTAGCGCGGCCACACTGGAGCGCCGGTCGGTCCAGATCGGATGGACGGTGCCTCCCAGGGCCGCGATGCCCTCGTAATCGCCATACTGATTGCCGAGGTCGGCGCCACAGCAGGTTTCGTTGGTCGACGCGGTCGTCACCTGGATGTTCGTGCCGAACGAGAGCCCGCCGTTGGCAGAGCGGGCGAAGAAGATGTCGGTGCTAAGGTGCGACGGATCGTTGCGCGTGTCGTTCCAGCTCAGGTTGATAAAACCGTTGGCGGGGTCCACGGCGAGCCACTGGTTGAACTGGTCGTTGGCCACACCGGTCGGATCATCGTTCACGCGCAGCGGCGCGCTCCACGTGGCACCGCCGTCGTCTGAGCGGGCGACGAAGATGTCCGTGCCATTGGCAGCCGTCTCATCCATCCACGAGCAATAGAGCGTGCCACGGTGTGAGCCCGAGCTGGTGTCGGCAGCGCAGGCGGGATATACCAGCGCGCGGCGGGTGGCCATCGCTGGGATGCCGACGTCGAATGCCAGCTGTGTGGGCGCGATGGTATGCGTAGGGCCGAAGCTGTTGCCGCCATCAGTGGAACGGCTCACGGCGATGACGCTGTTGTGGACGTCATGCCAGGCGACGTAGAGCGTGCCATCTGGCCCCACAAAAGGGTCCGCGCCGATGACGGACTTGGGTCCGCCGGTGGTGGGACTGGCGATCACAGGAGCGGAGAATGTCACGCCGCCGTCGGAGGAGTGACTGACGAGCAGGTTGTTGCCGCTAGAGGAGCTGCCATTCGAGTTGTCCCACGCAACGTAGACGGTGTCGCGGAACGGGCTGGTGGGGTTGGTATCCACGGCGATCATGGGCTTATCGTCGAACTGGGCTTGACCGGTCTGCTGATCGAAGTAGGTCGAGGTCCACGTGCGGCCACCGTCGGACGAACGAGCCACGGCCATCGCAGTGCCATTGATGGAGACCCCGCCACCGTTGCTGAAGAAGACGACGATGTAGGAATAGTAGACGTTGCCGTGCGTGTCCCAGGCGACTCCGGGATCGGAGCCGAAATCCGTGCCGTTGTTGACCAGCGGCGGCGGCAGCGGCAGATCCACCGCTCCCCAGCTGGTGCCGCCATTGGATGAGAAGTAGCCACGCATCGGCAGCCGGTCAATCTCGTTGGAGCCGCCGACGATGTCCGCGGAATTGTTGGGGTTGATTGTGATAGAGGTCTCACTCTGCGGGCCGGGCTCATTGCTGACGTCCACGTTGGCGCCGACGGTGACGCTCCTGGTGCTGCCAGGATTCGATCCTGGTGTGAAGCCAGCGGCAGAGACCCTCTGAAATTTCGCCCACCAGGTAGGCTTGTTGTAGGGCGAGCTCGTACCAGTGTTGGATGCTCGGGCGGGCAGCACCGCCACCGCTCCCGCTGCCGCCAGGCCCAGCAGGAGGACCATCGCTCCCCCGAGCCAGAGTCGCTTGTTCCGCGTCATGTATGCCTCCCTTACACATGTGCCTGCCGAACATGTCGCCGGCCAATGCCACTATACTCTGGCTCTCGCCAGCCAGCAATCAGTACTACGTCGTCGCGGTACGCGCGCCCGCTCGCTATACAGCATCCGTGCGACAGGAGTTGGCACTATGCAGCCGTATCCCAGCACTCCTCCAGCATGGCCGGCGCATTCCGCTGCAGTTGGGACGTCAGCGGCTGAAGCGCAGCATGGTCACTGGTCGGTGCGATCTGGCTGGAGCGCCTGGCAGCGGTGGGCGCGGGCCTCAGGGGCAAGAACGTTCTTCCTGCTGCTGGCACCAGTACGGGAGCTCACGGGCGGACACCGGCCCGAGCCATACGCCGGCATGACAGTGGCGGTACCTCTCTGGCGCGTCAGCCTCATCTGGCAGGCGCGCCCGGCACAACAGCGGGTCGAGTGTGCCTGTGGCAGCACATTCCCATCGACCGAGCGTCGCGAGGTGAGCGGCCGACGACGGACTATCATCAGATCCTTACCCGGCTCTCAATAATCTCTAAGCCGATTCGGTTACGAATATGAGGGGTGGAGACGCGTCCGCTCCCTTGGGGAAGAGAGACCAGGTGGGTTGCCTATGCACACGACACTGCGCGCGAGACGCACACACATTGTTGGCGCTGCGCTCGCCGCTTCGCTGGGACTGATGGCGGTGGCGGCCTGCGCGACGAGCAGCGCGCCGCAGCCGCAGTCGCAGTCGCAAGCGCGGTTCAAGATCAAGCACGTAATCGTCATCATGCAGGAGAACCGCTCCTTCGATACGTACTTCGGCACCTATCCCGGGGCCGACGGCATTCCGATGCAGAATGGCGTGCCGACGGTCTGCGTGCCTGATCCGGCGACGAGGCAGTGCGTCAAACCATTCCACGTTTCGCAGGACCTGAATCGCGGCGGCCCGCATGGGCAGTCCAACGCCGCGGCCGACATCGACGGCGGCAAGATGGACGGGTTCATCGCGCAGGAGGAGGCAGGCCGGAAAGTCTCGTGCACCAATCCGTTCGACCCGAGCTGCACGCAACAGGGCGAGCCGGATGTGATGGGCTGGCATGATGCGCGAGAGATCCCGAACTATTGGACATACGCGCGCAATTTCGTGCTGCAGGACCACATGTTCGAGCCAAACGCGTCATGGAGCCTCCCATCGCACCTGTTTATGGTGTCGGCATGGTCGGCCAAGTGCTCGCAGAAAGGGAACCCATCTAGCTGCGTCAACGCGCTGCAAAACCCTGGGTCGCCGCCCAACCGGCCGCGCGCGAACGGCATCGTGCCAGACTACGCCTGGACTGACCTCACCTACCTCATGTACAAGGACAACGTGAGCTGGGGATATTATCTGGACCAGGGGACACAGCCAGATTGCGCCGACGACCAGATGACCTGCACGCCGGCTCCACAGCGGGTGGGCGTACCCGGTATCTGGAATCCGCTGCCGTATTTCGACACCGTCCAGCAGGACGGCCAGCTCAAGAACATCCAGCCACTGCAGAGCTTCCTCACCGCCGCCAAGAACGGCACACTGCCCGCCGTCTCGTGGGTGGTGCCGAATGGCAAAGATAGCGAGCACCCACCCGCACTCATCAGCACCGGACAGGCGTACGTGACGCGGCTGGTCAACGCGGTGATGCAAGGACCGGACTGGAACAGTTGCGCGATCTTCCTGTCATGGGACGACTGGGGCGGGTTCTATGATCACGTGGTGCCGCCGGTTGTGGACGAGAACGGCTACGGGCTGCGCGTTCCCGGGCTGGTCATCAGTCCGTACGCTCGCGCGGGGTACATCGATCACCAGACGCTCAGTTTCGACGCCTACCTCAAGTTCATCGAGGACGACTTCCTGGGTGGGCAGCGACTCGACCCACGGACCGACGGCCGGCCCGATCCCCGGCCCGACGTGCGTGAGAACATGTCGATCCTGGGGGACCTGACGCAGGACTTCGACTTCAATCAGGCGCCGCGTCCGCCGCTTGTGCTGCCGCTCAACCCGCCGCCAGGACCTGCGTCACAATGAGGCGCGCGCGCTGCACAATCAAGACGAATCCACATGCACGCCGGCGGTTCAAACCGCGCCTAGACACCACACGGCCGCGGAGCCCACCTCCGCGCACTGAAGTCACCTGGCGAGCAGTCACATGGCGAGCATGACACGGAAGACCATGATCTCGCTGAAGCTGGCCCCGTTTACCTGATAGGCGTAGCAGCCGGGTGCGGACAGGGAGATCTGGGTGGGCCAACTGGTCCAAACGGGCGGCCGTTGATCGCCGCCGGCAAGGCTGAGCTGCGCAACGAAGCGCTGGCCGCCGTTCACGCCGCCCTTGAATCGCACGGTGCCAGAGCCGTCGATCCGGCCTCCGCGCACGAGGATCGGACCAGAATAGCTCGGATCGACAATCCAGAGCTGAGTGGCGGTATTGTTGGGCGGTCGCGTTACACCGGGTACAGGAGGGGCACCAGTGCCGATGACCACAGTGCCGCCGCCAAGGATGTAGGCCGGCCCATTGCCGACGACGGTCTGCGCGCCCACGTACTGGGGGTGGTCCTTCGAGCCGTCCGCGAGGTTGACCGTCACCTGGTGTGGCTGAGTCACCGGGCAGGGCGTTCCAGACGTCACAGTGGGCAGCGCCAGCGGTGTCAGCTGGAGGTCGGTCGCGGGAGCCGTCTGGCACGCAGCGAGGATGGCCACCAACGCGACTACGGCACCGGCGCACGCCAGCCCACGCACAGATCCGCGCCAGTAGCCCGCGGAAGCGCGCACACGCTCGAACATCGCTG
>CAYQFU010000027.1:14477-34751 GCA_964416775.1 uncultured Ktedonobacterales bacterium
CGCACAGATCCGCGCCAGTAGCCCGCGGAAGCGCGCACACGCTCGAACATCGCTGCATTCCTCTCATGCCCCGTGGAAACCGATCCTTACTCATCCAAACGAGAAGTGGGCTCGAAAAGTTCCCGACCTGCACGCCCAGCCTCTACCGCTCGACGGTAGAAGAGCTGAACACCGCGAACGAGGACATGGAAGCCCGCACGCGCGAGCTGCAGAGCCTCGCCACTTCGCTGGAGGAGCAGCGACGAACCAGCGACACCGAGCGGGCGCGCCTGGAAGCCATTGTCAACAATTTAGGTCGTTTCCGCTCGCCGCCGCATGGCCGCAGGCGCGAAACTGCTCCTCACGCGCGGTTTGACGCTGCGTGCGCGGCACACCTATACTGCTGCCATGCGGGAGGTGCCCGCACACACCAGGATGCGAGTTCGCGATGAGCTGCATTGGCACGGCGGGGCATGTGGACCATGGCAAATCCACCCTCGTCACCGCGCTGACGGGCATAGACCCCGACCGGTTGGCCGAGGAAAAGGCGCGCGGGATGACGATCGACCTGGGGTTCGCCTGGCTCACTCTGCCCAGCGGGCGCGAGGCCAGCGTGGTGGACGTGCCGGGTCACGAGAGCTTCATCAAGAACATGCTGGCGGGGGTAGGCGGCATTGACGTGGCGCTGCTGGTGGTGGCGGCGGACGAAGGTGTGATGCCGCAGACCGACGAGCACCTGGCGATCCTGGACCTGTTGCGCGTGCGCTCGGGCGTCGTGGCACTGACGAAGTGCGATCTGGTGGACGAAGAGTGGCTGGAGCTGGTGCGCGAGGAGGTGGCCGAGCGGCTGCGCCCCACGACGCTCGCGGACGCGCCGATCGTCGCATGCTCTGCCGTGACGCGCCAGGGACTGCCCGAGCTGCTGGCCGCGCTCGACGCGGCGCTCGACGCCAGCCCCGGCAGGCGTGACCTGGGCCGGCCGCGCCTGCCCGTAGACCGCGTCTTCACCATCACGGGATTCGGGACGGTGGTGACGGGGACGCTACTCGACGGCACGCTACGCACGGGCCAGGAAGTGGAGGTGCTGCCGCGGGGGCAGCGGGCGCGCATCCGCGGCTTGCAGGCACACAAGCATCCCGTCGAGCGGAGCGAGCCGGGTAGCAGGGTAGCCGTCAACCTGGCGGGCGTTGCCAAGAGCGATGTGGCGCGGGGTGACGTGCTGGCGCTGCCGGGGCACATGCGGGCGACGACGGCGCTGGACGTGCAGCTGGAAGTCATCAAAGGGGCTGCGCGGCCAGTGACGCAAAACGCCGAGCTGAACGTCTACTGCGGGGCGGCGGAGGTGCTGGCGCGGGTGGCATTGCTTGATGGTGACGTGATCGAGCCGGGAAAGGCGGGCTGGGCACAGCTGCGGCTGCGCGCCCCACTGGTGGTGGGGCGCGGTGATCGGTTCATCGTGCGGGTGCCCTCGCCCAGCATGACGGTGGGTGGCGGGACCATCGTGGAGTCGCGGGCGCGTCGTCACCGGCGGCATGACGCGGCCGTGCTGGCGCGGCTGGAGCTGCTGGCGCGCGGCGAGCCCGAGGAGGTGGTGCTGGCGGCGCTCCGCATGGACGCGCGGTCGGCCGCTGTCGCGGCGACAGGCGGGACGCGACGGCTGGGGGGCTATGGCGGTCGCGAGCCAGCGGAGGTGGAGGGCAGCACCGGACTGCCGCTGGAGGATGTACAGGCGGCGCTTGCGGAGCTGGTGACGCGCGAGGCGGCAATGCACGCAGGTCCGTTCTACCTGGCAGCGGACCAGTGGGCACGGCTGCGTGAGGACTCAGCTCGGCTGCTGAGCGAGCATCATCGGCAGTATCCGCTGCGGTCGGGGATGCCGCGCGAGGAGTGGCGCTCGCGGCTGGGGCTGGCGCCGCGGCTGGCGAACGAGGTGGTGGAGGCGCTGGTGGCGGCGGGCGAGCTGGCCGAGGCGAGCGCGGGACCGGGCGCGTCGGGCCGCGGCCCAGGCACGCGAGGAGGCGCAAGCGGGAGCGGGAACGGTGGTGGAGGGGGGACGCTGCTCCGCCGGCCGGACCACGAGCCGCGGCTTTCGGCGGAGCAGCTGCGGGCCGTGGACGCGCTGCTGGCGCGATTCCGTGCTGAGCAGTTCAGCCCGCCGGCGCGGCCCGAGGTGGAGGAGGCGCTGGGACCGGAGCTGGCTGCCGCGTTGATCGAGCAGGGAACGCTGGTGAAAGTGAGCGACGCCATCCTGCTGGAGCGGTCCGCGTACGACGAGGCCATCGCGCGCATCGTGGACCACCTGCGCACTCACGGGACGCTGACGGTGGCGGACGCGCGAGACCTGCTGGGAACGTCGCGCAAGTACATGCTGGCGCTCTTCGAGCATCTGGACGAGCGGCGCATCACGCGGCGCAGCGGCGACGACCGAGTGCTTGGTCCTAATGCACCGGCGAAGGCAGCGGAGGCACCGGCCGATGGCGAGCGAGCGGCAGCGCACGAAGGTTGACAGCGCACGGCCCGCTATGGTATCATTTTGTTCGCTGTGCTGCGCGCATCGTGCCAAACCACATGGGATACGAGGCGCGACGACAGTACAGGGACCCGTAGTGTAGCGGCCTAACACGCCGGCCTGTCACGCCGGAGAGCGCGAGTTCGAATCTCGTCGGGTCCGCCAATCTGCTTGCTTCGATTCCCATCACGCGAAGCGCCGCCCGGTATGGGCGGCGCTTTTCTCGTCTGCGGAATCGACACGTCCCGTAGGGTCACTGCGACGTTGCACCGCGGTTCAGGCCACTCCGCGTGGCCGGGTGTGTGGCCAGTTCCTCACCGCATTGGCGTGCTGCCCAAGGGATAGAAAGGACGCCCTGGTTACAGTATCTACCGAGCAAGCGGTGCGTGGGCGTGCGCCATCGCATCCACAAGCCATGGCATGGCATGGCGGTCCTCGTCGCGGCAGCTCCGCGCACCTGATCTCGTACACGCGTGGTGGCTCCAAAGCCGCCTACAAGGTGAACGTCTGGAACAGGCGCTTATCGGCTTCCCCCTGGATGTGGGCGGAGATCTCTACATAGGGCTCCAGCCCAGAACCGTGCAACTTCTCCTTCAGCAGCTCGTCGAGTTGAAAGAGCCCGGCGGCATTGGTCATCGTCACGCTGACCCGCACCGGCTTCTGCTCGCCCGCGCTCAGCTCCACGGACTCGATGGCGGCGGCCGAGACCGAGTGGATGTTGACTTCACCCGCCTCGAAGGGGATGCGCGAGCGTCCCTTCGCCATGTCCAGGGCATCGGCGACGCGCACGATGCCGGCTTCCAGCGTCAGCGGCTGCCCGCCCGCCCGATGCGCGATGATGGCGTGGAGTGTCTCCGAGGTGATTACGCGGGCCGTCGCCGGTGGGTAAATCCCCTGCAGCAGCGCCAGCAGCTTGGGGAGGGCGACGAGCAGGCTGAGCTGTTCGTGGTCCGCCCGCTGGATGGACATGCCGCTGTCGTGCAGCAGTGCGGCCAGGACGACGATCACCTCGGCATCCTCCCCGCTCAGGTTGTGCTGGGAGACGACGTTGGGCACCACGCCGCCCCTGACCAGCAGGCGCAACAGGCGTAGCGCACTGTTGGCGACGATCTGCACGTGCACCGGCCCATGATCGGTCATGCCGAGGCGATCCACCGCGGTAACGTTCTGGCAGCGCCAGATGGCATGCAGGTCTTCGTCGGCGTTGACGGCCTGGAGGACGCGTTGGAGCATGGGGTTGTGGCGGGTGGGGACGGAGATGATTTCCGTCGGCGCCAGCGGCACAGCGCCAGCCGGCGCGTCGGGGGGCGCGGGCAGCGAGAACCCCTCAGCGACCTCGGCGTCCTCATGCAGGGTGTCTCCTGCGACGTGTTCGGTCATCGGCGTCACCTCCAGCCTGGAGTCACTAGACCTTGGCCGGTCGCATCGCGAGCTCTTGTCTCGTTTCCTGCGACTTCACTGACTCGACTGCTTCCCGTCCCCACAGCCGGACCCGCGTACGAATCTAGTGACACGCAATGCAGCCTGGGGCGGCCCCGCGTGCAACCCTCGCATCTCATGTACCAGTACACGGACGAACTGTAGTGTTGCCTCAGGTGGGTCGGGACGTCCGCCGGTGCGCTGTCTTGGGGTGCTGCTGGCGCTGCCAAAACTCACTTGGTGTAAGCACACTCACCTCCACGTGGTCGCGGTGCTGTAGCAGGTGTCCGTCGTTTGAGATCAGCACGGCACCGGCAGCGTGGGCTAAAGCGGCAAACGTGCGATCAGCTGGATCCGGGATATCCAAGAACTGCTCCGGATGGGTCGTGTCAGTGAAGCGATCAGCTGGACGAAAAAATTTCGCAGTCGAGGTTGTTCGAAGCGGCGGGATTTGCTGTGTGATCCGTTCGATCTCCCGGCGGGTCGCATCATTCCATGCCATCCGTAATTGTCCCTGCTTCACGGCATCCACAATCTGCGCGGACGCGCTGTGGGGATTGAACCTGGCCGCGACAAAGACATTCGTATCCAATACTACGGTCGGTGAAGGCATGTGAGCGCCGCTTTGCAAACAGCCAATTCCTCGGGCTAGGCATCTCTCCCATAGTACGGACCAGTAGCAAGACTCGCACCGATGTCGTTTCTGCACCGAACCGCAAGACACGTGTCACCTGGCATAGCTTTCTGGTAAGCCTCTCCGGTGACAGTGTCTTTGTGGGCACGGTGGTCCCGCGCGCCACAGGGCCCTGCTGCTCGCAGGCGTACCAGAACCGGGCAGTGGCGCAGGATGCGCCGGACAGCAGTAGAATTGAGTGTGCGAGAGGTGAGGAAACGCCCTCCAGTCCTTGAATGAGGAGGGCGCACGTTCCACCCCCGTCATGGCGCGGGACACCCCGATACGCGACGGGATCGAGTTGCCGAGCCCCATGAGGCGGAGCGCCGTATGACACGCATCCCTACAGAGACCAATGCAGCGGCGAAATAAGGAGCACAACCCATGAAGATCCTCTACACTGCGGAAGCGGTGGTCACAGGCGGACGAAGGGGGCACGGCCGGACCTCCGATGGCCGGCTCGACGTGGACTTGTCCGTCCCCAAAGAGATGGAAGGCGACGACGGGCCGGGCACCAATCCTGAGCAGCTCTTCGCCCTGGGTTACGCCGCCTGCTTTCAGTCCGCGCTGTTAGGGGTGGCTCGGGGTCGCAAGCTCGACGCCTCCGACTCGACCATCACCGCCCGCGTAGGGGTCGGGCCTACGGGACACGGTGGCTTCGGCTTAACGGTTGCCCTCGACCTGCATGCGCCGCAGTTGGCGCGCGCCGACGCCGAGGAGCTCATGCTGCGCGCCCACGAGCGCTGCCCCTACTCGAACGCCACACGGGGCAACATCGACGTCACGCTCACGGTCGACGGCACGCGCCTGGCGCAACCGGCATAAGCACCGTCGAGTGAGATCGGGTGGGACGGGTGGCAATCGAATGCGCGGACGCGCAGCATGCTGACAGGTAAGCCGACCAGGCTTTCCAGCGTCCGGGAGACATGCGCATGCGACCAACTCATGCAACGGTAGGAGGAACTGGCAGCACGCCTGTGGCGGAACACCCTCGGCGTGGGGCGAAGGGTGCCGCTGGCGTGGCACACGAGGCGCGTGCCATGTTGCCCCTGGTCACGCAGGGCATCCGCCTGATGGTCGTGCTGCTGTTCCTGTGCGGCGTGCTCTATCCCGCCCTGGTCTTCACCATCGGTCAGATCGTCTTTCCCAACCAGGCCAACGGAAGCCTCGTTCGGGATGCGCAGGGCGGGATCATTGGCTCCAAGCTGATTGGCCAGCTATTCGTCTCGCCCTATTACTTTCACGGGCGGCCGAGCGCCGTGGGATACAACGCTGCCAACTCGGGCGGCTCAAACTTGGGTCCGTCGAATCCCCAACTGCTCGTGGGTAACGGCACGCAGGTGACCGTGGCTCCCGGTGCGACGCCACCGCCCGGGAGCACACCGGTACCCGGTCATCCGCACACGTACAGCGTTCCAGGCGCCTATCTAGGGGTGCGGACCTATGCCGCGCAGTTCCGCGCGGAGAATGGTCTCACGCCTAACACCCCGTTACCTGCCGACATCGTAACCGCCAGCGGCAGCGGCCTCGATCCCGATATCTCGGTGGCTGCCGCCGAGCTCCAGGTCAATCGAGTAGTGGCAACGCGGAGGGCACTAGGTGGTCCAAACGCGCGCATCACCGCCACTGGCGTACATGCCTTGATCGCCCGGATCACTGAGCGCCGCCCGCTCGGCTTCCTCGGCGAGCCGCGGGTCAACGTGCTCGCGCTCAACCAGGCGCTGGACGCGGCCTACGGGACGCCACCCATGCCGTCGGGTTCCACGGCCGGCCGATGATAGAGCGCGGCCATGGGCGCCTGGGAGAGATGAGACATCGACATGAGTGTCCCCATCCTGGTGGAATATAGCGCCTTCCTGCTGGTGGTCCTCGCGCTGGTCAAGCCGCTCGGCGGTTATCTCGAGCGTGTGTTTGCCGGCCAGCGGACGCTGCTCGATCCAGTGCTGCGGCCCGTCGAGCGCGGCATCTATTGGCTGTCGGGCATTGATCCTGAGCGGCAGATGGACGGCAAGCAGTACGCGATTACCTTCGTGCTCTTTGGCCTGATCGGGACACTCGTGCTCTACGCCATTCTGCGTCTCCAGGCGGTGCTGCCCGCCGTCAACGGTGCGAACCTCACGACGCCAATCACCCCCGACCTCGCCTTCAACACCGCCTTCAGCTTCACCACGACGACGACCTGGCAGGCCTATGCTGGCGAAACCACGATGAGCTATACCAGCCAGATCGTCGGCTTGGCCGCCCAGAGCTTCTTTGCCGGGGCCGCGGGTCTGGCCGTCGGCATCGCGTTCATCCGCGGCTTCGCATACCATCGGAGCACCAGTCTGGGCAATTTCTGGGTGGATCTGGTGCGTGGGCTCCTCTGGGTGCTGCTGCCCGTCTCTGTGGTGGGCGCCGTGTTCCTCATCTGGCAGGGCGTGCCCATGGACGTCAGCCCCTACGTGCATGCGACGACGCTCGAGGGGGCCCACCAGACCATCGCGCAGGGGCCGGTCGCGGCCCAGCAATGGATCGAGCTGATGGGCACCAACGGCGGTGGGTTCTTCAACGTCAATGCCGCCCACCCCTACGAGAATCCCACGCCGCTGACCAACTTCATCGAGATGCTGTCCATCGTCGTCGTCCCGGCTGGCCTGACCAACACCTTTGGCCGCATGGTGGGGAATCCCCGTCAGGGCTGGGTGCTCTTCTGGGTGATGATGGCGCTCTTCGTGGGCGGCCTGTTGATCTGTGGGGTGGCCGAGCAGACCGGCAATCCGCGGCTCTCCCCGTATGTCTCGGCGGTCTCATCCGATGGCTCGCCGCTCACGACCCAGCCGGGCGGCAACATGGAGGGCAAGGAGGTACGCTTCGGCATTGGCGGATCCGCGCTCACGGCGGAGGTGACGTCCAATACCTCGACGGGCAGCACCAATTCGATGCAAGACAGCTATACGCCGATCGGCGGGGCGGTGCCGCTGGTCAATATGCTGCTGGGCGATATCATCTTCGGTGGTCTGGGCGGTGGGCTGTACGGCATGGTGATGGTGGCGCTGCTCGGTTTGTTCATCACGGGCCTGATGGTCGGGCGCACGCCAGAATACGTCGGCAACAAGATCCAGCAAGGGGAGATCAAGCTGATCGTGATCTACACGCTGATCGGCCCGGTCGCCCTGCTGCTGCTGACGGCGCTAGCAGTGGTCACGCCCGCCGGACTGGCCGGATTGACGACCAACCATGGCCCGCACGGCCTGACCGAGATCCTCTACGCCTACAGCTCCAACTTCACCAACAATGGGCAGACTTTCGCCGGCCTGAGCGCCAACAGCCCCTTCTATAACATCACCACCGTGGTCGCGATGCTGCTGGGCCGATTTGGGCTGGCGATTCCGGCGCTGGCGCTGGCCGCGCGCTTTGGCGCACAGCCCCAGCGTACGCCGACCGCTGGCACACTGCCGACCGATACGCCCATCTTCGCTGGCGTGATCATCGGCACGGCGGCGATTGTGGTCGCGCTGACCTTCTTCGCGGTGGTGGCGCTTGGCCCCATTGTCGAGCAGATTCTGCTGAGCGCGGGCCACTGACCGGCGCCTGTCGCCATCTGGCCCTGACCCGCGGCTGCTGCCGGCTCCAAGGGTTCGCCTCGCCCGACCCCGTGCCAATGCACCGGCTTGCGGACGAGGGCGACGGCTCGCGCGCAGTGAGCGCGTGTCGCGTGGCGTGGTGCTTGCCCCCGCCCCTTCATCCAGCGCGGCGCGCAGCCATTCTCGATCACGCTCGCGCATGGCATGCTCGGCGGATGCGATGGGTCCTGGCCCAGAATCGTGTATCCTACCCTGCGGTCAGTCCCACGTGAGCGCGGCACGCTTCGCTGCCAGCCAATGTTGGTGACGCGTCCGCATCGCGGCAAGCCAGGCGGGAGCGTTGTCATCAGTGGTGGTAGCATAAGCCCGGAGCAATCGTGCCACTTTGACGGCCGATAGCAACATGTGCAAACGCGGCATGGCCTCGCGCAGGCCAGTGGGGAGCGGGAGTATCGCGTCATAGCCCTCCGCAAACCACGCAATACCCTGCTCGCGCGGTGCGCTGCCCTCCAGCCAGACATCCTGAAGGGCTGCGGCGATATCTACCGCGTACCAGGTGTAGGTCGCGTCGTCGAAATCCAACGCCTGAACCCGATCGCCATCCCAGACCAGATTGTCCAGCTCGAAATCGCCATGAATGAGCCCGAAGTCCTGGTCCGCGGTGCCAAGCGTGTCGAGCCAGGCCAATCCTGAGGTGATGACCTGGGCCAGGGCGTTTTCCTCGGGCGGCAGGGTGCACACTACGGCCCGAATCTGGTCGTGCAAGGTAGATCGCGCAGGATGGTACGGGAACGTCTGTGAGGCGCGATGCACGAGCGCCAAAGCGCGCCCCCAGGCCCGGTATCTCACCGCGTCCAATTCGTCGAGCTCGAGCTGGTTGCCCCGCAGGCCCTCAAAGACCACGGCATAGTAACGCTGTCGCTCGTCGGACAACTCCTCGACGAATGCGCCGTTCGCGAAAGGAACCGGTCGTGCGACGGCCACGCCCATGCCAGCGACATGCTGGAGAAAGTCCAACTCTGCCTCGATGTACGATCGGCGGCGCTCCGTTTCGTGGGCCAGGCGTAAAAAGCGGGGCTGCCCCTCGTATAGAAAGCGGAAGATGTGGTTCGCGCTGCTGCGGACATAGACGAGCGAATCCACATACGGTTGCCCACACCAACGCCGCGCGGCTACCTGAGCCACATCCGGCAGAGCCTCTCGTTCCACCACATCCACGATGTGCCGCATGATTTGGACATCCATCATGGCGTACAGCATCTCCGCTCATCTGCACTCACCGCACTCATCTGCCCAAACACACGCAGGCCTCCATTGTACACCTGTGTAGCTTGATGCCTACGTGGATCCGCCCCTTTGTCCCATCGGAGTCTCCAGCGGTCCGCCGCGTAGATCGGTTCGGCCGCTCCCACTGACGATGCGGGGCAGGCGCCGCGTTAAGAAACGGGCTCAAACTCCAGAGACCAGTGGCTCTCCAGCCGATGTCTGTAAGGAAACGGTAAGATCGGCCCGCTAGACTCTCAAGTGACGTGGATATGAAGGACCTGGGGTGTACGGCCGGCGATACACAGACCCGATCGCCAAGCGGCGCGGCACGGGTGTGGGACGCGAAGAGACAGGATATCGGCGCGGAGGCCGCTCAGCGGACGGGAGGGCAGGACAACGTGGAGAACACGACGGTGGAGAAAGGGCGGCCAGCGGACGGAGCCCTGACGGCGATGAGCGTGGTGCTACCGGCGCTGAACGAGGAGGCGACTGTCGGGGCGCAGGTTGCCGCCCTGCTTGGACACGACGGCCTGCGGCGGTTGGGCCTGCGGCAGGTGATCGTAGTGGACAATGGCAGCGACGATCGTACGGCAGAGGTGGCGGCCGCTGCGGGAGCGGTGGTCGTGCGGGAGCCGCGCCGCGGATACGGGCGAGCATGCCTGGCGGGCGTGCGCAGCGCGCAAGATGGTGGCGTAGTGCTCCTGATGGATGCCGATGGCAGCGATGATCTGGCAGGCGCCGACGACGTGGTGAGCCTGGTCGTCCGCGGCGAGGCGGATCTTGCCGTGGGATCGCGCGTGCGGGGGCGAATCGATGCGGGCGCCCTGACACCGCAGCAACGCGTAGGGAATGCGCTCGCGGCGGCGCTGCTCCGGCGGGTCGCGGGTATACACGTGAGCGACCTGGGTCCCGTGCGCGCCATTCGGCGCGAAGCGCTGCTCGCATTGGACATGCATGAGATGACCTATGGCTGGTCCACCGAGATGCTGCTGAAGGCGGGCCGGGCGGGTTACCGCGTGCGCGAGGTCCCGGTGGACTATCACCGGCGCAAGGGCGGGCGCTCGAAGGTCGCTGGGACATTGGTGGGGACGGTTCGGGCGTCGAGCTCGATCCTGGCCACGTTCGCACGGCATGCGCGCTGGCGGCCATCCAGGGAGAGTGCCGCGCGGGCGCCAGGCGGGCCACGACCTGACGTGTCGAGGGTGGCCGGCGACCATTCCGCGGAGCGAGCACTGACATGATGCCATTACCAGGAGCGAATGCCACATACGACGCCGAGTCGGCCGTCCACGCGTCCGCGCTGCCAGACGGAACCACGCCGCGGGTGCTGGCGATCGTGGCGAAGTACCCGTGTCCGGGTCTGGTCAAGACGCGTCTGGGAGCGACACTGGGCCACGTCGAGGCAGCGGCGCTGTATCGAGCGTTCCTGCGCGATCTGGCACGACGCTTCACCACAGCGGCGCAGCGAGATGGCTATACGCTTGTCTGGGCGTACGCGCCAGGGGCAGGCGACCTGCGCGCGGTCGTGGGGAGCGGCGCCCATCTGCTGGCCCAGCGGGGGGCCGACCTTGCGGAGCGGCTCTACCACATCTGCGTCGACCTCGGCACGCTAGGCTATCGGCGCATCGTCGTGATGAGCTCGGACTCGCCGCACCTGCCGGCAACCTGGGTGCGGGCGGCATTCGAGACGCTGCACCAACAGCATGCGGTGTTGGGCCCAGCACACGATGGCGGATATTACCTGGTGGGTGTACGTGCCGATCCCGAGCCTCCCGACCTCTTCCGAGGCATCACGATGAGCACGCCACAGGTGTTCACGGACACCATGGAGCGGGCAAGGGCACTTCGAGTCGGCGTCGGCATGCTGCCAGCTACCTTCGACGTGGATGACGCGGACGATTTGATCGTGTTGTCTCGCGCCCTCGACGAACAACAGACGGGCGTGGCCGCCGCGCCCCACACACTCGCGACAATCAGGCGGCTGCGGCGCCGGGGAGCGCTGCCCCTGGCGCCACTCGAACAGGTGGGATAGCGCGGCGCGTGACAGCAAACGACGCGAGCGCGCCACAACTGCCACTTGCTGACGCAGCTGGTACAGAACGCGCCTGGCGATGTGCTTCAGCGTGACGCCCCTGTGACCTGTAGTCGACAACCGTTAAGAGTCTCGTAATCTCCTTAACGCCTTCACAAGGCGCCCACACTATGCTGGACATGAGCACGGCCACGCGGCGCCTGTGACATGTTCGAGGGCCTCGCGCCCCAAGGCAAGGAGTGGAGGCCGAGAGGCATGGTCTTGCAGCCTTCGAAAGGGTCCGCAGTCAAGGCGACCCGCGGGATAGCGGAATACGGCAGACTGGCAGCGCTGCTCGCGATCGCACTGGTCTCGACGGCGGGATATCGCGCGCTTGGTCTGGCGGAACCCGCTGGGACAGCGTCGCGCACCACGCAGGCCGCGCTGCTGTTCGCCTTGCTCGGCCTGCCTTACGCGGGAGCCTGTTGGCTGCTGCTGTCCGCTCCTGCTCCAAGGACGGCGGGCTGGCGGCGGGCCGAGTGGGGCGTGCTGGTGGGCGGCGCGCTGCTCTTCCGGGCAGCCGTCTTCCCATTGGCGCCGCTGCTCTCACCCGACGCGTACCGCTACGTCTGGGATGCGCTGCTTACCTCACATGGGCTGAGCCCATACCTGCATGGGCCAGCGTGGGCCGGATACGATGCCCTGCGCAACGCGCGACTCTACGCGTTTGTGCCGTGGCGACAGGTGCCCAGTATCTATCCTCCCGGCGCCCAGCTGTTGTACCGCATCGCTTTCGCCGCCGCGCCGCTCAATGTGCTGGCGATCAAGGCTGAGATGAGCGTCTTCGATCTATTGGCCGGCCTCGCATTGATCGCTCTGCTGATCCAGCGCGGGCAGGACCCGAGGCGCGCATTCATCTATCTGTGGGCTCCGCTGCCGGTGATCGAGTTCACGTTGAACGGCCACGTGGACGCGGCCGCGATCGCCTTCACGCTCGCAGCGCTGCTCGCGAATGGCGCGCGCTTTCGGGGCTCGCGAGCGCTGGTGGGCATTCTGATTGGCGTCGCCACGCTGATCAAGCTCTATCCACTGTTGATCGTCATCGCGCTCGTCCGCCGGCGCGATTGGTCGCTGCTAGGCGCCCTGGCGCTCACACTTGCGGCTGGCTACGCGCCGTTCCGGAATGAGGGGCTGGCCGCGACCGGATACCTGGGGAACTACCTGTCTCAAGTGCACAGCAACGCTGGCGGGCTCCTGCTCGTCATTCGCTGGCTGGTGTTCGGTGCGGGGTGGAGCGGCGAAGTCGTGCAGGCAATTGGCGCTGCGTGTGCAGCAGCAGGCCTGGGGATGGTGGTCTGGCTCAGGATGCGTGGGCGTCCGCGGGATGCGGCGACACGCGTGCCGCCGCGTATCTCCCTTCGCCCCATAGATGCTACGTACGTGTGTATCGCGCTCTGGCTGGCGCTCTCGCCGCATGTCTTTCCCTGGTATGTCACGGCGCTCCTGCCGTTCTGCGCGCTCAGCATGGCGTGTTCCGCGCGTCAGACGGCCCGGGCGCTTGGGCTGGGCATCTGGAGCTTCTGTACGCTGGTTCCGCTCGCGTACGTCGCCTGGGAGAACGCGGGAGTCAGCTGGGTGTATCCGGCGCTCTACCTGGCCAGCCTCGGCGTAGCCCTGTGCGCGCTGCCTGAGACGCGGCGCGCGTTGCTTGCGCCCAGACGCTGGCCCTGGCGCATGCAGGCGCGTCTGGCGGCCGGCGCGGGCGAAATCCGACCAGAAGGAGTCGGTGAAGGGTCCGGCGAATGAAGTGGCGCTCAGGAGCCGACGGCCGCAATCGCTGCTGCCGCGGACGGGAGAGATTGCTCCCGCTCGGCGCTGCCGGGCGATGGCGGCGCGGCGGGGATGGGACGTCTCCGTGTTTCCTGTAGAAAGGTGACTCATATGGCTCTCGTCGTCGATCACCAGCTGAATACACGCTCTACACCCGATTCGATCGGCACGCTGCCCTTGCCCCGCGAGCTCTATCTCGAAAGCACGAATCGTTGCAACGAGTACTGCGATCAGTGCCCGCGAACGCATTTGGGGCGCGAGGCGGACAAGGACCTCACACTGGCGGAGATGCGGCGCATCGTCGACCAATTCCCCGTGCTCAACCGCGTCGTGCTGCACGGCCTGGGCGAGCCGCTGCTGAATCGCGAGCTGGCGGCGATGGTCGCTCACCTGCGAGGGCGCGGCGCACACGTCCTCTTCAATACCAACGCGCTGCTGCTCGATGAGCGCCGGGCGCGAGCCCTGATCGAGGCCGATCTGAGCGAGCTGCGTGTCTCACTGGATGGCGCCACACCCGCGACTTATGCCCGCGTGCGGGGCGTCAAGGAGAAGGCGCTGCCACACATCCTCACGAATGTGAAGCGCTTCGTCGAGCTGCAGCGGGATCTGGGCACACCCCACCCCGTGGTTTCACTCTGGTTCACGGCGATGCGCGAGAACATCGAGGAGCTGCCGCTCGTCGTGGAGCTGGCCGCGGAGGCGGGCGTGGCGGAGGTGTACGTGCAGCGCTTCATTTACTTCGGCAAAGGTCTCGCTCGTGAAGAGCAGGCGCTCTTCGCGCGGGCTCGCGAGCGCGAGCTGGACATCATTCGCGCCGCCGGCGAGAGCTGCGCGGCACGGGGCATTCGCTTCCGGGCGACAGGCGCCGCCGAGCCGGCCACGTATCTGGCGCGAGGGCAAGCCATCCCCGCGCGCCCCTGGTCGGGCTGCCGGCGGCCCTACACACTCGCCTACATTACCGCCCACGGCAACGTCTATTCCTGCTGTTTCGCCCCCTTCCACCCGGGGCGCAGCAGCGAGCGCTTACTGGGCAATGCGTTCGAAGCACCGTTCGCCACGATCTGGAATGGCGATCGCTATCGCGCATTCCGCGCCGCGTTCGAGAGCGACACACCGTGGGACCAGTGCGCCGGCTGCGGCAGCAAGTGGAGCTTGTGAGATGTCGAGTACCCAGATCTCCATGGGCAGGCGGGGCCGTTCCCACGATCCTGTCCCTGCCCGCCATGGTGACGACGCCCCCGAGCTATTCCCGCGAGCACGAGGTCGGAGCAACAGTCGTGCTTTCTTCTACGTCGCCCGCCCACTCGCCCTGGACGAGACCGCCACGCTCGACGCCGCCCTGCGGCTGCGCCATCGCGTCTTCGCGCAGGAGCTGGGATGGGTTCCGGCGTGTGCGAATGGGTGCGAGCGCGACCGTTACGATCGGGTGGCTCGGCACTTCGGCGTCTTCGCCAGCCAGAGCGGCGGCGGCGGGGGGAGGTCTGCGCTCGCCGGCTACGCTCGCGTGCTCCTGCCCGAGCATGGACTGATGTTGCAGCGGGAGTTTCGTGCGCTGGTCGCGGGAGCGGGAATGGGAGCGGACATCGATCGCGCACGAGCGTTCGAGGTGTCGCGGTTCGTCGTAGAGGCTCGGCATCGCGGGCTCACGGATGCCAGCCACCGTGGGGTCGTGGAGCATCTGGCGCGCAGCATCGTGCGCTGGGCGCTGGAGCGCGGCAAGACCCAATGGCTGAGCGTGTGTGAGGTGCGGCACGCGCGCGCCCTGCGCATGCGCGGACTGCCTTGTGTCGAGTTCGGCCAGGTCGTGGAATACCAACCGGGCGTGCCCGTATGCGCCATCCAGCTCGATCTCGTCCAGGCGGGCGGGCGGCTGCGCAGGCACCGGCCGGGCGACTATGCGTGGTACTTGGAAGGCGGCGAGCGCCGTGCGTGACGTAGCCAAACGTACCTCCTCCATACTGATTCCCCTGTGGCACCGGCTCAGCCGGGCCGCATGGGCCAGCGTACCCGCGCTGGCGGCGGGCATCGCGGCTTCGCTCTTCGCGACGACCGTGATGATGCTGCTGCGGCTGACGGCGGGCATCGTGACGCTGCCTGAGCTCGTCGGCGAGCGGATCCTGCCGCACCTGGACGCGAACACCTTCGTGCATCTGCTGATCATCTATGGCAAGATCAAGCCACTGGAGCTTGCGCTCGCGGGACAAATCGTGCTTGGCGTGCTGATCGCGCCCCTCCTCCCCGTGCTCGCCCAGCGGCTGCCATTCCGCTTCCGGGACCGCCAGGCGAGCCTCTGGCCCAGCGGGGCCGAGTGGCTCGCCGGAGGACTGATCGCACTGGTGCTGTGGCTGCTGGCGGTGGCGCTGTTCTGGCCCGTGCTCGCGGAGAACCTGCTCGGCTTCCCTGTCTCGGCCGCGCGCCTGATCACGTGCCTGGGCTTCGCTGCCATCTTCGGCTGCTACGGTGTCGTCCTGGTCATCGTATACCATATCCTGGCCGCGTCTGCCGTGCGGTCGTCCGTGGCTCCTGCGCGCTCGGCGGACCTGGGCACAGTGACGGTGGGCCGGCGGGCGCTGCTCGCGCGTTCCGCGGCAGTTGCAGTGGCGAGCCTTGCCCTGGGTGGATTCGCCATCGACGCGCTGCTGCAGGCGCTCTATCGCCGGTCGAACCTGAGCTACGAGGGCATGTCCACACACGCGCCGGTAGCGTACCTTACGCCGAACGACCAGTTCTACGTCGTCAGCAAGAACGTGTTGGACCCAGGGGTCGTGCTGGGCGACTGGGCGCTTGACGTCGGCGGGCTGGTGGCGCGGCCAGAACGATTTGATCTTAGGAAGCTCCAGGCGCTGGCGCAGGAGACACGAGCCGTGACGTTGGAGTGTATCGCCAATGGCGTCAGCGGTGGGTTGATCAGCACCGCCGTGTGGCACGGTGTAACGCTCGCGACGCTGCTCGAAGCAAGCGGGGGAACCCAACCGGCAGCGTCGCAGGTGGTGTTCACCTCGGCGGATGGATATCAATCGAGCTTGCCGCTGCGGGAGCTGCTGAGCGTGGGGACGCTGGTGGCCTGGGAAATGAACGGAGCGCCGCTCCCGCACCACCACGGCTATCCCTTACGCGTGGTGGTGCCAGGGCACTTTGGCGAGCAGAGCCCCAAATGGCTCACGCGCATCGACGCGGTGGATCACACCGTCCAAGGCTTCTACCAGCAACAAGGGTGGTATTCCGGGCAGGTCTATACGATCAGCCGCATCGATAATCCCAAGGCGAACGCACATCTGCCGCTCGGCCAGCCGGTCGAGGTGTACGGCATCGCCTACGGCGGGGTGCGCGGCATCCGATCGGTCGAAGTCAGTACGGACGGCGGCACCAGCTGGCGGCTCGCGACGTTGCAGCCAGCTCTGTCACCGCAGACCTGGGTGCTGTGGAGCTTTGAGTGGCGGCCCGGCGCTCCGGGGGCCTATACGCTGGTCGTGCGCGCCACGGATGGGACAGGAATGCCACAGATCACGCGGCAGCAAGGAACGGTGCCCAATGGCGGCACCGGGCTGCATAGTCTGGCGGTCACCGTGGGGTAAGCAGGTTCGATTCCTATCCCGCCGGCCACCCCCATTGTGCGGTTTCGCTTTGCCCGATTTCGAATGCCATCCGCATCATCGGCCGCATCAGGTAGCGTTATGGCGGTGCTATAATCTCCACAGTGGGGCATCAAAGCGGGCGTCACACCCCCTGGTGATGAGTGAGCAGACACTTGTCGGGTCCGCCAGCTTGATTGCCCTGGAGTCCTTCGTGCTAGGCGCCTCCTGAATTGGGAGGCGCCTAGTAGGTTTGTAGTCAATGGGAGGGTCGCGCTCGTCTGTCACGCCTCGCCTGCTCACTCGTGCTCCGTAGCCTGAGAACGCAGGCCGAGAAACCGAGCAGCCGACACGTCAGCAGCCGACACCCAGGACGGAGGCAGCCATGACCGCACCGTTGCATTCCCCAAACCCCGAGCTCACCCCTCCCGTGCTCGCGCAGTTGCGCGCGCAGCTCGAACAGGCCCGCGACCGCCTCGCCGGTGAGATCGCCTCCAAACGACGCGCCGAAGGTGCGGGCGACACACCCGAGGATGACCCCAACGCCGAGCTGCGTGGTGACGAGGGCGACGAGAGCGTCGAGCTGCAAGCCTGGGACGACACGCAGCAGGAGCTGCTCGATCTCCAGACCCAGCTCGACGAGGTGGAGCATGCGCTCGCTAAGTTCGACTCCGGCACGTATGGGATCGGCGAGCGCAGCGGGCGTCCGATTCCTCTTGCCCGATTGCGTGTGATCCCGGAGGCACGCGACGACGTGGCAGACACTCCATAGCGCACGGCGTACTCAAGCCGAGGCGGCCGCGCTGTCGCTCGTGACCTCCGGTGGGGTCCTCCTGCCGATCGTGAGCTCGCCGACGAAGTAGACGATCGCACCCACGAGGAGCGAGGCCACCCCGATGACCGCGAGCAGCATCCACCAGTCTCGTTCGCCGATCAATGAGGTCCAGGGGTTCTGGAACGTGACGATGATTCCGACCGCGCTCGCCAGCAAGCCAATCGCCGAGCAGAGGTAGAACACCCATGGCGCGGCGAGCTGCCTCTCCGCGAACTGCTGCGGGTACTTGAAGCGGATGATCACGACATCCACGAACAGCAGCACCATCGACACGCACCAGATGATGGTGACCGCCGCCTGCAGCACGTCATACACCTTCGTGGAAAGAGCACCGGCGTTGTTGCCGCCGCCGGCGAACGCGTACGGCAGAATAAAGGAGAGGAGCGTCACCAGGGCGGCGATCACCGTCTGCACGAGGACGGCGACCCACGGGACCCGGTTCCGATTTACGCGGCTCATCGCGGCTGGCAGACGCCGATCGAGTCCGGATACGAAGAGCAACCGGCCGAACGAGTAGTTGTAGACTGCCGTGTTGAACAGAAAGAAACCCAGGAAGATCAGCGTGACGAGATCGCCCAGAACGGTACCCAGGGGGCCAAGCCCCTTTTGCACCGCCTCGGCCACCGCGGATGGGTTGCCCTGGTCCGCGGCAGGCACGGCCACCTGCACGCCGAACGTGCCGATCAGATAGGCCGCCATGACGACGATCGAGCCCCAGAAGAGATACTTGGTGATGGATCGAACGCTGCGAATCTCCACGCCCATGTTCAGCGGCACCTCGATGCCCAGCAGCGCCAGGATGACGAGGCCGTAGAAGGTCCACTTCGCCGGGCTGGGTGCCCAGCTCGCGGCAGAATGGAAATCAGTATGGGGCGCGTTCCCGTTGATGAGCCAGAAGAGCCCAGCCAGCCCAACCAGCAGTATCGCGCCGCCGTAGGCGACGAAGACGATGTTGACCCAGTTCTGCGTCACCCGGAAGCGCAGCCATGAGAGCACCATGGAGCAGGCGAGCACGATAAGGATCACCACGCCTTGCTGCCAGGGTTCCACCAGCCAGGCCAGTCCGTGATTGCTCCCAAGCTGCTGCAGCAGCGTGACCACGGCATCACCCGTCGCCACCATGACCAGCACACCAGGCCACCAGGCGCAGAAACCGGCGAAGAAGCCCCAGAACTTGCCGAAGGCTTTGTGGGTCCACACATAGATCGAGCCCTCTCCCGGGAACATCAAGCCGAGTTGCCCAGTGACGATGGCGCCCGGGATAAGAAACGTGATGAAACCGGCGATCCAGAAGATGTAGGCGGCAGCACCGGCCCCGGTGACGACCGCGGAGTTGCTGATGAAGAGGACGATGGCCACGAATATTGCCACCATGTCGAACGAATTGAGCACCTGCGGCAGGATGCCGCCCGCGACGCGCTCCGAGATCAAAACATCCTGTTGGCCTGCTCTGGTTGCCACGGACGAACCCTCCCCTGCGCGACTCTGAAGGCCTCTCATGGATCACGGCTGACGGGCGCTGAGACGCCAGGCATGCCGTGCCACGCGAGGCGATGGGCCGCGCGCTCGACGCACGGTTGAACCGTCAGGATGCGCTACGTGATATGCCATCCACAAGCCGGACATCCTTGCGCCTACTGGCGATCCTCTCCGCGGGGCGGACAAACGAGGGTACGGGCTGCACAGCAGATGTGGCTACCCATTGCTGCAGACACCGTGCCGTGCCAGCGCGAGAGCTAGCAATGCGCCATCCAGGCCACGTCGACGGGCACATACCTGCTGTCGCCTTTGGGTACGTCAGCGGTGGTCATCGGTGTGTTCCTGCGACGCAAGGACGGCCACGCCTGGCTGCCAGGCAGGCTGGCAGGGAACGATGAGCACTGCTGATGTAGCGCATTCCGCCTGTCCGATGGGCCATCGCGCACCAGGAGGGTGAACCTTTCCAGGTTGCGGGAGCTGGGGCGCTCAGGCTATGGCATCCGGTGCGGGCAGCTCCGCCAGCCAGCGTGTGACCGCGTCCACCTCATCGTGCCCTTCGGCCGTGAAGTGTTGCAGACTCTCCCGAGCGTGCGTGCGAGCCCCGGCGAGGTTTCCGCGGGCCGCATGGACGCGGGAGAGGCCGAAGTGAGCGAAGGCCCGCAGTTCGTGCCCGCCCACCGCACCGGCAATAGCGTGCGCCTCCTCGAATGCCTGCGCGGCAGCGTCGAGGTCGTGCTGCCGCAACCGCAGCTCGCCCCAGGCACAGAGACATTCGCCCAGAAGGAAGGGATGCCCGACCGCACGGGCGCTCTCGATCGCCTCCTCCAGGTGGGCGCCAGCTGCGAGCGCATTGTTGCGGTCGCGCTCCAGGACGCCTAGGCTGTGGAGCGCGTGAATGGTGCGCACGCGATGGCCAATCGTGCGGGCGAGATCCAGGCTCTCTCGCCAGCAGCGCTCAGCCTCGGACATCCGGTGGCGACTGTAGGCCAGGGTTCCCATCGCGTTGAGCAGAGCGCTGATGCGCTGGCGGTGGCCAATGGCGCTGGCGCGCTCCAACCCTTCGCGGTAGAGTTGTTCGCCTTGCTCGAAGTCTCCCCGCTTGACCGCCTTAACGCCGAGGTTCTGCAGCAGGGCGCTC
>CAYQFU010000028.1:0-17405 GCA_964416775.1 uncultured Ktedonobacterales bacterium
TCGACGTGGGCCTGGAGATGGGCATCGTCAAGAAGAGCGGCACGTGGTTCCAGGCTGGCGAAATCCGGCTCGGCCAGGGCCGCGAGAACGCCAAGGAATACCTGCGGCAGAATCCGGACGTGGCCGAAGCCATCGAAAACCAGATCCGCGGCAGCCTGGCGCCCGTGCAGGCGGTCGCGGACGAAGAGGCGGACACGGACATTCCGGAGGAGGTCTAGCGCACCGGGGTCTGCGGGATGGGATGCCATGTCGCAGGCTCGGATCATCGCTCGGCGAGGGTCGCGCTCGGGCGGCCCTCGATGGCATACGCCCACAGCTCCGCGGGCGGGCATCTACGGCGATTGCCGGATTTGTCCCGCCCGCGTGGAATAGGGAGTCGAGGGGTGTGCAGTGGTCCTTGGACCACCACGCCACTCACACCGCTCGGCGCCACAGCGACACGCGGCGCCGAGGGAGCGCGCGAACCCGATCAGCGGCCGCGACCGGCCGCACCGAGGGGAGGCACGTCGATGGCCATGACCATGACCGAGCTGGAGCGTCTGGAGCGTCGCATGGAGCGCCGGTGGTACGACCTGGCGATGGCGGAGCAGCGGCGGCAGCCGCCACACGTCCTCGATCGCATGTACAACGCGTACCTCCAGGCGCTGGAAGAGTTCGTGGCGTTGCAGCGCAGTGGGTCCGTCCGCCGGACCGGGGCACGCCTGGCGTCGTAATGCGCCTCGCATGCGGCGCCTCGCCCAGGGCAAGCGTCTACGCCTGGACGGCGGCCGGACGCTCCGCCGCGGTTGAGTCTGATGAGGTATGATGCGAGAGCGAGGACGGTCCTGCTGCTCGCTCGAATGTTGACTGCCGCGGGTTGGTCCGCTCCTCCCCATCTCTTCAGGAGGAGCTGCATTGCAGACGACCAACACGCGCGATACATCCTTCACCCCTATTTCTGAGGCTGGGCGCCACTTCCTCGTCCGCCGCGACATCGCCTTCCTCAATCACGGCAGCTTCGGCGCCTGCCCACGCCCGGTTCTCGACACCTATCACCGCTGGCAGGAAGCGCTCGAATCCCAGCCGGTCCACTTCCTCCAGCGGCGCCTCGACGACGAGCTGGCCAACGCGCGCGCGCGCCTGGGGACCTACCTGGGGACAACGGGTGATAACCTCGTCTTCGTGCCCAACGCCACCCACGGGATGAACATCGTGGCGCACTCGCTCGCGCTGGAGCCGGACGATGAAGTGCTGGGCACGGACCACGAGTACGGCGCCGTGGAGCGCACGTGGCGCTTCAACTGCCAACAACGCGGGGCACGCTTCCGCACGCAGCCGATCGCGCTGCCCATCACTAGCGCCGAGGCGGTCGTCGAGCAGCTGTGGCAGGGGGTCACCGAGCGCACGCGCGTCATCGTGATCAGCCACATTACGTCGCCGACGGCGCTCGAGTTCCCCGTGGCTGAGATTTGCCGGCGAGCGTCCCAGCGCGGCATCCTCACCGTCGTGGACGGTGCGCACGCGCCGGGTCAGATCGATCTGGACCTGGACGATATCGGAGCGGACTTCTACACCGGCAACTGTCATAAATGGCTCTGCGCGCCCAAGGGGGCGGCCTTCCTCTACGCGCGTCCCGAGCGGCAAAAGTTGCTGCGGCCGCTGGTGGTGAGCTGGGGCTGGGAGCCGCGCGAGCCAGGGCCGTCGCCGTTTCACGACCTGTTCGATTGGGTCGGCACGGACGATCCCTCGGCCTATCTAAGCGTGCCGGCGGCGATTGACTTTCAAGCGCAGTTCGACTGGCCGCGGGTGCGGAACGCCTGCCACGCGCTGCTGCGCGAGGCGCGCGAGCGTGTGGGCGCGCTCACCGGGCTGGAGCAAATCAGCCCCGAATCAAGGGAGTGGTGGGGCCAGATGTGCGCCATCCCGCTGCCGGCGGACCATCCCCTCACGGCGGAGGAGCTGCAGCGGCGATTGTGGGACGACTACCAGGTGGAGGTGCCCATCCCAGAGTGGCAGGAGCGGCGCTTCGTGCGCGTCTCGATCCAGGCGTACAACTCGGCGCGCGACGTGGATCGATTGCTCGACGGCCTGAGCCACCTGCTCTGACCTACCAGATGGATCAGGAGAATCTGTGATGCCAGCACGCGCGCCAGCTAGCGGCCACGCCATCCAGCTCGTCGGCTACACCTGGGCCTCGGGCGGACTGGATCTGCTCTGGCGCCCCTGGCCATCGGGGACGGCAGCGGAGGCGGAGGGGCAGGAGCCGCAGCGCTGGCCGATCGCGCGCGGCATGGCGCTGGAGCTGGTGGCGGCGCGCCCGGGCATGCCTGGCGAGCGGCGCTGTGTGGGCTACCGGCCGCCGCGAGGCGGCCCACCACAGCCGTGCCCGGAGTGGCGCGCCATGCCGCCGGGCGGCCACAGCCAGTGCGAGGATTGCGAGCGGCGCGAGGGGCGGCTGGAGATCGTGGCCAGCGACGGCAGCCGGCCGCCGACTGGCCCGCGCGCGGCTTATCTGATGAGCGCGCACGAGGTGTACCTGGCGGGCTTCGCGCCGGAACTGTTCAAGGTGGGCGTCGCCAATGCCGGGCGCACGGCACTCCGCGTGCTGGAGCAAGGGGCGCCCGTGGGGCTGGTCATCGGGCGCGCGGACGACGGCATGGCGGCGCGGCGGCTGGAGCATGCCATCTCCCTGGCGGGCGCGCGGGAACGCATCCCGGTCAGCGTGAAGCTGCGCGCGCTCTACCCGGCACCGGACGCCACCGCGCTCCTGCGCCAGCTGGATGGGGAGCTGGAACGCCTGAGCAGCGCGCTGCCCGATGGCTGGCCCCCAGACGTGGAGCAGCTCGCTCCGCCGCGGCGGCTGGACAACACGGCGACGCTCGCCCTCGACGCGCTGGGCGCGCCGCCGCTCGCCGCGCCGCCGCCACCCGCGGGGCGCATCGCCGGTGAGGTGGCGGCGGCATCTGGTGCGCTGCTGCTGACGCGGCAGGCGCAGCCGACGCTGTGGGGTGAGGCGGCGGCGCTGCCACCCGAGGCCCACGACTTGCGCGCGTGGTTGGGCTGGCGCCTCACGCCGGTGTGAGGCGCGCGCGAGCCGGTTTCAGCGCTTGAGGTCGCGCACGAAGTCCGCCAGCAGTGGACCAACCTGATCGGCAGCGTCGTCCAGCACCAGATGCCCCGCGCCCGGCACCACGGCGAGCCGCGCGCCGGGGATGTCGCGTGCCAGCCGCCGGCCCAGCGTGAGCGGCGTCACCTGGTCTTGCTCGCCCCAGACCACCAACGTGGGAATCTGCAGCTGCTTCAGGTCCGAGGCGACGGACAATACGTAGTTGGGCAGCATCTGGCGCACGTGCTGGAAGAACATCTCGCGGCCCAGGTCACTATTCCACTCGGCGATATATGCTTCGAGTGCGCTGCCAGCAAGGTAGCCGGGTTTGGCGGAGCCTTTGGGCAGTGTGGCACGCAGCTCGGTCAGTAGCTGCTCGGTGGTCATGTGCCGTGGGGCGTCCGGGTCGTGACGCTGCTCCATCTGGGTCAGCGGCCAGTCGGCAGCATAGGCGTAGTTGTAGGCGTATGTGTCCAGCAACGCCAACGCGGCCAGCTCTTCACGGTACAGGCGCGTGGCCAGCACTTGGGCCACGCCGCCGCCGACGCCGAACCCGACCAGCACCACGTCCGTCAGATTCAGCGCCCGGAACGCCGGGGACAGGTTGTCCGCATGCCCCCAGACGGTGGTGTCGGAGGGCCAGGGGTGGTCCGACTCGCCATACCCCAACATGTCGAACGCGTAGATGGCGCGGCCGGTGGCGGCGAGCGCGGGCATGACGTTGCGCCACACGAAGGCGCCGCCGGGCAGGTCATGGAGCAGCACAATCGCGCCGCGCGGGCCGCGGTCGGCATTCTGGACGATGTAGCTCAGCTCATAGTGGATCGTCTCCACACGGCCGCGGACCGGCGCGGTTGGCCGCGGCGGGGCGGCACCGCCGGCCGGCCGGGTAACCGTGCTCGGCGCGACCGACTGCTGCGCGAACTGGCCTTCCCCGTGAGGTGGTTGGGCCGGCGGCGCTTTGGGGGCTGAGGTCGGCGTCACGGGAGCATTGGGCAGAGGGATGCTGGTAGGTCCATACACGTGCTCTGGCTGGTCCTCCACCGGCCTGGACACGTCTGGCGCGGCCTCCCGCGGCTGCGTGCTCTCGTCCGGACGGGCCGGCCCCCGCTGCGTTTCGTCCATCTCGCTCATGACATCCCCCTTACTCTGTGCGTCTCCCTACTTGCCCGCGCGGCCGGCCAGCGCCGGCACGTTGTAGAACGCCGCGAAGCCCGGATAGCGGGCGGCATCTCCCAGGTCCTCTTCGATCGCCATCAGGCGATTGTACTTGGCGACGCGCTCAGAGCGGGCCGGCGCGCCCGTCTTGATCTGGCCAGCGTTGGTGGCGACGACGAGATCGGCGATGGTGGTATCTTCGGTCTCGCCCGAGCGGTGCGAGACGATGGCGCTGTACCGGCTGACCTTGGCCAGCTCGATGGCTGCCAGGGTCTCCGTCAGGGTGCCGATCTGGTTCAGCTTGATCAGGATTGAGTTGGCGATGTTTTCCCGCACGCCGCGCGCCAGGCGCTCGGTGTTCGTCACGAACAGGTCGTCGCCCACGAGCTGCACGCGGCCGCCTAGCCGCCTGGTCAGCTCGGCCCAGCCGGCCCAGTCGTCCTCGGCCAGTCCATCCTCGATGGTGATGATGGGGTACTCGCCCACCCACTGCTCGTAGAGCGTCACCATCTCGGACGCCGTAAGGCTGCGGCCCTCGCGCGCCAGCACGTACTTGCCGTTTTCATAGAACTCGCTGGCCGCCGGATCCAGACCCAGGCAGATGTCGGTGCCGGGCTTGTAGCCTGCCGCTTCGATGGCGCTGACGATCACCTCCAGCGCGTCGCGATTGGAAGCCAGCGATGGCGCGAAACCGCCCTCATCGCCGACATTAGTATTTAGCTTGCGGTCGTGCAGCACCTTCTTGAGCGCGTGATAGACCTCAGCGCCCCAGCGCACGGCCTCGGCGAACGACGGCGCCCCCGTGGGAAGGATCATGAACTCCTGGAGGTCGGTAGAGTTCTCGGCGTGCTTACCGCCATTGAGGATGTTCATCATGGGGACGGGCAGCGTGTGCGCCGAGACGCCGCCGAGGTAGCGGTAGAGCGCCAGGTCGAGCGCCTCCGCGGCGGCATGTGCGACCGCGAGCGAGACGCCAAGGATTGCGTTAGCTCCAAGCTGGCTCTTGTTGGGAGTGCCGTCCAGCTCGATCATCTGCTCATCCAGCGCCACCTGGTCTAGCGCGTCGAGTCCGGTGAGCGCGTCTTGCAGTGCCTCGTTGACGTTGGTGACCGCTGTGATGACGCCTTTGCCGCCGTAGCGCTTGGGGTCGCCATCGCGCAGCTCCACGGCTTCGTGCGCGCCGGTGGAGGCGCCCGACGGCACGGTAGCCGTACCCTGCGCGCCGCCGATCAGCGTCACCGTAACCTGTACGGTTGGATTGCCACGTGAATCCAGTACCTCACGTGCGTAGATATCTTCGATGATCGTGGCGTCGCCGCCCGTATTTGGCACAGGGGGTCCTCCTTCTGGGAGCGTGGATGACACCGGGCCTGTATGATCGCTTCCCGCTCGTGGGGGCATTGGGATGACGCCGGCTGGAGCGGATGCCGCGGTACATCCAGATTCGGTGTGCGTCGTGGCGAGTGCAAGCGACCGTGCGACGCGCCTGCGCCAGCACGGGTTGCGCCGCCGGTCACGTTCGCAGCGCACGCGTCTGGTCGCGGTCGTGCTGGCGCTTGGCACACTTCCACCGATTATAGGGCAGTGTGGCGCGCGCGCGTCAAGCGAGGGGGACAGAAGGGAGCGGCATATCGCGCTGCCACGCCGGCGCTTCGGTCAGCGCTCGACGAAGATGACGCTCTCCACCAGGCCGGCGCGGCTGTTGCGGCGACGCATGGCGTGGATACCCTGCCCGATGCGGCGCCAGCCAGCGGCCTCGAAGAGGCTCAGCAGCCATTCCGCCACGGGCACGTTCACCCCGCCCAGCTTGCTGTTGCCGACGACGTAGGCCATGCGCGCGTGCGAGGCCATGACGGACCCCAGCGCGCAGATGTGGCGCCAGAAGTCGTTGAAGTATCGCACCGCGTAGTTCGCCATCAGTGGATGTGCCGTGCGCAGCAGCGCCAGCAGCGGCGCCATGACCCGGGTCACTTCAGGCGATTCTGGCTCGTGCGGGCGGGACAGCGCGGAGGTAGCGCGCCCCCACGTGCCGCCCATGGCCTGGTAGTCCAGCTCGCCGACCGCGGCGGCGTCGGGTACCAGGTTCAGGAAGAAGAGGTGCGGGCGGGTCTCGCGCGCATACGAGTAGCGATTCGGATACGGCGGCGAGCAGATGACGCGGGTGGACGTGCCGGCCGTGGGAACGAGCGTGTCGAGCGCGAGCGAGTTGCCGCGCAGCACGGTGGCGAGCTGGTGCGGACGGTCCGCGGTGGCCCGCAGATCGTCCGCCATCTCGGCGAGCCGGCGCTCGAAGACGCTGCTGGCGGAGGGGACCGGTCGGGGATCGCCGCGGGCGAAGGTGATGCTGGCGTGCGTGTAGCGGGCGCGGCTCACCTCTAGCAGAATGCGCAGGAGCGCGAGCTCGATGCCGGGGCGCACGGCGGGGTCGGGGGGATGCGCCGCGAGGGTGGCGCGCGCCGCGGTCAGCTCGGCCAGCGTGGCTGCCGACCACCAGCGCAGCGGGTTGGAGATGCGCGGCATGTGCGCGGCATGGGCCTCCAGATAGGCGCCGGCGCTGACCTGGGAAGGCGCCTCATCTCGCCACGCCGCGACGAAGGCTGCGCCCGCCGCCGCCAGCGCATCCGGGGCGGCCTCCCAGCCAGCCTTGACCTGGGAGACGAGATGCAGCGCCGGATTCCATTCCACCGCCACGCTGGCGCGATTGTGCAGGCGGCACCAGACGGCAGTGGTGCCGCAGCCGCTGAAGGGATCGAGGTAGCGCTCGTCCGGCCCGTCGCCAAGGTACGCCGCGCAATCGGCCACGAGCGCGGGCGCGAACGACGGCGTGATGGAAAACCAGCGCTGGATGGGCTCATCCAGCTTGCCTTTGAAGGTCGTGTCGCGCCGGCGGCGCCGAGAGAAAGGCCCGCTGCTGTCACCTGCCGTGTGATATCTTTCACCCACCGTTGATCCCCACCCATCCCTGTACACTCTTAGTGTGCCGAGCATAGCGGCACGCCAAGTGTACCATACGGGCAGGTAGGTTTGCACGTGGCCTTGAGGCCCAGAGGTGCCGCGCCTGGGCGCCTGGGCGCCTGGGCGCCTGGGCGCCTATGTGGGCGAGCGAGCATCGGGCGCACTCCCCCCCAGCCGGTCGCGGGCCTCGCGCAGCTTCGACGCGATGGCCGCCGGCTCCTCGCCGCCCAGTGCCATCTGCTTCAGCTCCGCCAGGGTCGCCGCCCAGCGGCTCGCCTCAGGCAAATAGCGGGCGTCGCGCGCCAGCAAATCCTGAAAGATGTGCAGCTCGAGCTGGTGCCAGGTGGTGCGGTCACGGCCGTCGCCATCCTCGCCTTCGAGGTCGGGGTCGTAATTCGTGTCGCGCGTGGTGTCGTGCAGGCGCACCACCAGCGGGTGGAAGTGCTCGCGCACACAGTCTTCGAGCCGTGTGCGGTCGACGGCGCTGGAATCGAAGCCCAGCACGCCGGTGAGCGCCACGTCCACGACGGGCCCGCCGCGGGGTCCTGCCTGATCCTCCGCCTGGTACGCTTCGGCCTGGCGCCGGCAGAAGCGCTCGAAGCGGTCGTAGAGCGCCGTTGGGTCTGGCAGCCCATCTACGCGGAACTGCATGCGGTGGAAGGCGCGCCGCGGATTGATCAGGTGCTGGGCGTGATGCTTCGGCTGGCCGGCGGGGGCGTTCGTGTCCACCTGAACGTAGTAGTAGCCGCGGTCCCAGGCGGATTCTTCGGCGCCCCAGGTTTCCGTCGAGCCCGGATTGAAGAGCCAGTCGTCGATCTCATAGGGCTTGTGGACGTGGCCGAGCGCGACGTAGTCTACCAGGCCGCGCAGCGGCTCAAACTGCTGGCGCGTGGGCAGGCCGTGGAGCTGCGGGAGGATGCCGTCCACGCCGGAGTGGAGCAGGAGGACGCGATACGCTACGCCGCCGGCGTCTTCCTCGGCGCGCGTACGCTCCAGCTCACGCGCGAATTGCTCCATCACGCGGGCGGTGCCCGCACCGTACCATGGCAAGCCGTAGACGCGCAGCGCGCCGTCCTGCAGGTCTACATACGCGCCCCGCATGGAGTCTTGGTCCCAGGGCGCCAGCACGGGCACGCCCTCGCGCACGGCGGGATTGAGCAGGCGCAGCAGACCCTGCCAGCAGAGGAATTGGAGCCACGACACGCCGTCGCGGTAGTAGCTGCGGTCGTGGTTGCCCTCGATGGCGATGGCGGGGATGCCGGCCGCGCGCAGCCGCTGCAGCGCTTCCTGCGCCTGCATGAGCGTGAGGGCATCGATGGCGCGCTTGTTGAACAGGTCGCCCGCGACGACGAAAAAGTCGGCACGGCGAGCGATGGCGTCGTCCACGACGGCGAAAAAGGCGTGGGCGAAGTCGTTGAACCGCTCCTTGACGCCGTATTGCTCGTATCCCAGGTGATTGTCCGCCGTGTGGACGAAGCTCGCGCGCATGCAGTCCTCCGTCAGTCCTCCGTACGTCCGCCGATGCTGTGGGAAGCGGCCTATCCTCGCCCTTGGGCCGCATTATACCCCTTCTGCGAGAGGACCACCGCGGCGGAAACGGATGTGGCGGGAGGGTCGCATCGAGGGAGGGTTGCATGCCGTGCCCGTGGACGTCCGGCGATTTGGTCACGGCGGCGATTCGAGCCAGCGAATGGTGCAATACGCCGCGAACCCCAGCCGCTGGTAGATGCCCACGCCCACGGCTGAGGCGTGGAGCACGGCCACGCGATAGCCCTGCGCTTGCGCCTCGCGCAGCGCGGCCACGGTCATGGCAGTGCCGATCCCGTGCCCGCGTGCCTCCTCCACCGTGGCCACGTTGTAGATGCCCGCTACACGCGTGCCGAGCAGCAGGGAAGAGCTGGCTACCGCGTGCCCATCCATCAGCCCGACGTAGTGCCGCCAGGGCTGGTCGTCGCCCTGGCCCAGGCTGGTGAAGACCTGGAGAAAGCCGTCGCGAATGATGGCCGGTGAGCTGAAGCCGCGGTTCATGGCGTCGTTGTAGTGGCGCAGCAGCTCCCCATCGCGGACCCGCGCGATGGTCAGCCCGGCAGGTAGCTCCGCATCTACGCGCACCGCGTGCAGGTCGGCCGCCATGCCCACGGCGTCGTCGAGCCGGCGGGCACCACGGTCCTGCAAGCGCGCCGCGAGGTCGTCTGGCGCGCTGGTTGGGCCTACCAACCAGAACGCCGGCACGTCGCGTGCCCTGAACGGCGCCAGCGCCGCGTCGATGCGCGCATCCAGGTGCTCGGCTGGCATGTGGATGCGATAGATGCCGTTGAAGAGCGACGTCGGGATGTCGGCGACCAGGCGCAAGTGATCGCCTCCATCCTCGATGTGGGCTTTGGGCCAGTGGCTCCAGCTCTCGAAGAGGTCGAACAGGCTCCCCTCGATGGCGCCGGGCAGCGCCTCGGGAGTGAGCTCCTCCATCCTCGCGGACATTGCCGGTCCTCCTTTCACGGCTGGTACGCCTACGCCCTCGATTGGCGCCCGGTTCGCCGGTTGATCGTCAGCCTTGACCACCAGGGTAGTAATACACCGCGTAGCCCTCGGCGACGAAGCGCGCGTAGCCAGTGTGGGGCAAGTGCTGAGCGGTGGTCCATGCGACGAACGTCGTGTCCTGCGTGCTGCCGGCCGGGAACATGTAGGCTGGGTGTGGCGTATGTTCCACCAGTACGAGGTACGGCAGGTAGCGATTGACGGCGCCATTGAGCGTGAGGGTGTTGTCCTTCGAGTCGCGTACGGCGCAGCGCAGCTGCTCGCCACTCTCGAAGGCGAGGCGGTAGCACGTCCAGTAGTCGGAGACGAAGCGCGTGATGCCGTGGGCGGCCAGGGCGGAGATGAGACGCTGGTCCTGCGCGGGCGCCGGCAGCGCGAAGAGCGAGGCGTCGCCGCTCCGCTCGGCCGTGGCTACCGCCCCATAGGCCGAAAAGGCGAGCAGCAGCGCCAGCCCACCGGCCGCCAGCGTGACACGCGCGCGCGCGGCCCAAGGCAAGAGGCGCGCATAGCCGCCGGTTTGTCGCTTCCGGCGCGCGGATGCGCGCGCGGCGTCTGCTTCGTCCGCGCCGGCGCCGCTCGCCGCCGCGAGTGGCTCGGCCAGCGCGCCAGCCGAGTCCGACGACGGCGCGTGGCCCCTGGCGTCCGCGAGCCGATTCACCAACGCGTCCGCGCGCGCTGGGAGACGCACGCGACGCGCGCGATCCACCGCTCGCCTCCCGACCGGAATGAGTGCCGGGCTGGCGAGAACCCAGAGCGTGCCAAAGACAAGCGGCAGCGAGATATAGAGCGGGATCAGGTAGCGCGCGGCAGTGAACTGGTATGTCTGGGCGGTGCGGCTGACGGAGTAGAGAACGAAGGTGCCAAGCCCGCCGGCCAGCAGCATGGCGCGCAGCCACATGCGCGCCCGTTCCGCACTGTCGCGGATGGGAGCGCGGTGCCCGTTCGGACGGCTGCGCCCGCGGGTCCACCACACCCACGCGACGCGCACAAGCTGCCAGGCCACGAAGGCATAGCATGCGAGCACACCGAGCGCGAAGGCCACGTTGAGGGCGGTGCACGCGCCGCCCATCTGTCGCCCGACGAGCGCCATCGCGGGGGGATAGGCGCTCCACGTGCCGCCCCGGCTGACGCACACCCGCGGGCTTCCCAGCGCCGCCGGCAGGCCGACGGAGAGCGTGGAGCCGAGCTGGCCCAGCCAGTTGGGCAGAGGCGGCAGCGGGCCAAACTGATGCGGCGATGCGCGATTCTGCAGCGTCAGCTCGGTGAACGTGCCGCCGCCCGTCTGGAGGTTGTAAATGAGGAATGGCCAGCAGCCGACGACAAGGCCCAGCAGCAGCGCGAGACCGGGCCAGCCGCTCGCCTCACGCCAGCGACCAATAATCAGCGCCGCGAACGCGGCCGCCACGAACGGCAGAATCAGCTGGTCCGACCAGATGCCCAGACCGGCGAGCAGACCAATCAGGGCGTACGTCGCGAGCGCCCGCAGCGTGGTGGAGCGATCATCGCGCGCCAGCGGCGGAGCGCCGCGCAGACGGGCGTACACGAGCAGCACCAGCACGGCGCCCAACAGGAGCGTCTCCTGGTAGCCTCCGATGGTCGCGGTCTCGCGCAGCAGCGCGAACGCTGGCCCGAGCGCCAGGTAGGCGAGCGTCAGCAGCGCGGCCGGCGGGCCGAACGCGGCGCGGGCCAGCGCATAGGCCGCGGCCAGAAACGCGACCACCAGCGGGAGCATGCTGAGGAACAGGGCCAGCGTGGTGGACCCCATGACGGCGAAGAACGCGGCGGCGATGTACGCGTCCAGCGCGCCGAGATAGTGCTGGCCGTAGTAGAAGGCTGGCCGCGCACCAGCCAGAATGTGGCGGCCCATCAGTCCGATGATGGCTTCGTCGCTATCCAGCGCGGGCCAGCCGCGCAGGATCAGCCACAGGCGCAGCGCGGCGCCCAGGGCGAGCAGGCTCCCAGCGGCGGTGCGCTCGGCGGGCGGGAGCGCGACCCCGCGCAGCGGCCATACGCGCGGTGCGCCAGCGGCTCGCCTGTGGCCGGACGCCTGGTCACCTGCCTGGGGCGCGCCTTCTTCGGGCTCGGTCCGCGCGATGCGGCGCAAGTTCGTCACGCGCCACTCCTCGTGTGTCGTCCTTGAGAGGGACGATAGCTCAATGTGCACAGGTTGCACCCGCTCGTACTGGGCAAGGCCGAGTGCGCTTCCCCTATCATACGACTTCGCTCAATAGTAGATAGTTCTGGTGCGGTGGTACGGACGGGTCGCGGGACCGGTGGATTGGCTCTCCGCCCACAGCCGGTAGTCGATCCCACTCGCCGGACGCACGATCCCACGCCGGGCGAGCGCGTGCCGCAGGTGCTCCACCGCCCATACGGTCGCCGCGCGGATGGCGACCTCGGCTTCAGACCCTGCCGCGATCGGGGCATGTGCGTCTACCTGGGCGGCCAGCTCCGGCGCGTAGACGAGGATATCGCGCTCGCGCAGCAGCTGCGGCAGCTTGTAGTCCGCGAAGGCGGTGAGCTGGTCGAGATCGGCGAACGCGCCCCAGCGCGTGCCCTTGAAGGCGGCGTTGAGGTCGGCGACGCAGATCTGGGCGCGTTTGTAGAAGCGCACCATGGCGCCGCGCCACGCGGCCACATCGCCGAACGAGGGGAAATCGCGGGCGAGCAGCAGAGCCAGTTCCACGGCACTGCCGCCCGCGGCCTCGGCGGCGCGCGCGAACTGGCCGGCGTAACGCTCCAGCAGCACGCGCCCGGCCTCCCGCGCGTTGGCCAGCCGCTCCTCGAACAGCGGAATCGGCGGACTGCCGGGGGCAGGTCGCAGGATGCCGGCGAGCTCGCGCTCGTCCAGGGCGGCTAGATAGCCGGCGTCCCACAGCGGCCGGCCCTCCTCCACGGCGCGCGTCAGCGCCGCCGCCAGCGCGGCGTAGCCGTCGAGCATCTGGTCGCGCCAGATCACGCGCCAGCGGGGCTGCCCCGGCTCGCCCCAGAAGCAGAAGTTGAGAGCGTCCAGGAGCAATACCCAGTTGGCGGTGCGCTCGGTGCCGTCGGCGAAGTGCAGCGCGTCTAGCCCAGCCTGTTCCGGCCAGGGCGCGGCCGCCCACGCGGAGGCCAGCGCGTCCACGCGCGGCGCTTCCAGCCGCACCAGCGTGGTCTCACGCACGACGGGTGCGGTGGTCGTGAGCACGCCGAGCCGGTCGTCGTCGGGTGGACGCAGGGAGCTCAGCGCCATACGACAGCCGTGCGGTCTATGCTGGCGATGGTGGGGCGTCCGGAGAGCATCATGGCCAGCTCCAGCTCGGAGCGCAGCAGCTCCAGCACGTGTTGGACGCCCGCGGCGCCATTGGCCGCCAACCCCCAGAGGGCGGGGCGGCCGACAAGCACTGCCCGTGCTCCGAGGGCGAGCGCCTTGAGCACATCCGACCCACGCCGGATGCCGCCATCCACGTAGACTTCGCAGCGGCCGGCCACCGCGTCCACCACCTCGGGCAGCGCCTCGATGGTAGCGAGTGTGCCGTCGAGCTGGCGCCCGCCATGGTTCGAGACGATGATGCCCGCGGCGCCGTGCTCCACGGCTAGCAGCGCGTCCTCGGCGGTCATGATGCCCTTGAGGATCACGGGCAGGCCCGCCACGGAGCGCAGCCAATCCACCGCTTCCCAGGTCAGCGAGGCGTCGAAAAGGCCCGCGGCGTGGGATGCCACGGCCGAGCCGGACGCGGTGGCGGGCATCTCTTCCAGCCCGACGTCGAGGAAGTTGCGCATCTGGAGGTGCGGCGGCAGGCCGAAGCCATTGCGAATGTCCTTCTCACGCCTGCCAATGCGCGGCGCGTCCACCGTCAGGACGAGGGCCTGGTAGCCCGCGGCCTCCGCACGGCGCACCAGCGCCGCGGAGATCTCGCGGTCGGCGTAGACGTAGAGCTGGAACCACAGTGGGCCGGTCGCGACTTCGGCCACTTCTTCGAGACTGGTGGTCGCGAGGGTGGCAGCCACCAGCAGCGTGCCCGCGGCGCCCGCGCCGCGCGCCATGGCCCGCTCCCCCTCGGGATGCGCTAGCGCCTGGTAGGCCGCCGGTGCGACGAGCACGGGCATGCTGACAGAGGTGCCGAGAACGGCGGTCGCGAGATCGCACGTGCTCACGTCCACCAGCACACGCGGACGCAGCCGAATGCGCGCGAATCCCTCACGGTTGGCGCGGAGCGACTGTTCGTCCTCGCTGCCACCGCTGAAGTAGTCCCATGCGCCGGGGTCCATGCCCGCGCGTGCCAGCGCCTCATAGTCGGCGACGTTGATGGGCTGCATCGTGCCATTCCTCCCTCGCTGCCAGCCAGGTCAGCGCGTGCACGGAGACCGCCACGCCGACGAGGCCGCCGCATGCCGTTCTCCGCTGCATCCGCGGCCATATGCTACACGCCGGCAGCGCTTGCGGCTAGAGTACGCTAACCGATGCTTTGCTGACGCCAGCGCTCGCGCGCTTCGGCAATGACGCGCCACGCCGCGCCGGCATCATGCCAGCCGCGGACCTCCACCTCTGCGCCCTGCAGCTCCTTGTAGGTACGGAAGAAGCTGGCGATCTCCTTGGTCCAATGCTCGTGCAGCTGCTCCAGGTCATCGATGCCGATGAAACGCGGGTCGTCCACCGGCACCGCCAGGATCTTCTCATCCTCCCCTTTTTCGTCGCGCATGTCCAGCGTGCCGATGGGCCGGGCGCGCAGGTGGCAGCCCGTGAAGGTCGGCTCTTCCACAATCACCAGGATATCTATCGGATCGCCGTCTCCGCTCAGTGTCTCGTCGATGAAGCCATAGTCGGTCGGATAGTGGACGGAGCTGTAGAGCACGCGGTCCAGCCGGAATATGCCACGCACGTGGTCGTATTCATATTTGTTGCGGCTGCCCCGGGGAATCTCCACGATGGCTTCGACCCACCCCTGTTCACGGTCGCCCTGATCATGCGGGGGCGTACCGACGTGCTCTGTCATGCTGTCAGCTCCTCATTGTGCATCGTGTGCCGCTCGCACGGCGTCGCGCGGCCTCGCTCGTCGTCCTGTCGGTGAACTATCACACCGTTACCTGGTCCCCCCGTTGTGCGACGCGCGGCGCGCGGGACTATATATTGCATATGATACCTGCTCTAGACTTTGCCGAGGCGCCGCCTCATGAGAGGACACGACACAGAGGACGCGATACGTGCCCACTGACCGCGACGCCGGAACATCCAGGCCCGCACGTGCACACCGCGGGCCTGGACGCCCCCCAGCGCACCAATCGAGCGCGGACGGCGACTTGGATACGCGCGCGCGCATCCTGCGCGAGGCCCGCAAGCTCTTCATGCCGCGTGGCTACGCGGACGTCGCGGTGGGCGAGATCGCGTCGGCCGTCGGGGTCACCAAGCCTACCCTGTACTATCACTTCGGCGACAAACAGTGTCTCTACACGGAAGTGATCTGCGCGTTGGTACAGGAGGTCGGCGGCTATATCCGGCAAGTGACGCTCGCCGACCGTCCGGTGCGCGAGCGTCTGGAGGCGCTGGCACTGGGGTACTTCCTCAACGCCAATTATGCCATGGAGCCGATGCTGCGCGATGCGACGGAGCTGCTCAGCAAGGCACACGCCCAGCGCATCTGGGAGACGTACCAGCGCGAGATCTTCAGCCCCCTCGAGGAGCTGATGCGCGACGGGGCGCGGCGCGGCGAGCTGCGCACGGTGTTCGACCCGGCCATGCTCACGCGGACGTTCCTTGGCTTGCTCGAAGCGCTCACGGCGCCTGGCGGGCATACGGCGCGCAGCGACGCCGAGCACACGGCGGTGGTGCACGCACTGGTGGAGCTGTTCGTGTGTGGTGCTGGCACGTAGTCCCGCTCGGTACTTTCTTCCTAGCGGCGCCGCCCGCTCGTAAGGGCCCGTGATGTGGGCTGCGGAGCCAGGTCATGCCCTTGCTTGCCTGGAGTACTGCATTGGTTGCGACTTGCGAGCGCCCCATGCTACAATCGAGCCCTAGACGAGTTTGGCGCACGGACGCGTTCCCTGGCGCACGCGCCAGGGCTCAGGAGTGTGACTCTCTGCTTCGGCGAGGTCAACGTCGCGGGAGCGTCCGCGCCACGGCCACGTCGCGGTGACAGATACGGTGGTCGGAGGCGGAGGGAGACGATGGCGAGGTCTCAGCGCAAAGCCAATCGCGGCTTCGGTTCGATGTTGCTGGGATTGGTCAATCCCATTCGCGACCCCAGTCTCCTGGTAGCCATCATTTTGACGGTGATCTGGGAGGGCAGCTCTGGGGCTCCGATCTGGGACTGGGCCCTCAAGTTCGTGCTCACCTGGGCGGCGGCCAAGTCGTTTGTCTGGCTGGTCGTCAATTTCGTTTTCTCATCCCTCTACCTGGTGCGCAAGACTGGATGGGTCATCCGTAACCCCCGCCTGGCCTGGCGCTTGCTCGATGCGCTCGGCACGGAAGAGATCATCATCGGCGGGCTGCGTCCCGACATGTTCGCCACCGAAGATGGCTCGCTGCACGAGGGCATGATGGGTGGTGTGGTGACCGCGGGGCCCGGCTGGTACGGCGGGGCGCCGGCGGGCGAACAGCGCTTTGGCCCGCAGCAAGGCTACGGCGAGTACGGCGAGGGTGGCTATGGGCGTCCACCCAATGAGAGCCGGCGGCTCGATGCGCAGTCCGAAGAGCTGCAGGAGCTGCTCTCCGCCTACGCGCGTCTGATCTCCGATTGGACCGCGTTCACCGAAGAGAAGTGGCGTACCGTGAGCGACAGCCAGCTGGGGTGGAAGCCGCTGCGCGGCCGCTGGAACGGCTGGGACGAGATCTATCAAGACGCCTTCGCGGTGGACACCAGCGACCCCATGGCACAGGCGGCCGAGGCGGCGGGCGAAGCGATGATGCGCCGCTTCCAGAACGCGCGCGACAAGGGCTCCGCCGCGAGCGCGGTGGCGTGCTTCCTGCGTGACCTCGACACGCTGCGGCAGAGCCTGGTGCTGCTGGATGTGCCGGACGCCGCCGGCGTGCCCCGCATGGGCGGCATTGGCCCACAGCAGCCGATCAGCCAGCGTACTGGCAAGTCGCCCATCATCCGCAACCCCATGATCGTGGACGCCGACTGAGGCCGGCCGCGGAGCTGACGATCTCGCCTGGTCACTGGCCGGCACGATGGACGTCACGGATGTGCTCCATACCCGCGGGCCACTATCGGCGCGCGCCGGGCCGCGGCGCCGATCGAGCTCCTCCACGTGGGGGACGCTTGCCTGCACCTCCACCTGCACCTCCCCCTCCCCCTGCACGTTGCAGCTCATCGGGACCTTTGTGTCACGTCGGCGGGCTCTTGCGCGGCACCTCATATAATGGCGTGATCCCCGCGCCGCTGGCGCATCAGGCGTCTTATCAGCAGGTGGAAGGCCGAGGTGCATTGCGATGGACGGCGACATCACCGCTCCCTCCGACCCGTCACGCGACGCGAACGGCGCTCCGGCTGCGACTCGCCAGCCGGAGACCGCGCCTGTCGGCCGCAAGGATGAGATTCAGCCGTATGCGATTGGGCGGCAACTTCACGCCCCCGAGCGCGCACCGAGAACGTCGCTCCTGCACCTGCATGACCGCGTGGCATTCGAGCGCTGGCTGCACGGTGGCGATTCGCTGACAGGCCTTCCGGTCCTGCCGCCGCTGCCACCCTCC
>CAYQFU010000028.1:17505-34396 GCA_964416775.1 uncultured Ktedonobacterales bacterium
CCGCGCCCACGGCCACCGTCCAGCCGCCCACACCTCAGCCCACACCTCAGCCCACACCTCAGCCCACTCCGCGGCCCACGCCCGCCCATACGTCCACCGCGCAGAAGTCCGCGACGGTGAAGACAGCCGTGGCGCCCGCTCCTGCTCAGCCGCCCGCTGGCACGTCAGGGCAGGGTGAGGCCGTCGTGCCGACGGTCAGCTGGCTGAGGCTCTCGTGCGGCGCGCCGGGGGTCGCGCTTCCCCTGCGCAATCCTAGCAGCGCCGTGCAAAGCTGGTCCATGGCGTTGCCAGCCGGTGTGGTGGCGAGCGGCTGGACCGGCACGGTGCGCGGCACCGTGAGCCCTGGTCGCACGCTCACCCTCCTCCTCTGGCAGACTGCTGGCAGCCAGGCGGGGTCGAGTCTGCTCACGGTTCAGTCGGCGGGACAACTGAGCACGGTGCAGCTGAGCTTGGGCACCTGCTAGGCCGCGTCTGGGGTGTTTGGCATCCAACCGTGCTTGTGACACCATGCCACGCGGCGTATAATGTGTGATGCGGCGCACGGCGCCCGCGACCGCGACGACGGGGTCCGGCCGCGCGACGACTGGCGGAATCGAGTGCGGCTACCTCCCTGCCCGCCAACTCTCCGCGGAACGGCCTGGTGCCTCTCACCCGGACGGGTCCCTGCCTTCGTGACTTCGCGGTCCGGCGCCCGCGCGCCCCGGCACGCGGGCATGCGCGTGCCATCACACCCACCACCATCCCCAATGAGGAGAACCGCGCATGTATCGGAGCGCATCGGGCCAGTGGTCCTGGTTGTTCCATCGCGTGACAGGGGTCGGCGTCTTGCTGTTCCTGCTGATCCACATCGTGGATATCACGCTGATCGGCTTCGGCCGCACCATCTACAACGACGGCATCGCCATTTTCAGCCTGCCGGTCATCCGCGCCGCGTCGCTGGCGTTGATCGCTTCGGTGCTCTACCACTCGCTCAACGGTATGCGCATCATGATCATTGACTTCTGGCCCGCTGGATACAAGTACCAGAAGCAGATGTATTACGCCGTCATCATTCTGGCCATCGCCGGGTTTATCCCGATGGCGTACTTCGTCGTCGCGCCGATCTTCGGTGCCTGCCCGCAGGGCCCTGGCCGCTGCGCGCCGTTCATATAGGGGGCGAGGATGATGAGCACCGAGACGACATCCACCACCAGGACCCCGCCCCGTGTCATCGCGCAGTACGGCGCGCATGCCCGCCCGGTTGGGGGCTCCGCGTTCGAGACGTTCTCGTGGTACTTTTTCCGCTGGTCCGGCGTGGTGCTGCTGGTGCTGGTCATGGTGCACCTCGTGCTGATGCACGTCACTACCGACGTCTCCAGCACCGACTACAACTTCGTGGCCGGCCGTTACGCCAACCCCTTCTGGCGCGTGTACGACCTGGTGCTGCTCACGCTGGCTCTGCTGCACGGACTCAATGGGCTGCGCATCATCGTGGACGACTACGTTGCCGCGCACTTCTGGCGCCTGGTGTCGCAGTCGGTGATCGCCCTGACAGTGGTCACGTTCTGGCTGATGGGCACCTTGACAATTATTACCTTCCATCCCGATCAGACCCTGGCGCAGTCGCTCATGGGGCTCTTGGGACGCTGAATCAGGAGCACAACCATGGCATACCATAAGTTCGACGTGGTGATCGTGGGCGCGGGCGGTGCCGGCCTGATGGCCGCCATGCAGCTCGCCCACAACTCCAGCATCGCGGTCGTCAGCAAGCTCTATCCTACGCGCTCGCACACTGGCGCGGCGCAGGGTGGGGTGGCGGCCGCGCTGGGCAACCAGGAAGAAGATCACTGGAAGTGGCACATGTTCGACACGGTGAAGGGCGGTGACTACCTGGTGGACCAGGACGCCGCCGAGATCCTGACGCGTGAGGCCATCGACGCGGTCTACGACCTGGAGCACTGGGGCCTGCCCTTCAACCGCACGGAAGACGGCAAGATCGACCAGCGCCGCTTTGGCGGCCACACACGCAACTTTGGCGAAGGCCCCGTCCGCCGCAGCTGCTACGCCGCCGACCGCACCGGCCACATGATCCTGCAGACCATGTATCAGCAGTCCGTCAAGAATCAGGTCAATTTCTTCAACGAGTACATGATGCTCGACTTGCTGATCTACGACGGCCGCGTCGCCGGCATCGTCGCGCTCTGCCTGCGCGACGGCACCATTCACACCTTCCACGCGAAGACCGTGGTGCTGGCCACTGGTGGGTATGGTCGCGCCTGGCGCATCACCAGCAACGCGCTGGCCTGCACGGGCGACGGCATGGCGGTGGCCTACCGCCGCGGCATCCCGCTGGAAGACATGGAGATGTACCAGTTCCACCCCACCGGCCTGTACAAGGTCGGCATTCTGCTCAGTGAGGCCGCTCGCGGCGAGGGCGCTTATCTGCTGAACAGCCAGGGCGAGCGCTTCTGCATTCGCTACGCGCCGACACTCAAGGAGCTGGCACCGCGCGACATGGTCTCGCGCTTCATCATGCAGGAGATTCGCGAAGGGCGGGGCATCGACGGCAAAGACTACGTCTATCTCTCCGTGGCGCACCTGGGCAAGGAGACGATCGACGCCAAGCTGCCCGACATCACCGACTTCGCGCGCAATTATCTGAGCGTGGAGCCATACTACGAGCCAGTCCCTATCCAGCCGACCGCGCACTATGCGATGGGTGGTGTCCCGACGGATATCGAGGGGCGCGTCGTGATCGACGAGCGAAACACCGTCCTGCCGGGGCTCTATGCCGTCGGCGAGGTGGCCTGCGTCTCGGTCCACGGCGCCAACCGGCTGGGGACCAATTCGCTGGTGGACCTGATCGTGTTCGGCCGGCGGGCGGGCAAGCACATCGCCAGCAAGTGGCTGCCCGAGGCCGATCTGCCGCCCCTGCCGCCCAATCCTGAGGAGCGGGCCACCGAGCAGGTGGAGCGGTTGCTGTCCAGCACCGGCGGCGAGACGCAGGAGAAGATTCGCCAGGAGATGCGCGACGAGATGATGGACAAGGCGGGCGTGGTGCGCACCGAGGCGGGCCTCAAGGCCATGCTCGACAAGATCATCGAGCTCAAGCAGCGCTACGCCAGCATCCATCTGATGGACCGCACGCGCACCTTCAACACGGAGCTGATGGAGGTCGTCGAGCTGGGGAACCTGCTCGATTGCGCCGAGGCCACCGTCGCGGGGGCCGTCGCCCGCAGGGAGAGCCGCGGCGCTCACTATCGTGAGGACTTCCCCACCCGCGACGACAAGAACTTCCTGCTCCACACCCTCGCGTACCGTACGGACGATCCGGGCCGCGTGGACCTGCGTTACAAGCCCGTCCTGATCACGGAGTTCGAGCCCAAAGAGCGCAAGTACTAGCCGGCCCGGCACAGAGAGAGAAAGTGAACGCAGATGGCCACTGCTCAGGCCCCCAGCTCCACCCGCGCGGCAAGCACCACCCTGCGGGTGCAGATCAAGATCAAGCGTTATCAGCCCGACGGCGACGCCAAGCCGCGCTGGCAGGAGTTCGCCGTAGAGGTCGAGCCGAATGATCGCCTGCTCGACGCCCTCAACAAGATCAAGTGGGAGCAAGACGGCACGCTCACGTACCGCCGCTCGTGCGCTCACGGGGTGTGCGGCTCCGACGCGATGCGCATCAACGGGCGCAATCGGCTTGCCTGCAAGGTCCTCATGAAGGACCTGGGTACGCGCATCACCGTCGAGCCGATGCTGGGTTTCCCGGTGATCCGCGATCTCGTCGTGGACATGGATCCCTTCTTCCACAAGTACGAGAAGGTCAAGCCCTATCTGATCAACGACGAGCCCGCGCCCCGCACTGAGCGGCTGCAGTCGCCAGAACAGCGCGAGCGCTACGACGACACCACCAAATGCATCCTCTGTGGGGCCTGCACGGGGTCGTGCCCGTCGGTCTGGGCCAACCGTGAGTGGGTTGGACCGGCCTCGATCGTGAACGCGCACCGGTTCATCTTCGACAGCCGCGACCGCGCCGCCGCGGACCGCCTGGAAATCCTGAGCGACCGCAACGGAGTGTGGCGCTGCCGCACCATCTTCAACTGCACCGAGGCATGCCCGCGCGGCATTCACGTCACGGAGGCCATCGAGGAAGTCAAGCGCGCCATCATGTATGGCACGACGGACACCGAGTGACCGAGTGACGCCCCACTCTGGGGGAGCGTAGAGCCGGCAGCACGGTGGGATGGATGGGAAGTGGGCGCTCGTCGGAGCGCGTGGGGGAACACGGCATGGGGAGCATCTCATTCTGGCAGGCGGAGGATGCTCCGCATGCGCCGCCGCCGCTGGCCGGCGCGCCGCTGCGCCAGGAGCGCAGCGCGGACGTGGTGGTGATCGGCGGCGGCATCACCGGGACCGCCGCGGCCCTCTGGTTGGCCCGCGAGGGGATGCGCGTCGTCGCCCTGGAGGGACGCGAGATCGCGTCGTCCGCCAGCGGGCGCAACGGGGGCTTCCTGCTGGGAGGCACCGCCGGGACCTACGCCGATACCATCGCCCGGCTCGGCCGCGATCACGCGCGCCGCGCGTGGGCCTTTAGCCTCGCCAATCATGCGCTGGCAGCGCAGCTCGTCGAGGAGCTGACGTGGCACGGGTGGAGCTGTGGCTACCAGCGGACGGGCAGCATGCGCATCGCCAGCTCCGAGGCCGAGCTCGAAGAGATCTGGGAGAGCGTGCGTCTGCTGCTCGAAGATGGGTGGGAGGCGAATCCGGTGGACGTGCCAGAGCTGCCCGAGCGGCTGCGGGGCGCCTATCTGGGCGGCTCGTTCCATCCTATGGACGGCGAGCTGCAGCCGGCTCACTTCGTGCGTGGGCTGTCCCGTCTCGCCGCGCAGGCCGGCGCGACCTTCTACGAGCACAGCCCCGTGGTCGCGCTTGCGGAGCACAACGACCACGTGCTGGCGCGCACGCCGGAAGGGGCCGTGCGCGCGGAGCTGGCCGTGCTGGCCACCAATGCGCAGCTGCCGCAGCTGCTGGGGCAGATCGGCGCGGGCTGGCTGGGCGCGTTGATTCGCCCGACGCGCGGCCAGATGCTCGCCACAACGCCGCTCGACGAAGAGTTGTTCACCTGGCCGTGCTATGCCGACGAGGGCTTTCAATACTGGCGCCAGCTCGCCGATGGCCGCCTGGTGGTCGGCGGCTGGCGCAACCGATCATTCGACAGCGAGTACACCGACGACGAAACGCCCAGCCCGCCGGTACAGGATCACATCGAAGGCTTCCTGCGCGAGACGCTGCGGCTGTCGCCCGAGCGGGTCGGCATCGAGCGGCGCTGGGCCGGCGTCATGGCGTTCTCGCCGGACGGCGAGCCGATGGTCGGCCGCGTCCCCGCCAGCCCGCGCTGCTACATCGCGGGCGCATACACCGGCCACGGCAACGCCTACGCGCTGGCGGCGGCGCAAATGGTTGCCGAGCTGATACGCCAGGGCAATCACCCGGACGCCGAGCTCTTCGACCCCATGCGCTTTGGGTCTCGTCGATCCTGAGTGGGCGTCTGAGTGGGCGTCACTCCAGGGGTTTGCCGCAGCGCGTGCAATAGCGCTGCCCATAGGCATTGGGCGCGCCGCATGCCCGGCAGCTCACGGGCACCGTGCCCAGTGGCAGGCCGCATCCCGTGCAATAGCGATTGCCGGGCATGTTGGCCACGTGGCAGCGCGGGCAGGCGACGTAAGCGGCTGGCGCGCCTGCATAGGCCGGCACTGCTCCGGCCGGGTAGGCGGGCGCCGGGCCATGCGTGCCAAGGGGGAGGCCGCACGCCGAGCAGATGCGATAGGTGGGCGCGTTGGGCTGGCGGCAGCGTGGGCAGATGACGGGCGGTGGCAGAGGGCGCCCCTGTGGCGCGCCGTATCCGGGCGGAGTGGGCGCCGGCCCAGCCGAGCGCTGCTGCACCGCGAGCGGCGCGACGGGCACCTGCGCCGCCACGGCCTGCTCCAGCGCTACCGCCATCTCCGTCGCCTGCTGGAAGCGATACGCCGGATCTTTCGCCAGCGCTTTGAGGACGACGGACTGCACAGCTGGCGAGATGCGCGGGTTCAGCCGGCTGGGCGCCGGCACCGGCTCGTAGATGTGGGCGTGGGCCAGGGCGGTATAATTGTCCGCCTCGAAAGGGGTGTGGCCGGTCAGCATCTCGAAGAGCATGACGCCGAGCGCGTAGATATCGGTACGCGCGTCCACGGAGCCGCCGCGACACTGCTCGGGCGACATGTACTCCGGCGTGCCGACCCCCGCGCCCGCGCGTGTCAGCCCCTCCGTGCCGGAGAGCATCTTGGCGATGCCAAAGTCGCTCAGGACCGCGCGCCCGTCGCTGTCCATCAGGACGTTGACCGGCTTGACATCGCGGTGCACGATTCCCTGTTCGTGGGCATAGGTAAGCGCGCTGGCCACATCCTTGATGATGTGCGCCACCTCGCGGGGGTCCATCGGCAGGCCCATGCGTTGCTTGAGCGTGCCGCCGGGGATGTAGGCCATGACGATATACAGACGCCCGTTCTCCTCGCCGGCATCGTGGACCGTGACGATGTTCGGGTGCGAGAGCTTGCCCATCGCTCGCGCTTCGAGGTGGAACCGGTCCACGAACGCCTGATCGGCGGCGTATGCGGGAGGCAGCACCTTAATGGCGACCTCACGGTCGAGGTTGCGTTGGTAGCCGCGGTAGACGGCGGCCATGCCCCCATAGCCAAGCACGGCGCGAATGAGACAATGGCCCAGGGTGGTGCCGAGCAGGTCATCGTTCACGGCGTCCTCCGCGTCGTCCTTCGACACTCACCACCACGACCGGCCGTGAGCGCTGACTCGCTCTGTGTGATTGGACAAATGAACGGCGGCCACGTCCCTCTTCCACCACCCTCAGCCACACACTCGTCTGACGTGACCGCCTTCTCTACCAGTATCGCTCAGCGGCGGCGGGTGCGCTGTGAGCTGCGCCACAGTAGCCATCACAGTGCCCGAGTTGCGGGCGCCGCCGCACGAGACAACACCGGCAGGCAAGTCCGCCGCTAGCGGCGGCGGAACGCCAGAACCGTCTGGCCCAATCCGATCTCGTCGCCTTCTTCCAGGACGTGCTCGCCGATACGCTGCCCGTTGACCGTGGTGCCGTTGGCGCTGTTCTCATCGCGCACGAGGTACTGCCCGCTCTCGTCGCGGTAGACGGTCGCGTGCAGGCGCGAGACCGCGAGATCTTCCAGGAAAATGTCGCTGTCGCGGCTGCGCCCGATGGTCAGACGGTCGCCACGGATTTCGTACACGCGACCCGGCTCTTTGCCCTGCTGCACCATGATTACGCCCGGTCGCTGATTCACCGCTGCCGGGCGCGCGGCAGCCGCGCCGCTGAACTGTTGGCCGAAGGTGCCGGGGTCGAACCCCTGACCGCCAGCGGGGGCGCCACGACCGGGACCGGGATCCTGGCCCCACGGAGGGTTCGCGGGCAGTGCCTGGCCCTGGCCTTGTGGGCCGGCGCCCCAGGCGCCGCCACTCCCCGCGGAAGGCGCGTTCCAGCCGCCGGCAGGCTGATTTGCCGGAGCGCCCCAACCCGCTGGCTCGGGGGCCGGGCCCGCGGGCGACGGGCCCCAGGGCGCGCCACCACCGGGCGCGGGTGTCGAGCCAGCGCCCGGCATGCCCCACGACGACATGGGAGGCGTCGGCGCGCCTGGCTGCGGAGCGGCTCCCCAGGCACCACCGCTGGCCCCCTGTGGCTCGGGCTGGCCCCAGCCTCCCGCTCCACCCTGCGCCTGCGGCTCGGGCTGACCCCAGGGGGTACCGCCACCCTGCGCCTGTGGCTCGGGTTGCCCCCAGCCGCCTGCCGGATTCGCCGGCTGTGGCTCGGGCTGGCCCCACGGGGTTCCGCCACCGCCGCCCTGCGCCTGTGGCTCGGGCTGGCCCCAGCCGCCTGCCGGTGCCGCGGGCGCCCCGCCCCACGCCTGCCCCCAGCCACGCTGATCGCCCGCCGCTCCGCCGCCGCCAGGGGCAGCCGCGGGCGCATCCCAAGGGTTCTGCGCCTGGCCGCGCGGCGCGGCACCCATCGCCGGTGCGCCCGCCGGACTCGCGCCTGCCGGACTCGCGCCCCAGCCGCGGTCTCCGGCATCCTGCTCACCCCAGGCTCCGCCCATCGGCTGGCCCTGGGCGGGCGTCTCGGCCCAGCGCGGATTGGACGGTGGACCCCATGGGCCGCCCGCACCCTGACCGGCCGGGGAAGCGCCGCGCCCACCTGGGCCACCCATTTCCTGGCCGCCTGCCTGCCATGGGGCGCCTGGCTGACCTGGCTGACCCATGGGACCGCCCTGGTTGGCCTGGCGTGCCCACGGAGAGCCAGCCGCGTCATAGTCGGCGTGCGGTTGGCCCAGGGGACCCTGCTGCGCGTCGTAGCCCACGCCGCCGACAGCTCGCTTGGCGGCGCCGTTGCTGCGCAGGACCATGACGATCACCGCGACGATGGCCAGCACCACCACCACGCCTGCCACAGCCACACTGAGATTCCCGGATCCGCCGATGAGGGGTGTCATCGGTATGAGCCAGAGTGCCATGTCGTCTTCCTCCCAATCCGCCTCAGCGCGGGCAGACTTCGAACCGCAGCTCAACATTGCCCAGTCGCACCATGTCCCCATCGTGCAGCTCGTGCTCCTGATGGGGCACGAGCGGGAGGCCGTTCACGCGCGTGCGGTTGTACGCATTGAGATCCTCGAGGTAGAAGCGACCCGCACGGCGTGTGAAGCGCGCGTGCCGGCGCGAAACCGTCTGCTGGTGATCCAGCGGCAGCAGGTCCACATCTGGGCTGAACCCGCGCTGCGGATCACGGCGCCCCACCACGACGTCGGGAGCGGTCAACACCATGCGCGTGCCACCTTCCGACGCCACCAGCGCCGCCACCAGCGCTTCACTGGCGGCTCCCGCCTGGGTCGTGTCCAGCGCGTGCAGATTGTCGAGCGCCTCCATGAACGCCACCGGCGTCTGGAAACGCTCGGCGGGCTGTTTGGCGAGCGCCCGTTTCAGAAAGGTGTCATAGGCTGGGGGCAGCTCCGGACGCAGCGCGCAGATCGAGGGCACCGGGCCATTGAGGTGCTGCATCACCACATCCCAGGCGTGCTCGCCGTCGTATGGTACTCGGCCGGCAAGCAGCTCGAAGAACACGCATGCCAGCGAATAGAGGTCGGCGCGAACGTCGGCTCGGCGGCTGTTCTCCACCTGTTCGGGCGCCACATAGAAAGGAGTGCCGACAAAGAAGCCGGTTACCGTAATGTCGCGCGACTCGTGACTGCGCGCCAGGCCAAAGTCCGTCAGCTTGACGATGCCATCGGCCCCCAGCAGGAGATTCTGCGGCTTGACGTCGCGGTGGACAATGCCTTGATCCGCCGCGGAGGCGACACCGCTGGCCGCCTGTTGCGTGACGTCAATTGCGCGTGCCACCGGGAACGGGCCCCCCGTGAGCACGGCATGCTTGAGCGTATGGCCGTCGACGTAGCTCATGACGATGAAGAGGTTGCCGTGGTCGTCGCCGAAGTCGACCGGGCTGACCACGTGCGGCCCCGAGAGGCGCGAGAGCAGCTCGAACTCGCGCTGAAAGCGCTCCACCAGCTCTTTCTCGGCGGCCGCCTGGCGGCTCAAGACCTTCACCGCATAGATGCGATTGGTTTCGAGGTCACGCCCGACGTAGACGGTGGCCATGCTTCCACTGCCGCGCTCGTCGATTAGTTTGTACCGGCTCTTCAGCACGCGCCCCAGCATGACCACTCCCAATTCACGCCGCTCCGCGGCGCGCGTCTAGCGGCTAGCCCCCTCCACTGGGAACGAGAGCAGCCCATTGCGGTAACGCCCTGCACGCTCACACCGCCCGCCGGTAGATCAGCTTGCGCCCCATTATAGCCATGGTGCCGCGCCACTCGCAACGCTTATAGAACACATGGGCGGGGTCCTGGCCCCATCGGCAAGCAACGGAGGTCATATGGACCGTGCAGGTGCGCATTTTTGACGCACACTGCCCCACAGTGGTATACTGGCGGCGCCGTGGATGGGTTGCTTCGCCGATGACGGCGCCGTTTCGCGCAACGTTTGTGCCCCTCCCTCGCTCCCAGCTGTCGGGAGCAGATAGCGCGCCTGCCGCCTGCATCGGCCCCATGAGGCGCTGGCCATGTCGGAAGGCACGACGCCCTCCACTGGGCGTGAGCTCGTGACCCTGACATCCATACCACATTCGCTTCGTTCGCACGCCCATCTCGGCGCAGCTGCCGACGTCCCCTTCGAGGTTGAGGGGCATTGACTGCTCCTGCTGTCGCGTCGCATGGTGGTCCCCTCTCCCGAGAGGCGGCCATGGAATGCTCTGAGGGGATCAGATGGCACACTATGCTGAGCATTCAGACCAGGGCGTCGTGCAAGATACGGGCTCAGGCGGTCAGAGTCTCGAAGCGATTCTAGATCGTCTGGTGCACAACATTGGGCTATTGCTCGACATTCCGGCGTGCTCGGTCGCGTTGCTCGATCCGGACAGCGGCGATCTGGTGACGTGGTCGGCCCTCAACGCCGGGCCGGATGGCCCGCGCCACACGCGCTTCCGCCCGAACGAGGGCGTGGCGGGGTGGGTGGCCGCCCATCTGCAGCCCCTCGCCGTGGATGACACGAGCAAAGAGCCGCGCTTCAAGCGCCTGGGGAATGCGCAGATCGGCTCGATCCTCTGCGTGCCCCTCATGGATGGCGATCGTTTGCTGGGCACGCTGACCGCCACCAGCCCCCGCCCGCGCGCTTTCGACTCGCGACGCCAGCAGATGCTGCAGGTCTTCGCCAGCCAGGCGGTTTTGGCGATCACCAAGGCGCGGCAGGCCGAGGCCGCGCAAGCGCAAGCCGCCGAGCTGGCGACTCTGCTCGACGCCTCGCGCGCCCTCACCAGCTCGCTCGACACGCGCCAGTTCTTCGGCCATATCGTTGCCAGCATCCGCCGTGTCGCCGCGTGCGACGATGCGGTGATCTACGCTTATGACGAGCACGCCCGCATGCTGCGTGTGGTGGCCGGGCTGGGGCGGCGGGTCGAGCGCCTGGGCGGAGCGCACATCTCCCTCGACGACCGCGATTCGATCGCCGCATGGGTGGCGCAGAACGGGCGGCCGCGCCTCGTCTCCCCAGGGCCAAATACGACCGGCGCTGTCACCGAGACGTTTCTTGCCGGCGATCGTCTGGCGCTGTTGAGCGTCCCTCTCGTCTCGAAGGACCGGCTGCGCGGCGTGATCACGCTGGCGCGGCCCTTTGCCTTTACCACTTCGGAGCTGGGCACGATGCTCAATCTCGCCAACATTGTCGCCGCCGCGCTCGAAAACGTCGAGCTGTATCAGACGGCGCGCACCGAGCGCGAGCAACAGGCGGCGATTTTCGCCGCCGGCTCGGATGGCATCGCCATCGTGGATGGCTCGTTAGCTATCCTCGAAGCCAACGAAGCCTTCGCCCGGCTGGTGAGCCAACGGGCGGAGCAGATCATCGGCCGCACCTGCTGCGACGTGCTCACCTACCGGGGGGCTGAGTGCGGTCTGTGCCACGGCGCGTGTCTGGTCGCGTCCGCGCTCGAATCCGGCGATGTGCTGCCGCATGTGGAATGCGAGCTGCGGCCGCCGGTGCCTGCCTATCCCGACGAGGGAGCCGGCAGGTCGTCCGGCGCCCCCGTGCGCATCGCCGCCACGAGCCAGCCCCTGACGCAGACTCCCGCCGTGCGTTACGTGGACCTCAGCGTGACACCCGTCAGCAGTCCACAGGGCCGGCGGGCGTTGCTGATCGGCCGCGACGTCACGGCGCTGCGGCAAATGGACCTCATGAAAGCGAATTTCTTGTCCATGGTGTCCCACGAGCTGCGCTCGCCGCTGCAGGCCATCAACGGCTATCTGGATGTGATGCTCTCTGGGATGGCTGGCGCGCTCACCGCCGAGCAGCACGAGTTCATTCGCCGCGCCCGGGCGGGCAGCGAGCACCTGAAGGCCCTGGTGGACGACGTGCTGCTGATGTCGCGTCGCGACGCGGGCGAGTTCCACCTGACACGCGAGCTGATTCGCCTGGATCAGATTATGGACGAGGCGTGTGAAGAAGTCGAGTTGATGGGCACCGACGCCGGCGTCGCCATCACTTCCCAGCGGCAGCCTGGCCTGCCCATCATCGAAGCCGACGGTCCGCGCCTGCAGCAGGTGCTGCGCAACCTGTTGACCAATGCCATCAAATTTACACCGAGAGGCGGCTCGATTACCGTCTCCGCGACGTATGATGCCGATTGGGTGCGCCTGAGCGTCAGCGACACGGGCATCGGCATCGCGGCCGAGCATCTGCCGCGCATCTTCGACCGCTTTTACCAGGTGCAAAGCACCAATGCGCGCAACCGCGGCCAGGGGCTGGGGCTGGCGATCGTGCGCATCATCGTGGAGGGCCACGGGGGCCGGCTCGAAGTGCAGAGCAAGCCCAATCGCGGCAGCACCTTCACCGTTTTTCTGCCGCGCTCCGCCGCCGAGCGCGCCGCCGAGCTGGACGATCTCTGAGTCTCTTCACCCCGACCAGGCGGCTCTTCCACAGGGGCGCACGCACGGTGGCATGTATTCTGCCGAGTATCGTCGTGTCACCGCTGCCGGTGACCGTGACCCGACAGGGCCGACAAACGGGACCAAGCCGCGGGCGGCCGGGTCCCAATGGCATTCGGGAGAGGTAGGAAGACCAGGCCAGCTAGGAGGACAGCGACCATGAGTGTGCTTCGTGTGATGTCCCGCCGCGGCGATGACCGCGTGATGTGGGACGTGCGGCAGGTAGAAGTGGGCGATCCAGAAGCGGTCGCCGCGGTGCGAGAGGCAGAGCGCATCTTTAGCGACCAACGAGCACGTGGCGCCACCGCCTTCAAAGTGGACAAGGGCCAGGCACCGGTCCGCATTGACCAATTTGACCAGACGGCCGAGCAGATCGTCCTCATCCCGCGCGTAGTAGGAGGTTAGGGGACGCTATGTGGGAGTCCTTGATGCTGCTCCTTAGCATCTGGCTCCTGTTCCTGCTGTTGGCCGTCTACTACCTCTCTCAGACTCCCGTCCCGCGCTTGAGTCGTCTGCGGGAGTCTGTCACCGAGCATCTCTCGGCGGATGGGCGCGCCCGCGTGCTCCTCCGCGAGATGCTCAGTGAGGGTGAGTATCAGCAGCTCACAAAGTTCGGGTATCTGGAAGTCAGCAGTCCGAGCAACGAGCAGCGCGTCTACCGCATACCCAGCGGCGGCGGCCTGGTTCGTGTATACGAGCATGGCGCGGCCGTTATGGAGTTGTGTCTCCAGCCAGCGGAGCCGCTGCCCGAGGGCGACGTGATCGTGCTGCACAAGCTGATGATTCTGGGCAATGAGCAGGAGTACCTGGCCAAGGCCAACCACTTTGCGCCTGGTATCATCTCTTTGCGCTGCCATCTGTAGCCTGATCGGGTCGCGGCACGACGACAGCCAACGCAGTGAGTTCGAGGGAAGCCCCAACGCCTGGAGTGCCGGCGGGCTTCCCTCGAACGCGTCTCGCGTCGCGGCGCATTCCCCGCCGGCGCCCAGCGCCGGATGCACGCACGCCGGACTATTGCACTGGCGCGGCGGTGTAGGAGAAGCTGGGTCCGTTCGTAATCTCGATCATCCCCGACATGGGAGCCGTGTTATTGGCGGCGGCCGAGGGCACCGTGTAGGAGAGCGTGATGCTGCTGTGGCTGTCGAGGTGGAACTGGTTGGGCGTGAAGAGCAAGGTGCAGTTGGCATTGTTGGCGCAGACGCCAAAGTTGATGATCACGTTGATGGGCGCGCCCGCGTGGCCCGGCGCGTTGATCGTCATCGAGCCGCCCTGGCCGGCCTGCTGCGGACAGGGGGTGAGCGCCCATGTGTTGGCGCCAGAGTTACCGTTGCATGTCGTGGGCAGAGAGCCGCCCGTGCCGCCCGTCGGCGTCTGGAATACCAGTGCCGTGGGGGTGGGCGCCTGCGTGGCCTGGGGTGGTGGCGTTTGCGAGGCGGGAACGGGCGGAGCGGCGGGCATGTCGCCAGGCGTCCATGCGGGGACCGTGTCCGTTGGGAAGATCGGCAAGCCGGCGAGATTGCCGCCTCCACCGGAGCTCGACGCCAGGGCCGGCCCGGACGATGGCACACTGCCCATAGACGCGTTGGCCACCGTCGCGGCGACGGCCACGACGACGCACAGGAAGACAAGCGCCAGCGCGGCGCAGCCACCGCTCACCGCGGTGCGGTACTGCGGGTTCCTTTCCCAGCGGTCACGGAACTGATCCGCGAGCCGGTCCAGCGACGACGGCCCGGGGCGCTGCGGCCCCTGCGGACCCGGACGGCGCGGATCGCCCCACCTCGTCATCTCTCGCGGAGGATAGCGGCTGCTCATGCGTGCGCTTCACCTCTCCGGTTGATTGTCCGGCTGTTTGCCAGACCCCCGCACCAGTATGCCTCAGCCGACGCGTGTTGTCGCGCCAGCTAGTACTTCGCGCCAAGGGAGAGGTGTGCAAGGGACTGACGATGCCGTTCTCGCAGCGTTACAGCCAACACGCACTAACGGCAGCATGACCGAAGTGGAGCGCCACATCAACGCCTTTAGCCAGCGGCTCCGCGCCGGGAGTGGGCCGCGGCACGATGTCTCCTGAGAGGCCCCTCGTGCTCGTTCGAGACCCAGAGATCCGCGCCGGCTCCCACTCGGTGCCAAACGGCGTGCAGAGTGAACGGTTGAGTGAGCAAGGGACAGGCGCCAGCGATTCCAGCCGTCGGAAGCATCCTCGCACCCCATGGCTGGTCGGCGCGCTCGGCTGGCGCGCGCCGGCCGCCCTATCCGGTGATCGCACCAGGACGGATGTTCTGGTTGAGACGAAAGAGGTTGTGTGGGTCGTACTTTTGCTTCATTGCGACCAGACGGGCGTAATTGACGCCATAGGCGTCGTGCACGCGTTCGTCACCCTCGGTCCCCAAGTAGTTGACGTAGACGCCCGCCGAAGAGAGTGGCCGCGTGCGTTCCCACAGCTCACGCACCCACGCGATGTTGGCCTCGCTGGCCGAAGGCTCGTCCCAGCTCCCTAACAGTAGCAAGCTGAAAGCAGCGTCCCGGTGGCCGAACGCCGTCTCCGTTTCGCCCACTCGGGCCACGGCGCCGCCCATCTGCTCGAAGGCGATGCCGGAATAGCGGGAGGGTACGCGTGCGAAGGCGTCCACGACGATATCGATCAGTTCGTCGCTGAGCTCGTCGAGGAAGTTCGCTTTCCAATAGTTGAGCCGGCCAGGCGGGAAAGCCGGCTCGACCAGGCGTTGGATGTCGACGTAGGGACGTGGCCGGATGTCGTCGAGGACCGGCGCGCCAAAGTGGCGCAAGGGATCGACCACGCGTGCCCCGGCTTCGAGCGAGCCGTTGTAGACCGCGCGCACCCCCACGCGGGGCGAGCCGTCCTCTGCGCTGGAGAGACCGGCATAGACCGTCAGATTGTCCGGTGCCACCTTCGTCCAGTCGCGATAGAAGCGCAGGACGTCGCGTGCCTGGGCGAGGGGGTAGACGATCGGGCCGGCGAGCAGCAGCGGGCCAACCTCGTGCAGCTGGAACTCGAAGGCGGTGACGACGCCAAAATTGCCGCCACCTCCCCGCACGGCCCAGAAGAGGTCCTCGTTGGTATGGGAGCTGGCGACCAGGCGCTCTCCGTCCGCCGTCACGACGTCGACAGCAACGAGGTTGTCGCAGGCCAGACCATAGCTGCGCATCAGATACCCCAGCCCACCGCCCAGCGTGAAGCCGGCGACGCCGGTCGTCGATACCAGCCCGCCGGTGGTCGCGAGCCCGTACCTCTGGGTCTCTGCGTCGAATTCGCCCCACACGACGCCGCCGGCTGCCCGCGCGCGTCGGTGCTCACCATCGACGCGGATCTCCTTCATCGGCGACAGGTCGATCACCAGGCCAGCGTCACACACCGCGTTCCCCGCGACGTTGTGCCCGCCCCCGCGCACCGAAACGAGCATCCCGCGACTCGCGGCGAACTGGACAGCTGCCGCCACGTCGGCCGCGCTCGCGCACCGAGCGATGACATGTGGCCGCTTGTCGATCATGCCGTTCCAGACGCGTCTCGCCGCTTCAAACCCCGCGTCCTCGGGAAGGATGACGCTCCCCGCCAGTTTGGATGCGAGCAGGTGCAGGTCGCTGTCGCCAGCAGTCACGGCTCGTCTCCTTCGGATGCCTCCTGAGTGCGGCTGCTTGCCGCGTTCAGGCGCATCCTCCCTCTCTCCGCGCTAGGTGAGAAACGCCCTGCCGCAGGGAACCTGTGCCGTTGGGGACGAGGATATCACGCAACGACAGCATGCAGATAGTTTCACACATGTCCGACTGTTTGCCAGACCCCGGCACCAGTATGCCTCAGCCGACGCGTGTTGTCGCGCCGGCTAGTACTTCGCGCTAAGGGAGAGGTGTGAGAGGGAGAGGTCAGTGACATGACCCGCACGACCGGAGTATCACGAAAGAAAAAGGGCAGGCACGATCGACTGGATCAGCAAGAAGATGGCGTCACCCGCACGTTGCGGGCGCATGAACACCATTTGGGTCGCCTCCTGCGGCCCTGGCCCAAATGTCCGCATTTTTGCCTTTGCTGATTGGTCCGTACTCCTGGAATGAGTAAGTCCAGTTGCCGTTGGCATCTGTTGTCGCGGCAGGACTCAGGACAGTCGCACCATTGCATGCCGTAATGATGAGAACGACCCCGGAATTGGGTACGCTCGTGTGGACCGTAACAGAGTCGCAGGCAGGGCCAGGGCAAACGATCCACGGATTCGGCGAATAAGACGTGACGGACACCGTCACAGTATAACCGCCCCCTCCGCCTCCTCCGCCCCCGCAGCCGGTGATGCACGGGGTGACGGTCGGCGGCGGTGTCGCCG
>CAYQFU010000029.1:0-29022 GCA_964416775.1 uncultured Ktedonobacterales bacterium
CAGCCATGATCCGCCGTCAGCCAGGGGTGTGGTTCGGTCGTATGCGAGGAGATGCTGGTCACCGCCTCCACCACCGTCGTCACCGCTCCGAACAGTGATCCCCCAGAACCCGTCGTGCCCGTTCAGATCAGTTACCGCCAGCTAGAGCACCGTAGAATATTGCCCTCGCGAACTGAGGAGGGCCGCAAGACGCCGTGGGTCGTCTGGGCATTTTGGGAACGTCGCACAACGGCAATGGGTCGGCGTTCCCGAATACTCTGCTGGCGCTCTAGCACAGCGAGTCATTGAGCATCGTCGCACAGGCGCACCCGGGCGACCAGGCAAGTAAGGATGGATGATGGATGGAACCGATAAACGACACAGAATAGCCCAGGAGTGCTAGAGGCATGTGGCGCATTCAAGATGACGGGGCCAATCCCGTCACAGCATCAACCTTGTGCACGGAGCCTGAGAAGTCCTGAATCAACACGAGGTCGTTCTCAGTGAACACGGCTGTGATTACATCTGGCGCCTCGAACCGCCACAGCCGACTACCGTCGGGTCCATAGCAGTGCACTGTTAGCTCAAATATCACCAGCGCGGACTGCCGGCATGCCACAAACTGGATGTCACGGAGCGGCAAGCTTAGCGCATCAGTAACTTGAAACACCGTGCGTCCATCACTCAGCCGCAATCCTGCTGCGCTAGATCCATATCCTATCAGAACCAAGTTCGCCTCAGTCCACATTTCAAGAACCGGGTCATCGGTAGCTGCGGACTGCATTACGACACCCGCAAGAAGAGCATTGGAAGTCGGATCGTTGAGGGTGATGACCAAGCATCCTACCTTATATTGCGGCATTGTTTCGCTTTCAAGAGTATTGACCACATGTATAGCGATGCCTTGCTGCTGCATACGAACAAACTGCGCTAAGAGGGCAGTCACCTGGTCCCATCCGGCAATCCTGTCCTCCACTGACTGCTCCCACCTCACAGGACGAAACAGGTTGATCTCTCTCCCCCCAGGTTCTCTGAAGGACACATGCGAGCTAATTAGGCGCATACTACACTCCTGATCTAGTGGGACTGGAAGCCGCTGTCCAAAGGGGCGCGAAACCCAGCAGCGACTGAGAGGGCGGTCGGTGTTAAGAGTTCACGCCTTCCGCCCTCCACATCTCTCACGTCACTACGTCCCACCACTAGAACGGCCTCGCCATGGCGGTAATAAATCGGATGGTGTACGAGCCGTGATCGACCTGCCAGATCGATTGTACCTCACCTTGTCGCCCATTGGGACCTGTGATCACATTTGTCACTGAATACTTTGTCCCGTACTGGGTGACAGTGGCAGGGTTATTGAGATCGACATCACTCGCCTGGCCTCTCAGAAGCTCACGTAACTCCCCCCTATTCTCACTCGTGTAGCCCAGCTGCGAAAATCCGACGGACTTGTCGTCTTGCTCCTGATGCGTCGTGAGGTAAACCAACTTTGAGTCAGCAATCTGCGGGTTGCTGAGATCCACACCATCGCAATTGTGAACGACGTAGTTCCCCGCACCCACCGCGAAGGTGTGCACATTGCTGACCGCAGATCCCACATCGGCGCCGCGCCCGGCACTCCCACCGCCCCAGCACCACTGCCTGCATCGTCGTGGCGGTATTGCTTTCAGCCGTAAATTGACAGCCGCCGCGTCACGCTCGGGTCCACCTGCACCCGGGTCTGCAAATGCAGGTCGAGCAGGTCCGTGTCGTGATTGATCCAGACGTCCTGCACCGTCTGCGGGCTGGTCGTGGCCAGGTCGTAGGCCACCACCTGGTCGCCGACCTTCAGCGAAGTGATGACCTGCTCGCCTTTCGCCACCTGGGTATGAGGCGAGACGGACATGGGACAGCCTTCCCTGCCCTCGCCGGCCGCCGCAGTACCCGCGCTGAGCTAGAGGTGTAGCGCACTATCGCAAAGAAGTGAGCAGGCGATTGGCATCGAGCTGCCAGGTAAGCTCTAACCAGCTCTGGCCTTGTAGAGCATTCAGTGCTCTATATGCCCAAGTTAGTTGCTCTGAAATGTCTGGTTCTGCATTTTCCGAGTCACATACACAGGAGTAAGGAGGAGCGGGCACAGGACCTCTGCGCCGGCGGACCATCCGGTTTACGTCAATTGTGGTTACCAGAGCCGCTACTTCCCGTAGCACGAATTGATAGAACGTCTCCTCCCCGACGTGAGCTATTAATGGCAGAGCCGCAACCTGTGATTCGATCTCCGCTTTATTCTGTTCATACGTGAGTATGACTTCGTTGCCCTCACTAGGATTAGTCTTCAGAAAATCGAGCATGCTCAGCAATTTGGTGTACAATTCTTGTTGGCTTAAAGTGAAATCGTGGGCGAGCCAATCATAGCTAATATAGACACGTTGGATGCCACGAGACGATCCGGACAGTAATGCATGAAGATTCGTGAGGTAGCGACGATTCTCATAGTATACCGAATCCGTTAACGCACTGACCAGTGGTCCCCAAATGATGTCATCGAGTGTGAACACCTGCCGGGTCAGAGATTGATAGCATGCTCGAATGATGCCATGTGCACGGGTAGTGGATGCTGGTGTACGCTCTAAGAAAGCGTCTACGGCTCTTGTGAGGGCAATACGATAGTCGATTCGCCGAGGCATAAGATCCCTTCCTCTGTGCAGTAGTGCGCAGGGAAGACACAGGGTGTTCCCAATGTCCTCCCACCTGCGCGGTACCGCGAGCGGTACGCGAATAGTACTAGTGATGGTGATAATACTGGCCGGTGAAATCCCAATTATCGGGATCCGACATGGCACCTCCTTCCCAAAAATGCAGCTCTATTCGCGTGTTTCCTCTTTGCCACGTCTGACTCCGGTACGTCCAATCCTGATCGCTGAACTGGTACCCAGGATACGTTTCCTCAATGTATCCGCGGAACTCACCACTGTTTACAGATGTACTTGGGTCATCTCTCACGAGCCTCCAACCGGCCTGCTTGCTCACATCTGTGCGAGGCTTCCCATAATACAGATCGTCCTGGCCCGGCACTTTGTTCGACGCGTCTGGAGATCCTGATGTCCCACAATTGTGTACCACATACGCGCCAGCACCCACCGCGAACGTATGGACGTGGTTTACGGTGAGATCCCACATATTGGCCGCACCCGGCACCACGCGGATCGCCTCCACCGTCGCCATGCCGTCCACCCGCATGACTGGCTCGCCGATCCGCAGGAAGCTCGCCGGCAGCCAGCCAGCATCCGCCGTCAGCCATGGATGCGTATTCGTCGTGTGCACCGTCTCCGTGAGGGAGGTCGTGGCGACGGGAGCGGAGTGGGTCGAGGACGTCGACGGAGCGACACTGTGAGAGGCCCCCTGGCTCTTCTTGGCAGCAGCAGGTTGGCTGTGGACCGGCGCCGGCACGGTCACCCGCAGCGTCACGTCCAACAGATCGGTGTCGTGGTCGATGAAGACGTGCTCCACCGACTGAGTACTCACCGTCTGCGCCACCGGGTCACGCGCCAGCACGTGGTCACCCACGTGGAGCGTGTCAATCGCCCTCTGTCCTGCTGGCGTCGCGACCGGTGTGCCAGCCGCAAAGGACTCGCCGCACACATTCGCGCCGGTCAGCGGTCCCTCCATCTGATCCGCGCTAATGCCACCCATCCCCAGCATCTCCGGCGTCAGCCTGGGCCCCTCCGCTCCGCTCGACCCCGTGGCAATCAGCCCTGTGAACAGCGCCCCCTCCAGGTCGATACCCGTCTGGCCACGTGCATTCCAGTATGCTGCCGAGTGGCTGTGCTGCAGCGTGATCGCTTCCTGCCCCGCCATGAGTTGAATGGCATAGCTGTGGTCTGTGGTCTGCACGTAGTCGTTGATCTGGTTGTACAGCGGACGGTCGTTCAGATAGAGACCCACCGCCAGCAGCATGCTGTCGCGCCCTTGCTGTGAGTCATCCTGGAGCACGGCGGCCATATGCCGGTAATACGCCTCCCCGGTCAGCCCTCCATTCCGATCCGCCAACTCCAGGAAGTGGCCCGACGGATCTACGGCCCCCTCCGGATTGCCCTGGACGTAGGCGTAGCGGGACAGCCCCAGCGGATCGTAGCCGTTGCCCGGCAGCACCGTATCGGCGCTGGTGAACTGCCCGGCCAACGGATCGTAGTACCGCGAGACGTAGTAATCGAGCCCCGTGACGCTGTCGCTGTGCTGGCCAGTGAAGCCGTAGTCGGTCGGCATCGTGCCGCTGCTATAGCGCACGGTGCCGTAGGGGGCAGAGAGCTGGGCGGCGGTGGTGTTGCCGCTGGAGCTGTCCAGCGCCACATCCGCGCTGCCGAGCGCGTCGTTGCCTAGATAGCTGACGGTGCCGTTGACTGCTTCGGCGATGCGCGTCCCACCGGCGTAGTAATAGGTGGTGGTCGTCGCTGTGGATCCCGACGTCGCCACCTCCTCGACGTTGCCCACATAGATCGTGGTCGTGGTCGAGGGGGAGCCGGGCAGGCCGGTGGTCACCTGCTGCGCGACGCGGTTCCCCTCGCCGTCGTAGAGATAGCTATCGGTCGTGCTGGGGTTGCTGGGCGCGTTTTGCCAGCTGACCGGGTAGCCTTCCAGGTTGTAGCTGAGCTGGGCACCGGTCTGCGTCCCCGCACACGTGCTGGAGGTAGTCGGCGCGCGGCAGGTCATATCGCCGGCCGCGTCGTAGCTCGCCGTCCAGGTGGGCGAGCCGCTGGGGCCGATGGCGGTCGCGGCGTGCAGATGCGCGCTATCGCCGTAGGTGTAGCTGCCCAGCGGCCCGCTCGTCAGCCGGCCGAGATTGTCATAGCTGAAGCTCTGGGTGTACTGGGCTGCGGTGAGTGTCCCGGCGGTGTTGGTGCCGCCGCACAGGGTGTTTCCGCTATTACTGCTGGCCCAGGTTAGTCGGTTCTGCTCGTCATAGCAGAACGCCTGGTTGTCGGTGCCCGCCTGCAGCGTCGTGGTGACGCCCACCACGTTGCTGACCGCGTCATAGCTGGGCTGCGTCTGGAAGAGCACCGCCTTGTCGCGGTTGCGCGTCAGGCTGCTGGTGGTCAGCCGGTGATTCAGATCATAGTCGGCGGTGTACTGATACAGGCCGTTGCCCAGGCTGGCCCCCGTCATGAGCGACGCCGCCCCGCCCGTGCTGGTGTAAGTGACCGCGCTCACCAGCGTGGTGTTGGAGCTGCCCTGCTGGGTCGAGAGGCCCGCGAACCAGCCCTGGGCGGTGTAGCCGGTGGTGACCACCTCGCCGTCCGGGTACGTCTGCGTCAGGGTGTTGCCCGCATCGTCGTAGGTCTTCTGCACTGGGTAGCTGCTGCTGCCAATCGTCAGCGTGGAGTTGATCTGTTGGCCACGCTGGTCGAAGGCGTAGGCGTAGGAGCCGGAAAGCGTATTGTTGGGCCCGCCGGTAAAGGTCTCGCTGGTCAGCCGTCCCACGCCGACGTTCCCATTGGCTGTGCTGTCATAACTGAACGTCGCGTAGGCGTTGGTGGGACTGTTGCTGGAGTTGCGCCACAACAGGCGATCCAGCCCGTCGTAGCCGGCGTAGACCGTCCCCGCGCTGCCGCGCGCGTCCACCGACCGCATCAGGTTGCCGTTGGCGTCGTAGCTGTAGCTCTCGGTCCCCCGATCCGGGTCGGTCATGCCGGTCTTGCGGCCTGCCCGATCGAACTGGGTGGTCGTCTTGCTGACGCCATCCGGCTGCAGGATCTGGGTCTGGTTCCCGTTGTAATCGTAGGTGTACTTGGTGGTAGCGTACACCACGTAGGTGCTGGGAGTGTTACCAGTATAGTTCTGCACGTAGATCTGGCGCCCCAGCGCGTCGGTCAGCGCGCCACTCTGGTGGCTGTTCGCGTCCGTGACCAGCGCCTGCTCGTAGCACGCGGAGTCGCCGGAGATGGAGTTGCAGACGACCGTGTAACTGGTGGTCGTGGTATTGGACAGGGGATCCTGCATTTTGATCGTGCGGCCCAACCCATCGTAGCCGTTCCAATTCGTATCGGCGTGCTTGGTGCCCGCCTGCGTGGTGTCGGGAATCGAGTAGGCCGATGCCCCTGGCCCACCGCTGTAGGCCGTCACGAAGTATGAGTTGCTCTCGAAGGTCATGTGGCCCGAGGCGTCGTAGTCGGCGTAGGCCACCACATCCTGGCCCGAGGGACCCTGATTGCGCGTCTCGACCAGGTCGCCATAGCCGTCGTAGAACGCCCGATTGGTGATGGTGGTCGTGCCATTGAGCCGTTTAGTCTCGTCTAGCTCCAGGCACGGCGTCTGGGCGCTCGTGCCACTGCACCAGTTGGTATAGGTCCAACTGGCCGTCGTCAGGCCGCTGCCTTCGCCCGGCAACGTCTCACTGACCATGCGCCCGAGCCCATCATACCCATACGTCGTGGTCTGATTGTTGGCGTCGGTCGTCGACATCGGCCACAGGCCGAAACCGGTGGCCGCCGAGCTCTGCGCGCCGTAGCCGGTGGTGCTCGTCTGATTGAACGCGTTGGTGGTGGACGTGGGCAGCATGGCAAAGGTGGTGTCGTAAATGCTGCAGGTACTGTGCGTCGTCGTGCTGCCGGCGACCGTACAGCCGAGGTGCGCACTGTTGCCCACGGAGTCGGGGTCGTTGGTCGAGACCGCATTGCCGTAGCTGTCGTACGTGATTTGGCTGTTGATCCAGAGCCCGCCATAGTCGCAGCCCGTTTCCCCGACCGTACTTGGCTGGGTGCCGGTGTAGACGTCGGTCGCGCTCAGCTCGCCTAGGTGCAGCCCACTCTGCGCGCCGGCGGTGAAGCCCAGGCCGTCGTACTCCTTGTAGTGACAGCTATAGACGTGGCCGCTGCTGTCCTCGACGGTGGCGGACGCGGTCAGGTCGATCAGATAGGTGCCGGTTGCGCTCGTCTGGCTGGTGCTGATCGCGTCGTTGTAGACGTAGTTCGTGAAGGTGACGAGCGTCGTCGGGCTTCCCGTCGCTCCCCCGTTGTTGCTGGTGGTGGTCGAAGTGGTCACCCGCCCGTAGCTGTCGTAGCTGTAGGTGGTCGTCTGGTCCGGCACCCCGCTCGCACTCGATCCGTCGTAGGTGTACGCATCCGTGCGCGTGGTCTGCACGTCGCACACCGCCACGGGATTGGAGAGGTCCAGCTCGCTCACTAGGTTACCGTTGAAGTTGCCATAGCCCCTGACACTGCCCGTCCCGCTCACTCCTGACGGCGGACACACCGCCTGGTACTGCGTCGTCGTCTGCTTCAGCAACGTCGCCCCGTTGGTGTCATACGAGTCAGTCTCATACTCGTGCCCGTGCGCCGCGTTGGTCAGATTCCACCACGGATCATTCGGGCACGGCGTTGGCCCCGACGGCTGCATGTTGGGAGCGCAATTGGTGATCTGGCTGTTGTCGTAAACGCCCCAGCCGGTGGTTGCATAATACTTGTGCTTGACCAACGAGCCGTCCGGGTTGGAGACGTCGGTTTCGGCGAAACCCATGTACTTGGCGTTGTAATAGTCGAGGTAATCGTTCTCGTTTTCGTTGCCCCAGTACATCCCTTGGTTGCAGTCGCCGCACTCCTTGCCCGTCCAGCCGGTCGTCAGCGTGTACGTGTAGGCCGTCGTGCCATTTACCGCCACATTGCCCGACGAGGCGGCGCGGATCACCGATCCGGTCTGCGACATCAGCACGACATGGCTCCACTCCTGGTCGTCGGCCTCGTCGCAGGGATAACTGCCGATTGGGTTCCCGTTGCCGTCGTTACAGGCCAGGGGATTCCCATTCACGCCATTGTTGGCCCCGTGCATGTTGCTGCGCGCATCGGTCCAAATGAAGCTCTGCGCCAGGCCCATCCCGTTGCTGGCCGAGTTCAGGTAGCGGCTGTTGCCGTCGTAGGTCGTGCTCCAGAGGATGCATTGGTTGCTGTCGTACGAACTGCCCGTGTTCCACGTTGGCCCGCAGTTGGTCGTTGGGTTAGGACGATAGGTATCGTCCTCGTAGTACTCGGGCTTCGAGGCGTAGCTGAAGGTGCGCGTCGGCAGCGCAGTCGTGCCGTCGTCTCCCACCACCGTGAACTGCGTCAGGTCAAGATACCCGGCCGTCGATTCGCACTGCCCCGTGGACGGGTCGGTGATCTGCCCGGGCCCACTTTGCTCGTAGCTGAACTGGTAGTCCTTCAGGGTGTTCCACCCAGCCGTCCCACTGTTGCGCACCTGTACGTAGAGGTCGTTGAGCACGTAATCGCTTTGCACGGCCGGCGCCGCCAGGCCCTTGTTGCTGGTGCCTGGGCAGGTCGTCTGCGAGAGATCGTTGGGGTCGTCACAGCGCAGGGAGGGCCCCGTGTTGCAGCCCGATGGACTGTTGGTCAGCCGTGTCACAGTGTGATTCATCGAAAAGCTAACTTGCATCAGCGGCGCCCACGCACTGCCCGTGCACATCGTCTGGGCGCTGTGGCAGGTGGGTGAGTCCCACTGGATCGAGGAGAGCACGGCGTCGCGCGGATAGCTCAGGCCGTTCTGAGACTCCAAGTCCTGTTGGTAGGTGAACTGAATCTGGTTGCCCTGCGGATCGGTGATCATGTCAAGCAGCCAACTGCTGATGTAGTACTGGGAAAGGCCGTTGCGCACCACCACGTACTCCATCAGCGAGTTCTGGGTGCAGCCGAACTCCTCCATGATGCCATTCTTCAGCCAGACGCGAAAACACGGCGGGTTGACGTGATTGCCGAAGTCGATCGTGGTGTTGCGGTAGCTGATGATCTTGGCGTAGCTCTCACTGGCGGTATGCCACACCGTGGGTAGGTTGATATAAGTCGCGGCGGCCGTTCCAGCGGCATAGTGGGCCTGGACCTGGTTCGCGCTCAGCTGGTACCGGTAGAAACCCGCTTCGTCGATCACCCCATTGAAAGGATTGCACGGGTGCCAGGCGCAGTTCCAGTCAGCGATCTCGGCGTTCGCTTGGCCGGGTAACGGCCCCAGTTGTCCCCCGTTGACTGAACTGACCAGCGCGCCGTCCAGGTACAGGGTATAGATACTGCTGCCGTCGAAGGTGGCCACAGCATGGTGCGGTACATTGAGACTTACCGGCGCCGACGGTGTCGTGCTGCCGGCGAGGTTGGTCACAAGCAAGCTACCTGAGCTGTTGAGCTGTATGATAATAGAGTTGCCAGGCCCATTGGAACCCATGGATAGAAGCGCCGACCAGCTGGAAGGGTAACTATTGATCTCGAACCAGCATTCCATCGAGAAAGGCCGTCCATTCCAACGCTTTCCGTCCTCGACGTAGGAGAAGGGGGCGTTAAGCTCAGCGTGCGCACCACCGCTCCAGGAGAGAGCCGCGTCGCGGTCACCCGCGATCAGCCCAGCTACACTGCCCCCGCCGTAGACAGCCGATGAGGTGACGTTATTCCCCGAACTGTCGTAGATTGCCGCCGGACCGCCATAGGCATTAGCCGGCGGGGGGCTCTCGTCCAGCCGATAATAGGCCGCTGGGGAATCAGCCAAGATCGTGGCGCGATAGTTGGAGCCGAAGTACGTGTTGGGCGTATCGTCGTAGTAGGTGGCGACGCTGTTATTGGGCGGGATCAGCTCCGAGCCGGTCCCGTATGGGTCGGAGAGCTGCCATTGGCTCTCCATGACTGGATAGCAGGTTTGGTTGGCCACACATCCAGCTGTGCCGTCGCGCTCGGACCAATTGATCGAGCCAGGCGCGAGGTTCCAGCCCTCACCGACCCAGCCCGCGGCAGCCTGTACGCTTTGGTTCTCACTCACCGCCGCACTGCTATAGGCCAGCGAAATCGGCGGGGTCAAGCCCCCTGGACCAGCTGGCACGTCGATCGGCAGGCTCGCTGCGAGCGAGCCTGCGGAGAGATCGGCGTTGAAGAGGTCTGGCTTGCCGAAGTAGGCGATAGGGCTGGTGGTATTCCAGGACATCGAGGTGCTGGGGGTAGAGATCGTGAGGGGCCCTGCCACCAACGCGTCGCCGGTGCGAGCCAGTTTGGCCGGCTGCGTGGCGCGCTGGCCGAGACCCAAGGTCGCCGAGCTCACAAGCTGAGCCGTTTTGCTGGCGGTGCCGCTGCTAGCGGCGGTCGTGGAGGCCGCGGCCACCGTGGTGAGATTCGTCGGCAGCCCGCCGTTGAGCAGGACGAAGGCGTGCTGTGGATTCAGGCCCGCCGCCTGGCCAATGTGCAGCATGACGGTCACGGGCTTGTTTAGGCCTTGCTTGGCCAGCACGCCATGCGCGTCGACTACCTGCAGCAGGAAGCTGCCGAACGAGATGATGCCGCTGCCGCCCGCATTGGAGCCAGAGGGTGGGGCGATCTGCGCCACCTGCAGCCCGAGCACGCCGCCCGCAGCGTTCACGTCCGCGGTGGTGACGGCCCCCGCTGGCACATCCACCTCGAACTTGTCGTCTGCCGCCACGAACTTCCCGCCCTTCATCGGATCCAGGTTGATGCGACCCAGGCTCCGCGGCTGGAATCCGCCATGGTGGATCGGCTGCGCGGGCCCCGTGTGGACGTTCGTGCTCGATCCCTTCGGTACCGCCGGCAGGTGCAGCGTGGACGCGCTCCCAGCATGCGGATTAGCGCGGTTCGGCGAACCCTTGGTCCCCATCGGAGCCGCCTGGGCGGATGGCACGCTGATGCCAATGCCTTGCGCCAATGGGCCGTTGGTCCCGGTGAGGAGCGTAATCACGAGCAGGACCGAGATGCCGATGCGGCGCGCCGCACGCCGCGCTGTGTCAGGGTAATGCGCCAACCGCAAGGGTGACGATAGTCTCGGGAGATATCCGGTATCAGGGTCCACCACAGCCTGAGCTCTTTCCATGTGCACAGCCGCAATCGCGGCCGGCCACAACGCCCCGCCAACGAGCAGGCGGGCTCCACAGGCAAGTGTAGGACACAACCGTATGCGTAACGTCGGCTAACTATCGGTGAAATGTTGGTGAAATGTCGCTGACCTGTCGCGGGCCAAGAGAAGCCTCGATGCGGAAGCTGCATTTCAGTCGGAGACGCTACCAAGTCCAGTCGGATGCGCGCAGGTGGATGTGTCTGAGTACCGAAGTGAACGAGTGCATGCCTACATGCTCTATTGAAGGACCTGCCACTTGGTCAATCCCCCGAAAGCATTTGCGCTTGGTCACAAAAAAAGTATTGACAGAATGGCCAGGCTATGCTATTCCATGGCCGTGAAGGCAAGAGTTGGTGGCGTGATGCGGGCCCGCGTCTCTCCATGGCGTTATAGGTGCAACTCTCGTGGAATTACCCCCGATGAACGAGCTGCACGCATTGAAGGAGGCCTTTCGCGCCAATTCGTCGCCAGCGGGCGGTATTGACAGCCCGGGAAAACTGGGCTATACAAAGTGGGCGGCGCTGGCACACACCGGCGTCCACACCCCGCCATCGCGCTCGGAACTCCTCGCTCCTATGGGGCATCCGGAACAAGCCGAATGGCGGCTGGCGGCGAGGTGTGAAGGTGGAGCGAATCTCAAACTGAAGGCGCGCAGGAATGTATGGGTGCTTATGCATCGGCGCGAAGGATGCGAGGTCGAACGGCATGTCGTCACGTCCCACTCCAATTGTCCCTCGCCATGTTATCCCTCCCTCGATCCCTGGCGCGGGGCACCCGCGGACCGGCTTATCGAAGGGTGAGGACGCCATCCAGAGCGCCATGTACAGTGCCGCGAGCCTCCGCATCTACACGCTTGGACGTTTCCGTGTGCTGCTGCCCGAGCGTGCGGGCGGGGACGAGGTCAGATGGGGGAACCCACAGAGCCAGACGTTATTCAAGTGCCTGCTGGCAGCCCCGACCCAACAGCTCACCAGCGAGCAGGTGATCGAGACGTTGTGGCCCGAGAGCGACCCGGAGCGGGGTCGTGCACGCCTGCGCGACACGCTTTCGAAACTGCGGCGGGTGCTGGAGCCGGGTCGGGCAGCCTACGCACCCTCGACGTACGTGGTGAGCGACCGCCAATCCATCAGGTTGCTGCTGGACCGCCAAACCCTGGCAGCGCCACTGATCTGGCTGGACGCCCAGGCTTTCGAGCGCCTGGCCGAAGCCGCCCTTGTCTCTCTCGAGTTGACACGAGACGGCCGAAGCATGGCCGACGCGGCGCTTGCGCTCTACCGTGGCCCGTTCCTGCTGCTGGAGCGCTATTCCGCATGGAGCAATGCTGCCCGCCAGCACTACCATCGGCTCTGGACAGCGCTGCTCCGGCGCCTGGCCTATACGGAGATTGCGGACCGCAACCTGGATCGGGCGATCCTTCTGCTTGACAAGCTCACCGACGCGCTGCCGGACGACGAAGACGCGGTCTACCTCTCGATGGTTGTCCACGCGGCGGTACGGCGCCGCGGCGAGGCGCTGCGTATCTACCACGCCTTGTGCCAACATTTGGCCGAAGCACTGGGCAGCCAGCCGAAGCGCGAGCTCCAGGTGCTGAGCGAGGCCATTCGCTCCGGCGCGTCTATGAGCGACGCGCTGGCCCGGCTCATCTGACGAGACCGGGGCCCCGACACCGGCGCTACAGCTCTCCGCCCTTTCTTGCAAATGCACTATGACTCCATCGCCATGGCCAGCACCAGCGCCCCCAGCGCTCCCGCCCGGTCGCCCAGCAGCGGCGGCACGATGTACGATGCCACGTCGGTCGTGACGGCAGGGCTGCTGACGTAGCCGTTGAGCAACTCCACGAAGTGCGCGCGAATGCGCGGGAAGAGGTGCTCCTGCTTGAGCACACCGCCGCCGAAGATGATGCGCTGCGGCGAGAGCATGAGCGTCGCCGTGGCCGCGGCGAACGCCAGGTAGCGCGCCTCCTCATCCCATAGCGGGTCAGTGGGCGGCAGCTCGCTCGGTGAGCGGCCGGCGCGTGCCCGCAGCGCCGGACCTGAGGCTACGCCCTCCAGGCAGCGGCCGCCATGGTATGGGCACACGCCCTCGGCCGTTTGCCCAGGCAGCGGCGTAATGGGGATGTGGCCCATCTCAGGGTGCAGCAGCCCGTGGACGGGCCGGCCGTCCACGACCGCGCCGCCTCCGATGCCCGTCCCGACCGTGAAATATATCGCGGAATGCAGGCCCCTGGCCGCGCCCCACTTCTGCTCGGCCAGCGCCGCGCCGTTCACGTCCGTGTCCCAGCCCACAGGCACACTCAGCCGCCGGCGGAAGAACCCCACGACCTCCGCGTTGGCCCATCCTGGCTTGGGCGTCGTCGTGATGGTGCCGTATCCCGGCGAGGAAGGGTCCAGGTTCACCGGGCCAAAGCTGGCCACGCCCAGCGCCGCCAGCGTGCGCCCATCCAGCGACTCCTCGAAAAAGCGCGCCGCCGCCTCTAGTGTCTGGGCGGGCGTCGTGGTCGGAATGGTCCGTGTCGCCAGCACATGCTCCGGCCCGCTGCCCAGCAAACAGACGAACTTGGTGCCGCCGCCCTCGATGCCACCCCACACTCGCTCCATCGCGCCCTCCCTTGCCTATCATGTGCCTCTCGTGTGACACTCGCCACCCGTGGTTACGTCACGTAAGTGTAGCCCATGTCTGGCACTGGACGTTTACATTAGGTGGTGTATGCCGTATCCTTCATGATTGAGGCATCATCTCTGCGCCGTCTCCCTTGTACGCGACGCCACCACTGGCAGACATCCCCGCGCGGCAGGGCACGACGGCGAGCCATTCGAGACGGAAAGCGATCCTGGGCCAATGCGTAACATCACCGATTGGCGGCACATTGACTGGCGCACCGCCATCAAGCGACTCTCTGTGGTGGCCGCGGTGGGCATGTTTGTGGTGCTCGTGATGGGCGACGTCGTCACGAACACCGGCTCGGCCAACGGCTGCGGCCGTTCCTGGCCGCTGTGTAGAGGCAAGCTCATTCCCGAGTTCGCCGTCAGCACGGCCATCGAGTATAGCCACCGGACCGTCACCGGCATCGAGGGCATGTTGATCGTGGCGCTGGCCGTGGGCGCGCTCATCTACTGGCGGCAGCGGCGTGAGATCCAGATCCTCGTGCCGCTGATGGTGGCCTTCCTGGTCATCCAGGCCCTGCTCGGCGGCCTGGCCGTCATGTACCCAGAGTCGCCCGAGGTGCTGGCGCTGCACTTTGGCGTCTCATTGATCGCGTTCGCGTCCGTGCTGCTGACGTCTGTCGCGCTGTATGAAGCGGACGGCGCGGACGCCCTGCGTGACCGGCCGCTGCCGCGCGGCTTCGCGTGGTCCGTCTGGGGGCTGATCGCCTTCACCTATGTCGTGGTGTACGTCGGCGCCTATGTGCGCCACAAGAACGTGGGACTGGCCTGCCCCGACTGGCCGCTCTGCCAGGGAGCCATCGTGCCGCAGCTCACAGGCGCCACAGGCGCCGCGCGCGCCATCGTGCTGCTGCACCGCTTCGGCGCGCTCGTGCTGACGATCTGGACGGCCGCGCTCGTCTGGTGGGCGCGCAGGCTGCGGCGGGGCCGGCCCGACCTGTATCGCGGCAGCCTCTTCGCGCTCGCCTTCGTGTTGTTGCAGGCGCTCGCGGGGGCATACCTCGTGTTCTCACAGCTCAATCTGTTCAGCCTGCTGGCGCATGGCGCCGTGGTGGCGCTGTACTTCGGCGCGCTGAGCTACCTGTGCTTACACGTGTTGCCGCGTCCTGCCGCGTTCCGGGCGAAGATCGTGCGCATTCCCGCTGTCACCCGTAAGGAGCCGTCTACTCCGGTGGAGGCCATGCCGTCGAGCTGAGGCATGCGTCCCCAAGGTGTCCGTCCGGGGACAGCGCACCGCTGCCATGAGCTCAACATCGTCGCTGCCCCGGCCGTGCTCCCGTTATACGTGCTCTGCCTGAACTGACTCTGAATCGACCCTTAACCACATCTGAGAGCGGCCGTCACGTGGCGTGGCTCAGGTGCGATTCAGCTTTGTCTCAGCGTCGCCTCACCGGCATGTGTCACACTATGACTGGCCTCACGCGACTAGCGCTCGTGAAGCCGCATCAGAGAGCCTTGGTTCGAGGGTGGAGCAATGCGCCCTGTGCGCGTGTCCGCGTCCGCATGCCGGAAAGGCGCAAGGCGCTGCCCGCGGGGGCTCGTCGCACGGAGCGGTTGGTGCGCTTGCCATCCAGTCAGGATAAGGAGTTGGCCCGGCTATGAAGGCGCACGTTTTGGTCGTGGACGACGAGCCACGCATCACCGAAGTCTTGCGGCGCACGCTGGCCTACGAAGGGTACAGCGTCGCCGTAGCCGCCAGCGGCGATGACGCGCTGGCGCGCACCCTGGAGCGCCCGCCGGATGCCATCGTGCTGGACGTGATGTTGCCCGGGCTGGACGGCCTGGAAGTGGCGCGCCGGCTGCGTGCCGCTGGCGACAACGTTCCCATTCTCATGTTGACCGCGCGCGACGAGATCGCGGACCGCGTCAATGGCCTGGAGGCCGGTGCCGACGATTACCTGGTGAAACCGTTCGCGCCCGAAGAGCTGCTGGCGCGTGTCAAGGCGCTGCTGCGACGCAGCCAGCCTGAGCGCCATGAGGTGCTGCGCTACGCCGACGTGGAGCTGGACACCGGCACGCGTCTCGCGCACCGTGGCGTGCGTGAGATCGAGCTCTCGCCGACCGAATACGAGCTGCTGGCGCTCTTCCTGCGCCGCCCGCGCCAGGTGTTGCCGCGCGATGTGATTCTGGACCGCGTGTGGGGTCTGGACTTCGAGGGATCCTCCAACGTCATGGAGGTCTACATCGGCTATTTGCGCGCCAAGCTGGAGGCGGAGGGCGAGCCGCGGCTGATCCATACCATTCGCGGCGTCGGCTACGTCTTCAAAGACTAGCTAGCGTACGGGGGCGGTACGACATGCGCGTCAGAATGCCGGCTATTCCAGCGGTGCGTGTCCTGGGCGAGCGCCTTCCCCTTGGCGCGCGCACGACGTTGGCACGTGCCCAGCCTAAGGCGTCGACCCCCGTATGGCGGCGCTCGCTGCGGGCGCGTCTGGCGTTGTGGTACAGCGCGCTGCTGATGGCCGTGCTGGTGCTGTTCGGCATCCTCGTCTATGCGCTGACCGCGGGGGCCATCAATGGCAGCGTCATTGACACTGTGAAGGCCGAGGCGCGCGTCGCCACCGCGGACCTGGACCGCACGCTGCTGTCCGCGCCTCCGTACTGGCCGGATCAGCTCACGCTGGATGCCGTAGACAGCTATAGCGAGCCAGGTGTGACCGTCGAAGTGCTCGACTTTCAGGGACGCACGCACTATCGCTCCACGTCCATGCACACCCACGCGGTGCCGCTGACGCCACGGGCATTGGCGGCCGTGCGTGCGGGTCAGTCGAGCTGGTACATGATGACCGTCGAAGGCGATCGCATCCAGGCAGAAGCCCTGCCCGTGCGGGCGCCGTCAGATGGGAAGAGCAAGAATCCGACACCCATCATCGGCGCGCTGGTCGTGGCGAAGTCCCTGCACGATGTCGACGCCACGCTCCTCACCCTGCGTACCCTGCTGATCACGGGTGGGCTGATCGCGCTGGGGGCCGCGCTGGCGGGCGGGTCGGCCATTGCCGCGCGCATGATGCATCCACTGGCCGAGGTGGCCGCGACGGCTGGCACCATTGCCGCGTCCACCACCACCCAACTGCACATCGGCAGCCTCGCCCAGCGCGTGCGCCGGCCGCGCGGCGAGGACGAAGTGGCGCATCTGGTGGACACGTTCAACACCATGCTGACGGCGCTGGAACGCGCGACCGCAACGCAGCAGCGCTTCGTGGCCGATGCCTCGCACGAGCTGCGCGTCCCGCTGACGACCATCCAGGGCAATCTGGCCCTGCTGCTCGACCACGGAGCCGACGTCTCGCAGGAGGAGCGCCGCGCGATGCTGGCCGACGCCAAGGAGGAGACGCTGCGGCTGGTGAAGCTGGTGAACGATCTGCTCGCGCTGGCGCGTGCCGACGCGCGCGGTGAGCGCGCGCCAGACCAGGCCGGCCCAGCGGACAGCTCTGCGCGCGCGGCGCACCGCCCGCCGCCTCTGGTGGACCTGGACCACGTCGTGGTCGACGTGGTGCGGCAGACGCGGGCGCGTTTGGAGGCCGAAGAGTCGCCGCTGAAGCTGAAGATCGAGCATGTGGAGCCGGTCCGCATTCGCGGCGATGCCCAGGAGCTGCGCCAGCTCACCCTGATTCTGCTGGACAACGCTCTCAAGTACACGCCGCCCGAGCGGGCGGTCGCCGCTGTCACGGTCTCGCTACACCTGCGGGATGGCCAGGCGCTCTTACGAGTGCGCGATACGGGCATCGGCGTTGACACCGCCGATCTCCCGTACATCTTCGACCGATTCTACCGTGCCGACCGTGCGCGCGACCGCAACGGCACCGGACTGGGCCTCGCCATCGCGCGCACGCTCGCTCAACAGCACGGCGGCACCATCACCGTCGAGAGCACGCCGGGCCGCGGCAGCACGTTCAGCGTCGTGCTGCCGGCGCCGCCCATCGCGTAGCGGGCGCACGCCCCAGCCACAGCATGCCGGCATGCAACGGCTCGCGTGGCTCGAAGTGGCTCACCGCGCCGTGGGGTGAGCTACCGCCTTCCAGGTAATCGCGTCCGCCGCGCGATGAGCCGCCGCTATCCAGTCGATCGCCTTCGGGCCAGGCTGGCAATGCGAACGCGAAGGTGGATCCCCGGCCCTCCTCAGATTGGTCGAGCCAGATGCGGCCGCCCTGAGCTTCGACGAGCATACGGCAGAGATATAGACCCAGGCCGGTGCCGGCGATGGGCGATGCGTCGGCGTTGGAGGCGCGCACAAAGCGCTGGAAGAGTCGCGCGTGTTCCGCGCGTGGGATGCCCATGCCATCGTCGCGCACCCGGACGACCACCCAGCCGTTCGCCGCCGCGGATGCGGTCGCGCTGTCGTCGTCGCCAGGCTCCGCCGGCAGCGGCTGGCGTTGCTGTGAGATGCTCACGGCGATCCGGCCGCCCTCGGGACTGTATTTGACGGCGTTGCCCACGAGATTGATCAGCACCTGGTCAATGCGCCGTCCATCGGCTCGAGCGCAGGCTCCCTCAGGCGGGGCGACGAGCGTGATGGCGTGGCCTGGCGCACGCCGGGCCGCTTCCTCCACCACACGCCGCGCGCGCGCGGCCAGGTCCACACGGTCCAGCGCGAGGTCGAGCTGCCCGCTGTGCACGCGGGACACGTGGAGCAGGTCGTCCATGAGGGCGTTCAGCTGGCCGAGCAGGCTGTCGATGAGGCGCAGGGCTTCGGTGGATTGCGCGTCCAGTCCGGAAGTCTGGCCGCGCGTGGCACGGCGCAACAACAGCTGGGCGTAGCCGCGGGCGCCCGCCAGAGGATTCTTGAGCTCGTGGGACGCAAGCGCCACGAACTCGTCCGTGGTGCGCAGGGCCATTTCGAGCCGCGCCACCACGGCGCGCTCGATCGCCTGCGCGTGGCGATGGCGTGCCACCGTCATGGCCACCACCACCTGCGACCCCATGCCTAGCAGCCGGTTGCCCAGCGCGATGGGGTCGGCGGCGAACCCCGTGCGCCAGGCCGGTCCGAAACGCGTGTCGGCGCCGACGAACATCGCCAGCACCGTCGCGCCCAACGCCAGGGACAACACCACCAGTGTCGGCCGGCCCGGCATGGAGCCGAGGGGAAGCCAGAGCGTCAGGGCGATAGGAATCGCGTAGAGGATGGACAGCGCCAGGTCACCGCGGGTGAGCAGATCGGCCAGCAGCACGAGCGCCCAGCTCGCGCCGATGGCTCCCACGATCACTCCTGAGCCGAGCGTGCCGGCGGCCAATCCGTCGGGGAAAGGCACTCCTCGCCGCTGTGGCCGCGCGTTGGATGGCGCGGCCTCGCTCGCTGCCGCGGTGGGTGTGGGGGACGTGCTGTCCTTCATGCCGCGCTCCTTCCTGGATCGGCGATAGGAAACGATCCGGCGACTCTCCATTGTCGTGGGACAGGATATGGGGCGTGCGGCATCGCCATCCGCTTGCCGGTCCGTGCTGGCGTCCGGATGACTGGCCCGCGCCTGAGTATAGGCGGTGAGTCTGAAGCATGTGTGAACGACCGCTGAAAATTAGCTGAGAGCAAGCGGACGCCAGCTCGAAGGGCAATGGCTCAGCCTCATCACAGCTGGGCCTCAGCCTGGCCTCACACTGAGCGGTCATGCTGTGCGGTGAGAGCTGAGCGACACGAGCGCTACCCAATCTGGACGCTCGTTGCGGCATGTGCCGCGCGGTAGAGGCGCAAGACGCCGGGAGGACACGCGTGAAATACACGTTTCTGAGCAAATGGACGGTCTTGATCCTGACGCTGTTGACGGCCGGGCTTACTATTCTGGGGTTCACCAGCCTTTCCAGCCATGTCGGCTACGCGCTGCTGGCGCTCGTCGCCGGTCTGATTTTGTACGCGCTCGCCTGGATTATCGCGCTCTTCGATTCGATTCAGGAGCGCAAATGGGCCTGGACGATCTTTCTGCTGGTGCTCCTGCCCATCTGGGTCGGCCCGCTGCTGTACAGCTTCTTGGGGCCGAAGAACACGAAATAGCCGGCGCGGGAGGGGAGGCAACCTCAGACGCTCGCCGCATCGCGCTCGGGTGCCTGGTCGGGCTGATCGGCGCGCCCGCGAGCGGCACGCAGGCGCAGAAGCACGTCGGCGGCGAGCACGAACCCGATGCACACGGCGGGAACCCACCAGCTTGCCAGCGGCAGGCGTGCCACCAGCGGGCCCACCTGTGTATCGCTCAACACCATGCTGGCGGCGGTCCAGCCGAGCACCAGGGCGGCCAGGTCGAGCAGCCAGGGCAGCCGCCCGATGAGCCGCGCCACGATGGCGCTGCCCACGAGCAGTATTACCATGCTAAGCAGGAGGCCGCCGGCCAGGATGGGCAGGTGGCCGGAGGCCAGCGCGCCAACGGCCAGCACGTTATCCAGGCTCATGGTTACATCGGCGACCAGAATGGTCGCCAGCGCCGCGCCAAACCCACGCGTGCGCGGCGCGCGACTAGCGTCGGGAGCCGCCGATGCGTCGGCCGCATGAGCGTCCTCCGCGCCCGTTTCGGCATGGTCATCGCGGCCGGCGAGCAGGCGCACGGCCACCACGAGCAGCGCGAGTCCGCCGATGGCCTGCAACAGTGGCAGCACGAGGAGGATCGTGGCGGCGGCGCCGAGCAGCACCCGCAGCACAATCGCGCCCGCGCCGCCCAGCACGATGGCGGTGCGCTGCTGGCGCTGCGGCAGGCTGGCCGCGGCGGCGCCGATGACGAGCGCGTTGTCCCCACTCAGCGCCAGATCCACCAGCACGATGCCGCCAATGGCGCGCAGGATCTCCAGCATAGGCTCTTCCTCGGCCCTTCCTCAGTAGGTTTGTGCGTGGTCGCACATGCGTACATGACCATCCTGTGCACTGTACGCGCCCAGGCTGAGATGAGGATGAGCACCATCTGAACCACACGTGAGAGCCACAACTGCACTCCTCTCTCCGCCGCAGCGGGGAGAGGCCGGGAGAGGGGCTTACCTTGAGCCCTCGTTCTCGGGCGTGGCGGCGGGAGTCGGCCGCTGGTCGAAGCGATAGTAGACGGCGTTGGCGCGGGAGCAGATGCGTCCGGTGGCGTCCGTGCACGTCGCCTCGACGAAGACGACCTGGCGCCCAGCTTTCTGTACCTGTGCCTCGAAGGTGAGCGGCGCGTCGTAGGCCGGATGGTGGTAGCGGCAGTCCAGCTGGACCGTGACCTGGTGCAACAGCCCGTGCGACAGCGACGACACCGCCGCTCCCGTCACGAAGTCGAAGATGTACGCCTGCGTGGCGCCGGTGACCGCGCGACCGCCGACACCCGCCCCGCGGTGGTGCTTCTCCGGCTCGAAGCTCGCTATGGCACGCCCGTCCGCGCTCTCGACGATGCGCACGCCCATCCAGTTGACGGCGTCCATGGTGTTCCAATACTCGAAGAACCGGGGCGTGCCGCGCAGATCGCCGGTGAGCGCATTGTCCGCGCCCACCCCATCACGCGGCGCGTCGTTGGGGACGCCGCCCGCGGGGCGCTGGTCGCGGACGGTGCCGGACGGGTGGTCGGTCGGGTTCTCGGGCGTGCTCATCGGCTGGTCTCCTCAGGGTGATGTGAGCTGCTGTCCAGGCGTGGCAGCAGCGCATTATACTCGCCCAGCGCTGGCGCGCGCCGGTCATCCTCCCGCTCGGGCGGAGCGGCCAGGCCGGGCATGAGCACGGGATAGCGAACGGCCCGCAGGGGCACGTCCCCCGTGTCGTCGGTGACCAGCAGACCGCTGGCCGCGGCGTAGGGGTCGCCGGGCACCTCGCTCGGCAGGTTGGCGGGCGCGACGGGCACGTCGGCAGCGCGCAGGCGGGCGATCCACTCGTCGCACGGCCGGCGCGCGAGCTCCGCGGCCAGCACGGCATCCAGCTCGTCCGCGCGCACGGTGCGCTGGGCGAAGCTGGCCCATTCAGGGCTGGCGGCGAGGTCAGGGCGATCCAGGGCGAGGCACAGCCGCTGCCAGAATGGGTCCTCGACACAGGCGACGGTGAGGGCGCGGCCATCGGCGGCCACGAAAGCTCGATACGCGCCGCCGCGCAGCGCGTGGGCCGCCAGGGCGTCGCCCAGCCGCGCCGATTCGCCCAGCCGCGTGGACATGAGCGCGAGCGAGGCGCCGGCCAGCGACGCGTCGAGATACGCGCCGGTGGCGGCGGCGCCATCGTTGGCTCGCCGCACCAGCGCGGCGAGGATGGCCGTGGCGGCGAAGAGGGCGCTGCCGAGGTCGGCCATGGGGATGCTGGCGAAGTGGCGCGGCGGCTGACCTGGCGCCTCCGTCACGTCGAGCGCCCCGGCGGTGCTCAGGTAGTTGATGTCGTGGCCGGGCCAATCGCGGCCGGGTCCCGTCTGCCCATAGCCGCTGAGCGAGCAATAGATCAGGCGTGGGTTGAGCCCCGCCAGTTCCTCGTAGCCGGCTCCCAGCCGCGCGGCCACGCCCGGCCGGAAGCCCTCGACGAAGATGTCGCTGGTGCGGATGAGTGTGTGCAGACGAGTGCGGTCGGCGTCGTCGCGCAGGTCGAGAGTCGCGCTGCGCTTGCCCCGATTGATGGCGGCGAACGTGGCGGGCGCGATGTCGCGCAACGGGTCGCCGGCGCCGGGCCGCTCGATCTTGATCACCTCCGCGCCGAGGTCGGCCAGAATTTGTGTGCAGTATGGCCCCGGCAGCAGGGTGGTCAGGTCGACGATGCGCACGCCGCCCAGCACGGGTCGCTCCACCATGGCCCTCCTCGATGCGTTCACTGATTCGCTCCCTGCGTCACACCCACAATCGGGACGTGGGCATGCGCCAGAGCGCAGTGTAGCACTCCGCCGATGGGAAGAGCAGGCCATTGGCCGGAGCGGGCAAGGCCGAAGGCTGAGATATGGCACGCGCGGCGCTTGTGAATTGACAGCGGCCGCGCTGTAGTGTACAAGAAGCCTGTGCATGCCAGCCATCCGCGGCGTGCGGGCGCTCCGCGATCATGGGGATGTGGAGCAGCGCCCGCGGTGGGATGTGCGCTGCCGCCGAGGAAGGTCATGACCACACAGACGACCATCAAGCCGCCTTCCGTGGAGTCGCATGCCCACCATCCGGTGGCGCGTAGCGTGTCTATCGTCTTCCATCCTGTCTTGCTGCCGCTGGTGACGCTGCTCGCGCTGGCGTATTTCGCGTGGGGCGGCACATTGGCGCGACTGGATGTGGCGGCGCTGACGGATTCGGCCGAGCTGGCTCTGGCGGCGGCGGCGATCACCGCGCTGCCCGTCGCGGTCCTGGTGCTGACCCAGGTGCTGCGCGGCCGCTGGACCGACACAGACGTGAGCGTGCGTCGCCATCGCTACCTGCTCTATCCGTTCGGCATCGCCTGTATGCTGGCGACGGCGGCGGTCTTCGTCGTCGCCGCGGCGCCGCGCGTCACCGTGCGTGCCGCGATCGCGTTGGCGGCCGCCAATGTGGTGAACGGCCTGATCAACTTCGAGTACAAGGTCAGCGCGCACGCCACTACCGCGTCGCTCTGCGCCACCCTGCTCTGGCTGGCCACGCCGCTGCGCGACCCGACGATCCTCGCCGGTCCCATGACCGCCGCGGCGCTGCTCGTCGGGTGGTCGCGCGTGGCGCTGGGACGCCACACCCGCGGCCAGGTGATCCTGGGCTGGGGCGTCGGCGTGGCCAGCGGACTGGCCGCTGTGCTGGTGCCTTGGCCGCTGGCGCTGATGCAATTGCCCTGAACGCGCCGAACGCCATCCAGCCGTACGGCACCCGTTTGCGAGGCCTGCGTCGGATGCCCACCGGCTGTGGATGCTTGAGGCATGTGGACCCGCCGCCTCAACCGATGCCGTTGCCCCACCGCGCGTCGGCGTCACACTTCATAGGCACCGCGCGGGATGTCTGGTCGCAGATCGTCTTCGTTAGGCAGATCAGTGCTGGCGGAGCGTTCCTGCGCTTCGACTATCAGGCGCTGGCCCTGCTCGGTCCTGGCACGCCGCTCGACGAGAAACGTCCCCAGGCCGCGCAGCGAGTCCGCCAGGTCGGGAATTATGCCGACCTGCCGGCGAAGCGCCAGGCTCTCGCGAAAGAGCCGCTCCGCCTCATCCAGCTCGTTCAGGCTCTCGCGCAGCCGCGCCAACAAGAACAGCACTTCGGCTTCGCCGCGCCGGTCCTGTACGTCACGGCGCAGGCGCAGGCTCTCCTGGTAGTAGCGCTCCGCCTCCTCAGGCTGGCCGCACTCCTGGGCGATTTGGCCCAGACGCGCCAAATCGATGCCTTCGCCGTAACGATCCTCGACCTCGCGGCGAATGGCCAGGCTCGTCTCGAAGTACTGGCGTGCCTCATCAACGTGTCGCTGTTCCGCGGCCACCTGGCCCAGCCGCGACAGATCGATCCCCTCGCCCCGCTGATTCAGCACCTTGCGGTCGAGTTCGAGCGCCTGCTTACCGTACTCTTCGGCGAGTGGGTATTCTCTGCGCCGCATGGCGATACGCCCGAGCCGGGCAAGGTCGGTCGCTTCACCCCGCTCATCCTGGACCTCCCTGCGAATGGCCAGGCTCTGTCTGTACATGGCCTCGGCCTCGTCCAGTTGGCCTCGCGCCTGCGCCAGCCAGCCCATCTGCGAGAGCGCCGCGCCTTCCGCACGCCGATCGTTCAGCTCACGCGCACGCTCGAGGTACTGCTTGTAGTACCGTTCGGCGGCATCCAGCTCGCCACGGGATTGCATTAGCCAGCCGAGCTGGGCCAGGATGGCGCTTTCACCGTGGCGATCCATCACCTCGCGGCAAATGGCCTGGCTCGTCCGGTAGTAGTCTTCCGCCTGGTTCAGCTCGCCCCGCTCCTGAGCCAGCCAGCCCAGATGCGAGAGGACGATGCCTTCGCCGCGACGGTCCTGCACCTCGCGGGCGATGGCCAGGCTCTGGTCGTAATAGCTCGCGGCCAACGACAGGTTGCCACGCAGGTGCGCCACTTGCCCTAAATTGGCCAGGTCAATCCCTTCGCCGCGGAGATCCTGCACCTCGCGGTGTATGGCCAGGGCCTTATTGTGGAGCTGCTCGGCGCGTCGCAGTCGGCCCCGCAGCTGGGCGACCTGTCCCAGGCGCGAGAGCACGCGACCGGTGTCACGCCGGGCTCCTGCTCGCTCGAAGAGGTCTTCTGCCGTCTCGTAGCGTCGTTCCGCCTCGTTCAACTGTCCGCGAACCTGGGCCACCAGTCCCAGCTCGGCGAGGCACAGCCCCTCGCCGTGCGCGTCCTGCACCCGGCGTGCGAGGTCCAGCGCCTGGCGCAGCAGCTTCTCGGCTTCATCCAGCCGTCCACCCCAGAACTCGAGCCGGCCAAGCTGTGCCAGGATGGTCCCCTTGCCGCGGATGTCCTCCATTTCCTCCGCGATCACCCGGCTTTCCTCGAAGCGCTCTTTAGCTTCCTCGATGCGGCCCCGGTCGCGAGCGACACGACCCAGATGGCGTAAGACGGTGCCTTCGCACAGGCGATTGCCGACGTCACGCGCCAACATCAGCGAGCGGTTCAAACAGCGTTCGGCGTCATCCAGCTTGCCGCGGTCGCGGGCCAGGCGGCCGAGATTCGCCAGCACCGTGCCCTCGGCCGCCGCATCGTCCAGTTCCCGCGCGATGGCCAGGCTGCGCTGCAAATAACGCTCGGCATCGTCGAGCTTGCCACGATGTTGCGCGATCTGGCTGAGCAGCCGCAGGTCTTGGCCTTCGCCGCGCCGGTCTTCGACTTCGCGCCGTATCGCCAGACTGCGCTCCAGGTGATCTCGTGCCTCCTCCAGCTGGCCGCGCGCATGGTAGATCTGGGCCAGTCGTGAAAGAGCGGCCCCTTCGTTCCGTCGCGCATGCGACTGGCACGCGAGAAAGTGGGCCCGCTCGTAGAGGTGGGTAGCTTTACGCAAGGCCCCCGTCGACTGGTAGGCGTATCCCAGGTTGAGCTGCAGCCAGAACAGCGTGTCGGCGCGTGCGGGGTCCGGGTTGGCGGGATCGCCAAGCTGCTGTTCGGCGGCGGACACACCCCACAGCAAGTATTTCAGCGAGGCGCGCGTGGACCCGCGGTCGCGCCAGAATCGCTGCACACCAGAGCACAGGGCGACGACCAGCTCGAGATGGCCGCGTTGGTGCGCCCACTCCAACGCCCCGATGACGTTCGGCTCGTCTTGCTCGATGGCGCGGTTGATCTCGGCATGGGACAGTTCGCTCGCGGCCAGGCGCTGTGTGTAGGTCGCGTAATACTGGGCGATGGCCAGCTGCATCGTGTCGCGTCGCTCGTCGGAGAGCGCATTGAAGCGCACCAGGGACAAGGCCTGCAGCAGCGGGTGCAGTCGCAGCCGTTCGCGGTCACTCGCGGCGGGCATGGTGCCGTTGGTGGTGGCATTGATGAGGGCGCGCAGCACGAGCAGATCGATGGCGCGCTCTGGAACGTCCAGGCGCAAGGCCGTCCCCAAAGCGGAGAGCGCGCCTCGGCCGAACTCGTTGGCCTGGAACACGGCCAGGGAAGCGAAGAGCTGTTGTGCGTTTTCAGGCAGGGCCTGGATGCTCTGCTCGAAAGCCTGCTGCACGGCGCTCGGCGTGTCTCCGTCCGGCAGCGCCACCTTGCGTAGCGGATCCTCGAGCTCCTCGGCCAGCGCTGCCAGGTCACGCTGCGCATTCGCGGCGTAGGTGCCGGCCAGCCTCACGGCGAGGGTGTGACAGCCGAGGGCGTTCACGATGCGCTCGGCGGATGGCGTATCCGCTTCTGCGACCGTATCCGCGCCAGTGTGGCCGCGGGCGAGAGCGAACAGCTCCAGCGCTTCCGCCTGCGACAGCAGCTCGAGGGGAAGAGTGTCCGCGATAGAGACGGCTGCCGCGGGCAGGCGGTGGCGCGCGGTGAGCAACAGACTGGCACCAGCCGCGCGCAGCGGAGCGACGACGTCAGCCACCGGTACGTCGGGCACGACGTCATCCAGCACGACGAGCGCGGGGGTGCCGCGCAGGAGACGCTGGGCGAGCTCGCCCAGCGCGCTGAGGTCCGTGGCATCTGGCTGGTGGCGCGCGGGATCAAAGCGCGCCAGCACGCGGCGCAGCACGTCAGAGGAGGCAGTCAGGCCCTGGCAGAGCACGACCGCGATGCCGCCAGGAAACCGGTTCTCCTCGTGTAACTGGCGGGCGATCGTAGCCGCCAGTGCGGTCTTGCCAATGCCGGCCAATCCGGTGATGGCGACGACGCTCGGCCGGTCTGGGTGCAGGCGGGTGCTCAGCTTTTGCAGCTCGGTGGCGCGTCCGACGAGCGGGTCGGGCGCGCCGAGCAGCCACCCGTCGAATGGTGGCGCCGGCCGGCGTGGCGTAGCAGCGCCGGAGCGACGCGCAGTGGCCGTGGCCGCGGAGGCAAGATCGGGGTAGCCTGCGAGGGTGAATATGTCGGCGCGCTCGATCTCCAACGTTTCCGCGAGCCGCACGAGCACATCGGCGGACGGCCGAGCGGGCCGGCCCGTCTTGGGGTTCGTCCCCGTCTCGAGCATCCAGAGATAGGTGGGCGTGATGCCAGCGTCCTGCGCCACATCTTTCGCGGTGCGGTGAAGGCGCCTGCGTGCCTCTTTGAGGAGCGAGCCAAGGCGCAAGAGCTGGTCGGAGTCCTGGGCAAGCATGGAGGTACCGCTCCTCCCATGACGCAGCAGCGGGCGTGTCGACAGGAGGCCCGTTCGGACATGCGTCTGTTGTGTCCACTTCGCACAAAATCGCGTGGACTACATTGTATTGGTTATACAGTCTACTTCATTTTCCTCTATTAGTCAATAGCCGAGGTAGCGGCGTGTCTGCCGTATGCCCTGCCGATGAGCGGCCTCGTGACAAACAGGCTGTGGACGCCCCTGCTTCCTTTCACACTCTAAGTCGTTGCGTCTTTCACTGGACGAACAGTGCGGTAAGGGATAGGACTTATCGAGTACCGTTGACGTAGAATGACGCAACATGTTAATATATTACTAAGCCAGTGACTTGTGGCGTGTGCGATGAAGTGCGGTTAGTATTTCGCGGGGCGCTCGGCGGTGGATGGGGCCATGCCGCTTGCCGCGAAACGCCGTCCCGGGCAGGTGCAGGATGTCCGCCTGTCCCCGCTGGACAGTTTGGCTTTTCGGCTTTGTAGGGCCCTGGACAATGGGGTCCAGTGGAGCAACACTCGCGGAGCACTCAGCGTGGAGCGCTCCGCATGCAAAGGCTCGGTGCCATGCCAAACGAACAGATGAACGGCCACGGACAGGCCTGTCTACACGACGCACGGAAGCTCATTCATGAGTTGACGCCGCTCCTGGTCGTCGACAGTGTGCTGTGGGAGCTGCCTCACATCCAGCATGGAGATCCTGAGGCGCTGCTCCTCGGCATGGCGTTGATCGCGGAAACATTCCTCGTCAGGGTGAGCCAGGTGATGGTTCAGGTGGAGATGGATACGCTCGCTGTCGATGCCGCCCTGGAACAGGCCCGCGAGCTGGCGCGGGCGTGCATCAAGGACCTGCGGCCTTCGGCACACGTGCGACCGCACATCGTGTCACCCGAGCCGCTGGCTCCGCTGGTCGAGCTGGCGCAGCTACAGATCGTTGCAGGTCGTTTGCACGCCGGGCTGGCGGCGATTCTGGAAGCCTTCCGGCGGGGTGGCGATCTGCCCGCGGCGTGACCCCGCCGGCTACTGTGCGGCCGATTGCGGGTGTTCGCGCGACGAAGAAAGGAGTGGGGCGATGCCAGTCACTCCAGGCACACCCGAAAACGATCGCTATCAAGTATTGCTCCAGGTATTTCAGTTCATCGCGGCCTGGGCCGCGGACGAAGCGGCGCATGCGGCGGACTGCACGGTGCGCTCCCCCGAAGGCGCAACCGCGCGTCTGGCAACGGCTCGGGCGATGTGTGCGCATTGGGCGGAGCGGCTGGCCGAGCGCTTGAAACGCTGGGAATACGAGGACTTCCGCGGGGCGGACTGGTCCGAGTGATGGCCGAGTTGCCGTCCCGTTTCGCGATGCGGACGAGGAGTCGCCGCCAAGAGCCGCTGGCCGAGTGGATGGAGCGGTCCCTACAGAATGCACAGCCAGGATGGCGTGCGAGCGAGGGCAATGGCGTCCTCTGGAGGCGCGACCATGCGACCCAAACTGGTTCTCCTGGTCACGGATGACACGGAAGTAGCGGCAAGGCTGCGCCTGGGATTCCAGCGCGTGGGGCTGGCGGTGAGCCACAGCTTATGCGTGGCTGGTGGCGTGGAGCGCTTGATGCGGGTTGGATGGCCGCCGTCGCTGCTTGTGGCGGATGCCGATGCGGATGCTGGTGAGCTGCTTCCGCTCCTGCAGGTCGTCTGCGCGGAGACCATGCGCCCGCTGCCGCCAGCCGTGCTCTGGACGCGCGACTCGGACCTGGAGGCGCTGGAGCGCCGCGCGTCAATGGCGGGACTGGAAGCGCACGCGCTGCCCCGGCCCGTGGACGAGGAGGCGGTAGTAGCGCTTGCCTTTGCCTGGACACGTGAGTCGTACCCGCAACCGGCACGCTGCTGCGATATGCTGCGCGCCAACCGGCGCTGCGGCGCCCACCGCATGCGGCGGCTGGGACGAATGGCGTTCTGAAGGGAGGCG